>CAMKFB010000026.1 GCA_946411735.1 uncultured Selenomonadales bacterium
CGGCTCTGGAAAAAAACGGCGGCTCTGTTGACGGCGGGTGCGGTCGCGCTCACGCTCGCGGCGCCGGCTCCCGTGGTCTCCACCGCCGTCGCCGGCACCGCCGACACCATCGGCGCCATCTTCACGCTCGGCTCGATTGCCGCTCAGATCAACTCCGTGCGCAAACAAGTCAATCAGCTCAACGACACCGAGGAAGGTCGTACCGCGCTCTTTCAAGAGTACCAAAAAGAATACGGCGTCAACGAAGATCCTTATCTCAATCAGAAACTCGAAAGGATCATGGCGAATTTAACGGCGGGCGTGGCGGCGGTCGACCCGTCGATCAAAGACCAACCCTATAAATGGTTCATCAATAAGGACGAGACGATTAACGCTGCGTGCTCGTTCGGTCACGTGATGATGGTCAACACCGGGCTTTTCGAGCACATCACCAACGAGGACGAAATTGCGGCGGTTATCGGTCACGAGATGGGGCACGGTCAAAAGGAGCACGTAAAGAAGGGCGTGCTTAAGAGCGTCAATCGCACTTTCGTGTTGAACCTTGCGGCGATCGCGGCGGGCGGCGGCATTGCTCCGTCTCTTGCGGCAAGCGTCGCCAACATCCACATCAATGCGCACTCGACCAAGAAGCAGGAGTGGGAAGCCGACAACATGGCTTTCGAGTACCTTCAGCACACCAATTACAATCTCGGCGCGGGCGCGGCTCTTCAACAGAAATTTTTGGAGATCATGGGCGACGGCAAGCAGTCAAGTCTGTCGAGATTCTTCAATCCGTCGGATCATCCCAACAGCGAGGCACGCCGCGACAATTACATCAAAAAGCTGACCGAGTACAGCGGCGGTCACATCAATCTAAAGGACGGCACGATCACGGTCAACAAAAAATTGTTCGTGACGCCGACGTGGTCTGATGATATGAGCGGCGCGGAGCGGGCGTGCTTTATCCTCGGGAATTTGGCGGCGGCGTATCACAACGGGCATGCCAAGTCGGAGGCTTATGCCAACGGCAATACGATTTATCTCGGCGCGCAACCGATTATGACGGTCGTCTCGGGCGACGAACCGATCCAAGTGCTCGTCGACAGACTCAACGCCAATAAATAATTTCTCCCGACCACAAAAAAAAATAAGAGGCGCGATCGACGCCTCTTTTAATTTTGCTCCGCGCGGAACGATTACCGTTTCATGTTGACGAGCGTCTCGAGCATCTCGTCGCCCACGTTTATGATTTTCGAGTTGGCTTGGAAGCCGCGCTGCGTGATGATCATTTCGCTGAACTCGTTGGCGAGGTCGACGTTCGACATCTCCAGCGCCGAAGGCGTAACGCCTATGCCCAAATCCGGAGCCGTCTTGATGTTCGGCGCGCCCGAGTTGTTCGACTCCTGCCAATAAGTATTGCCCGTCTTCGTCAAGCCCGAGGTGTTGATGAACTGCGCCACCGCAATCTGCGCTTCCTGTTGACGCAAGCCGTTGGTGTAGGTGCCGGTGATGATGCCGTTGGTGTCAATCGCCACGCTCGTCAGCACGCCCGCCTTGTTGCCGTCCGCCGAAGGATATGCCGTCGAGTTGCCGTCGAATTGAGTCAAGCTCGAGAAGTCCACCGTCGCCTGAGTCATATCCGCGCCGTTCGATCCGCTGTAAGACAATTGAATGTCGCTCGAGCCCGAACTGAACGTGCCGTCGCCGTTGAAAAGAATCTCGATCGGACGCATCGTGATCGTCGTGATCGAGCCGTCCGCCTCGGTAATCTCAACGACCTTGAGCGTGTCGCGGTCGTCCTGATCGGTGAAGTCCTTATGCGCATTCGCCAATGACGCCATCCATTTATTGGCATCCGTCTTCTCGAGCAGGATCGGAACCTTGTGCGCGCCGCCTTCGCTGTCGAAGACCGTGATCACCGTCGTCAACGGAACGCTGTCGCCGACGTGATAGGTGCCGGTCGTCACCGTCCGACGCGAGCCGTCCGAGAGCGTCAAGAACGCCGAAGTCGCCGTCACGAATTGATATGTGTTATTGCTGTAGTAATTATCCAGCACGTCCTCGTCGAGCGGAATATCGACGCCGTCATCGCCCTCGACCGTCAAATCTTTACCCACGAGGATCGAGTTGAAGGCGGTCGCCGCCTGCACCTGTCGAGCGTGATAGTAGTCGGTGAGCGCCGCCGTGTAAGCGTACTCGTCGACGAACGTCGCTTGAGGATTGCCGCCCTTTTCGGCATCGCCCGGGATCAGCTCGAGCAGATTATTGTATTTATCGCCGCCGATAACCAACAGATCGCTGCCGTCGGTCGCGAACGCCGCGTTGTACGCCGTCGCCTGCAAATGATTGTACAGGTCGCGCGCATTCTCGTAATATCGATCGTAATTCGCCTTGGTTTTGCTGTCGGAGGCGTCGATGGCGTTGGCAAGATCGTTGTACTTCGTCGCCACGATATTGCAATAGCCGATCGAGCTGAGCTCGTCGTCGGTGCCGTACTCGTAGGAATTGTGGTTTTGGCGGTAGGTGTCGTCGACGGCGGCGACGGTCGCCTCGCTGTCGTTGTAATCGTCGATGGTCGCGTAGAACGGGTCGTAGACGTCAGAGTTGACGGCGGTGGTGGTCGTCGTAGGCGTCGAGCCGCTGTTGTCGACCGACTGATCGACCGCCGTCATATAATATGCCTTCGCCTTGATGTAATTATAAATGTCGATGGGCTGACGGAGATTGCCGGTCGCGCCGATCAAAACGGTCGCGGGACTGGCATCCGCCCAAGTCGGATTGGTCGGCTGATTGGGATCATAGAGGCTGTAATGCAATACATACAGATTATCGGTCAGCTCCGAGAACTGCTGGAACTTTTCGTAGAGATCGGAACCGTCGGTGGCGAATTGCAGACTCCTGATTGCGGCAAGCGCATCGGCGGCGCCGGTATCGGTGGCGGTGAGGTTGAGATAAATCTTCGACGAATCGAGCGGATTGGTGGTAGTGTCGACGGGCATCAAGGATATCGAGCGGATCATTTTGTTGATATCGGTGATGAGGCTCGACATAATATTTTTGGCGTTGCGCAGGGACGTGCTCGTGTCGACGGTGCCGTATGACGTGACGATGGCGCCGCTGACGGTGCCCGATGTGTCGAGACGATCGAAGCCCATCTCGTAATAAGTTTGAAGGCTTGTCTCACCGTTGGCAACGTCGTCGTCGTGCACGGACTTGACGGTAACTTTGCCGGTCGGCATGATGGTGCCGACGTTGTTGTCGAGTTCGAGCTTAATCAGTTCGAGGTTGCCGAAAATCTCATTGAGATCGTCAATGGTATTTGCCATCGCAATCTTGACGTCGCCGTTGTCGCCGCTTGCCGCGCTGTAATCGGTCATTAGCTTGCGCGCGGAGATCATAGGGGTGTTACTGAGCGTGACGGCGGCTCCGTCGGCATTGGTGCGGTTGCGGAGGTAAGTGGCGTTGATCGAAGTGATGAACTGATTGATCTTTGACGCAACCTGATCATCGGAGAGATCGGCAAGCTGCTCGAGATTGTAATCCTCCCAAACGGTGCTCGGGATGGAAATCGTGCCGTGAGTTGAATTGATGATGCCGGGCTCGACGAGCTCGATAATCTGCTGCCAAGTGTCTTTGGTGATGTTATCGACGTTCTCGACCTCGCCGGCAAGCAGGGTGAAAGATTTTTTAGGGTCGAGCGTGACGGTCTCGCCGTCCTCATTGGTGTAGGAGATCGACGCGATGAGCGGGTCGCCCGAGTCGAGATTGCCGCTGAAGGTGATGCGGTTGGTGGCGGTGGCGTTCATGGTTTTGCCGGAAGGTACGACGATGTTTTCGGGCTCGGCATTGGTGTTGAGCGCGCCGTCGACGGCATTCCAACCTTGAACGAAAAGACCGGTGCCGGGCAGGACGTAATTGCCCTGAGCATCGAACTCGAAAGCGCCGTCGCGAGTGTAATATCTTTCGTCGCCGCTCTGCAGGACGAAGAGAGCATTGCCGTTGAGCGCGACGTCGGTGTTTTTGCCGGTGGATTGAGCGGAGCTGTCGGTGAAGATGACATCGATCGAGGCGACGTTGACGCCGAGACCGACCTGCCGCGGGTTGGTACCGCCGCGGGTTGCCGTGGGCGTGCCGGCGCCGGCCTGCGTTTGACTAAGCATGTCGGAGAATGTGGTGCGAGAGGATTTAAAGCCGATGGTGTTAACATTGGCGATGTTGTTGCCGATTGAGTCCATGCGTGTCTGATGAACTTTGAGACCGGACACGCCGGAGAAAAGGGAACGCATCATGATGAATCTACTCCTTTATGGATGTGGTGTAAGTTCGTTGGTAATTACGTTAAGGTTATCGGCGTTTGACGCGCTCCGCTTAAATTTTTTTGTCCCGCCTCCAAATTTATATGAGGGCGCCACCGCCGCCCCACTCATGACGGTAGGCGCCCAATTGAGTGAGAGGTTCCCACCCTGCGTCGGCGGCGCCCCCACTAAGGTTCTTAAAGGCGTAGCCTTTAAAGGGTGGGCGGGTGGGTCAATTACTCTTCAATAATGTCCGCAATGGCGGCGCCCGCGCCTCAATGTTTTTTACTTGCAAAGCGCCCGCGCGTCGAATACAATTTTAAAAGGATTTATCATCGTATAACTGATTGGAGGTTGAGTGATATGCAGGAACTCATGCAGAAGTTCGGGCGTTTCCTCAGCGCGATGGTCATGCCCAATATCGGCGCGTTCATCGCTTGGGGATTCATCACGGCGTTGTTCATTCCGGCGGGCTGGGTGCCCAATGAAAGTCTCGCCGAAATGGTCGGACCGATGGCGAAATGGCTGCTGCCGCTGTTGATCGGCTTCACGGGCGGCGAGGTAGTCAACGGGCATCGTGGCGGCGTGGTCGGAGCGATCGCGACGGCGGGCATCATCGTGGGCACGGACATTCCGATGTTCATGGGCGCGATGATCATGGGACCGCTCGGCGGCATAGCGATCAAGAAATTCGACGAGGCGGCGCAGGATTCGATCCCGGGCGGCTTTGAAATGCTTGTCAACAATTTTTCGGCGGGCATAATCGGCGGCATTCTGGCGTGCGCGGCGTACAGTTTCGTCGGACCGTTGGTGACGGGCTTGACGGGAGCGCTGGGCGGTGCGGTCGGCTCGATCGTGAGCGCGGGCTTGTTGCCGCTTGTGTCGATCGTCGTTGAGCCGGCGAAAATTTTGTTCCTCAACAACGCGATCAATCACGGCGTGTTCACTCCTCTGGGCATGCAGCAGGTACAGGAGATCGGCAAGTCGATGTTCTTCCTTATCGAGTCGAACCCGGGACCGGGCTTCGGCGTGCTGCTTGCGTACTCTCTGTTCGGCGTGGGCAACGCGAAGGCGTCGGCGCCGGGCGCAGTCATCATTCACTTCTTCGGCGGCATTCATGAAATTTACTTCCCCTATGTGCTGATGAAACCGACCCTGATCCTGGCGGTCATGGCGGGCGGCGTGAGCGGCGTGTTCACCCTGACGTTGCTCGGCGGCGGACTTGTAGCGCCGGCGGCTCCCGGCTCGTTCATCGCGATCATGGCAATGACGGCGCCGGGCGCGTACTTCGCCAACATTGCGGCGGTAGTTGTGGCGGCGGGCGTGAGCTTCGCGGTGGCGTCGATATTCATCAAGGCGACGGCGAAAGCTGACGCGGAGAGCGAAGACTCGCTCGAGGCAGCGCAGGCAAACATGAAGGCAATGAAGGCGGCGTCGAAGGGCGTGGCGACCGAGAAGAAGGTCGACGGCAAGGACATCAAATTCATCGTGTACGCTTGCGACGCGGGCATGGGCTCGAGCGCGTTGGGCGCGGCGGCGCTCCGCAAGAAGTTGCATAAGGACGGCTATAACAACATCACGGTCAAGAACTTTGCGATCGGCAACATTCCGAAGGACGCGCAGATCGTAGTGTCGCACGAGAAATTGATGCAGCGCGCGATCGACGATTCGCCGCAGGCGGAACATATTTTCGTCAAAGATTTTACTCGAAACAACGTCTATGATATGATCAGCGAGCGTCTTAAGGGCGTAGAGACTTCGGAGGCACCGGCGGAGGCGGCGCCCGAGGAGAAAGTCAAAGAAGGCGTGCTGTTGATCGAGAACGTCGTGGTCGGCTTGCCGAGCGTGACGAAGGAAGAGGCGATCAAGGCGGCGGGCGAACGGCTTGTCAAGAGCGGCTACGTTGACACTCCGTACGTCGAGGGCATGTTGGCGCGCGAGCGCGATATCTCTACGTACATCGGCAAGGGCATCGCGATTCCTCACGGCGAGAACGCGGTCAAGCAGTACGTCAAGAAGTCGGGCATCGTGGTGATGCAATATCCCAACGGCGTGCAGTTTGCGGACGGCAACGTGGCGCACATTCTGGTGGGCATAGCGGGCAAGGACAACGATCATCTGGCGATCCTGGCGAATATCGCGATGACGATGGACGAGTGCTCGGACGAGCAGCTTGAGAAACTCTACAAGACGACCGATCCGAAAGTTCTCTATGAGATGTTTACAAAATAAGGGGTGAGTGTTTTGAAGAAGGCTGTGCATTTCGGAGCCGGCAACATCGGGCGCGGATTCATCGGGCTGTTGCTGTCGAAGGCGGGCTATCACGTGACGTTCGTGGATGTGGCGGCGTCGCTGGTCGATGACATCAACGAGCTCGGCAAGTACTATGTGCAGATTGTCGGTGACGATCCTCAGCGGATTTTGGTCGAGAACGTCAGTGCGATCAACAGCGAGAAAAATCTTGACGCGTTGCTCGACGCGATCGCGGAGGCGGATATCGTTACGACGGCGATCGGACCGAACATCCTCAAGTTCATCGCGCCGAATATCGCCAAGGGCTTGGTTAAGCGCGTCGAAGTCAATCAACAGCCGCTCAACATCATTGCGTGCGAGAACATGGTCGGCGGCTCGACGGCGTTGAAGGGCTTCGTGTATAATAATTTGCCCGACGACGCCAAGGCAAAGATCGACAAGCTGATCGGCTTCCCCGATGCGGCGGTCGATCGGATTGTGCCGTTGCAGAAGAACGAGGAGAAATTACTCGTACAGGTCGAGCCGTATGCGGAGTGGGATGTGGACTCGACGGGAATCGTCGGCGAGGCGCCGGTGATCGCGGGCATGACGCTCGTCGACAATCTCGGCGCGTACATCGAGCGCAAACTCTTCACGGTCAACACGGGGCATGCGTCGATTGCGTATCTGGCGTATCAAAAGGGCATCAAAGACATAAGCACGGCGATGAAAAATGCGGACGTGGTCGAGATGGCGCGGCGCGTGTGGAAAGAGACAGGCACGCTGTTGATCGAGAAGTACGGATTCGATGCCGAGAAGCACGGTCAGTATGTCGAGACGACGGAGAGTCGTTTTGCGAATCCGTTCTTGTCGGACGAGGTGACGAGGGTTGCGCGCGGACCGGTACGGAAATTGGGACCGAAGGATCGGCTGGTGTCGCCGGCGACGCAGTTGATCGAGCGCGGCAAGACGCCGGAGGCGTTGGCGACGGTGATCGCGGCGGCGCTGAAGTTCGACTTCAACGGCGACAAAGAAGCGGTCGAGGTTCAGGAATATATCAAGGCGAACGGCATGGACGCGGCGATCGAGCATTTCACGGGCGCAGCGTCGGACTCCGAGCTCTTCAAACTGATCAAAAGCAAACTCTGATGCTCCGCGCGAAGCAAAAAAATTGAGCCGCCCTCACCGGCGGCTCTTTTGATTGTCATTACAGGACGCGGATTTTCTTCAATGCTTCCAACGCCTTTTCGTAATACGGCTCGCTTCCGTAGTAGCGCTCGAATATCTCGGGCAATCCCTCCAGCGATAATTTCACTCCGCCTTCGGAAATTTTTCGGAACCACGGTAGGAGCATCTCGTTTAATACGCGCAACTTCTCGTGCGACATGTCCTCGCGCGGCAGACCCGCATTCTCCTCGAGTATATCAAAGTAATGTTTGATGAATACCTCCGCAAAGTTGTACGCGCTCGGCACATGCAAACCCGAACCCGGGCGAAAGATGCGACCGAACAGAATACGAAAACGCGGATAATTCTTCAGCATAGTCAACTGCAAATATACTTGATCGAGATTCGTGCCGGAATATCTGTCGGGAGCGGCAATCTCATCGAGCGCCGACTTTTTGAGCACCAGCCCCGAGATGTATGTCGTCCAAAACGACGCCTGCCTTATATACTCGACTGTGCCGCTGCCTTCACTCATCTCGAATTCGTCTCTCTTGACGTTGCGCAGCATTATCACACTCGAGCCGGTGTCGCTCTCAAGCATCTCGAGCAATCGATTAATCGCCTCGACGGTCAGATTGTCGTCGCCGACCGCCATGACATACCGACCGCGCGCCGTCGAATATATTTTGAGGATATTTCGATTGGCGCCGAGATTCTCCGCGTTCTTTCGATAGATCAGATTCGAGTAATGATGTTGAGCCGCGCGAACAAATTCCTCGGTACCGTCGGTCGAGTCGTTGTCGTTGACAAGTATTTCGACGCGCCGATCGTTGCCGACCGCCTCGCATATCGCCGACAACGACTTGCGAAGGTACTTCAATCGATTGAACGTCGGCAGCCCGAGCGTCAAAAGCGGCGGCTCATCCGCGAATGTAATCTTCTCCCGCAATTTTTTGTGCTCGAATACTTTTTCGTCGAGCCCCGAAATTATTTCCGCGCCGTAATCCGTCGCATAGTCGACGCACACCAACGATATGAACTCGCGCGTCGTGATGAGCACATCCGTCATCGACAATACATTCAACAGTGCCGTTTGATCGCATTGCATCAGTCCGACTTGCGGCGTTTGCGGATCGGGCGGCAGTTTTAATCTTTCGCGATCCGGCTCCTGACCGTTCGGATAACCGATAATCAACAGCGTGTCGTCCGCCTCCGTAAATGTTTGAATGTAGCGATCGAAAACGTGACCGTACACCGCGTTCGGCACTCCGAAGTCCGCCGGCAAGAAATAAATCTTTTTGCCCGATGCCTTGAATTGCTTCAGTCGAGCAACAATAGGATGAGGCGGGATCGAAAAATGCGCATCGTAGAATTGCTCCACGAATTTTCGCGGCTCCCGAATCAGCGGCAACCGCTCATAAACTTGCACTCGATCCCAATACCACCACTTGATCTGCTGCAACTTATCAATAACATCGAGCTCGAAACGATACTTGACGATCCGCGCGGGGTGCCGACAACGACAGCATACGGCGGCACATCTTTTGCGACGACCGCGCTCGCGCCGATCACCGCGCCGTTGCCAATCCGAACACCGCCGAGGATCGTCACGCCCCGCCCGATCCACACATCGTTGCCGATTATGATCTGATAGCGATTTGCCTCGGTGTAAGAGTTTACGGTCGGATTGTTTTTGATAAAATCATCGAAGGGATAAGTCGTCGTCTGATGATGATCATGATTGTAGCCCGTCAGAAACAGAACTTGATGCGCAATCGACGTGTAATTGCCGACCAGTACGTGGCTCTGTCGACCGTTGCCAAACTCCAGCGTCGCCTTGACGATGTACGAACCGGCGCCCACCATCATCGTGTTATATTCAGTGTTGTTATCCCAAAAAAGTTTTACTGCCGTGTCTCTGCCGACGTTGTAACAGCTTGCATCTCGTATCATTCGTCAGGTACCTCCGCCGGTTTGATTACGCGCTGAGCGCCTTGTCGACCTTGACGAGTTCGTCTCTGATGTGAATATGCTGCGGACAGACCTGCTCACAACGCCCGCACTTGATACATTCGCGCGCCGGCGCCTTGCCATGCATCTTGACCAGCCAATTCTCCTGCTGCTTGGCACGCTCGAGATCGTTGTAGATGTGGACGAAATTCATCGCCGTGAACGAACCGCTGATGCCGATATTCCGCGGACAGACCTTCGCGCAATAATTACACGTCGTGCACGGGATGATCGGAATTTTCGACAGCTCCTCGCGCGCCCGCTCGACCGTCGCCTTCTGATCCGCCGTCAAGCCTTTGAAATCTTTCATGTAGCTGACGTTGTCTCGCAACTGCTCGATCGTCGACATGCCCGACAGCACCGTGATAAGCCCGTCGAGACTCGCCGCGAACCGTACCGCCCACGACGCACACGACGACTCCGGCTCTGCCGCCTTCAGAATTTCTTCGACCGACGCCGGCGGTTTCGCCAACATCCCGCCCTTGACAGGCTCCATGATGATCACCGGCTTATTGTGTTTGCGCGCGACCTCGTAGACCCCGCGCGACTCAATCGCCGGATTCTCCCAGTCCGCATAGTTGATTTGCAACTGTACGAACTCCGCCTCGGGATGATTGTTGAGAATCTCATCGAGCTCCGCCGGCGTCGAATGGAACGAAAATCCGTAGTGCTTGATCAGCCCCTCGCGCTTCTTCTCCTCGACAAACGTCCACAGGTCAAAGTCCTCAAAGAACTTCGTCCGATGCACGCCCAGATTGTGCAGCAGATAGAAGTCGAAGTAGCCCGCGCCCGTCCGCTTAAGCGACAACTCGAATTGCGCAATCGCATCGTCGCGCGTCTTGCAATTGATCCACGCCGCGTTCTTCGTCGCCAACTGAAATTTCTCGCGCGGATAGCGCTCGACCAACGCCTGACGGATTGCGTCCTCACTGCCGGGATATGCCCACGCCGTATCGAAATACGTAAAGCCCGCCGCCAAAAACTCATCAACCATCTGCTTGATTTGCTCAAGATCAAACCGACCGTCGTCAAACTTCGGCAGCCGCATCAGTCCGAAGCCAAGCTTTTTGATTTGCTCCCCCAAATACATTGCACAGCCCTCCCAAAATGTTGTGCTACGAAAAATATTTTTCGGCGACCATTCGACGCACCGAATAATTGCTCAAGAACTCGTCGTACGTCGACAGCCGATCCACTATTCCATCCGGCGTCACGTCGATTATCCGATTCGCGATCGCTTGGATAAACTCCCGATCGCTGTCGGCAAATATCACCGTGCCGTCGAACTCGATCAGCGCCCGCTCGAGCGCCTTGATCGTCGGCAGGTCCAGACAACTCGTCGGGTTGTCCATTATCAATAAATCCGCGCCGCGGCTTTTTAATTTGAACAGCTCCGTCTTCGCCGCCGCGCTCGAGACCACCCGCGGCATATACGCTCGAAGGACGCCCTCCGCAAAAGTTACTTTGCCTTTGTTGATCGGAATGTCGGCGCCCAGCACCTTGATCAGTTTCGACTTGCCAATCTCGTTTTTGCCGACCAGTGCTACCTTTTGCCCCGCGCGGACGGTGAAGCTCACGCGTTGAAACACCGGCTCGCCGTCGACCACCTTCGCCAACTTTTCGACGTTGAGGATCGGCTCGCCGCTTTGTATCTTATTCTCCGATTCGCTGATCACAATCGACTCGTCGCCGTCGGAGGCGCCCAACGTCAGCGTCCGATTGCACACACGCTTCAAAAAATATCGATCGTTGCTCGCCACCACCACCGTCAAAAACGGCTTGCTCTTGAGCAGATCGATCAGTCGATCGACATCGTCGCTGTCGAGATTTTTCGTCGGCTCGTCGAGCAACAAAATCTTCTCGTCCGCCGCACTCTTATCGTCGAGCGCGGTCGTCAGAGCCCGCTTGAATTTTTCCGCCGCCGACATCTCCGCCAGGCTGATCTCCGAAAAATCCGCGTAGATGTCCCGATTGACCGTGACGACCTTGCCGTCGATATGCACCATGCCCTCCGTCGGCAGCACACGATCCGCTATCAGATCGAGCAGCGTCGATTTGCCGCAACCCTCACCGCCGATTATGCCGATCTTATCGCCGACCTCCGCGCGGAAATTCAAGCCGTCGAAAATTTTTCGCGTCCCAAGTTGCAACGTCAAATTTTTTATCTCTATCATCCAATCGCCTCGCCATCAAATTTTGAACTCGTTGACCGTGCCGCGCATATTTTCCGCCATCTCCGTCATCAGATCGCTGTCCGCGGATATCTCCACGATGCTCTCGGCCTGTTCCGCCGTCGCAATCGATATCGCGTCCATTCGCTTGCCGACCTCGAGCGACTTCTCCGTGATTTGCCCCGACCGCTTGACGATGTCCTCTATCGGTTTGCGCAGCCCGCTGATGATCTCCATCACCTGCATCGAATTTTCCTCCGCCACGCGGATCATGCTCACGATCTCGTTAAACGAATTGCCCGTCGCCTCCACGTTGCCGCGCCCGCGCTGCACCAGTTCGTGACCGGCGTTCATCGTTTCGACCGCCTTTTCCGTTGTAGTTTGAATCGTCCCGATGATGTTGCCGATCCTCTGCACCGCCTGTTGTGAGCCCTCGGCCAGTTTTCTGACCTCGTCGGCCACCACCGCAAAGCCCCGTCCGTGTTCGCCCGCCCGCGCCGCTTCGATCGCCGCGTTCAACGCCAACAGATTCGTTTGCTCCGCCAACGTGCTGATCGTTTCCACTATCGAGCCGATCTCCTTCGAATTTTCCCCGAGCTCTTGCACGATCCGCGCGGATTCCGCCACCGACTTTGCAATCTCGTTCATGTGATCGACCGTCTCCGCCGCCAGTTTGTTGCCGACCTCCGCGTGCTTCGCCGTCTCCTCGACGCTGGTCAGCCCCGCCTTCATCGCCGTGATCGAGCGCTCCACGCCCTGCACCATCGACCGCACACGCCCTTCCGTCGCGCTGATCATTTCCTCCTGCGCTTTGGTGTCGTCCGCGGCCGCCGTCACCGCCAGTGCCACGTTTTGGATCAAATCGCCCGTTTTCGTCACGCTCGTCTTGACTTTGTCGACGCTCACCGTCACCTGCTCCGACGCCGCCTTCACGTCGCCCAGCGCCTTGCGCATGTGCCCTATCACCGTGTTGAAATGCATCAGGATCATGCCGAACTCGTCATTGGAATCGGTCACTATGTCATGCGAGAAATCGCCCGTCGCTACACGCTCCGTCACGCGCACCACTTGAGCCACCGAGCTTTTGATATTCTTGGTCAGCGCCGCGAGGATCAGTACGATCATCAGCAGGATTACCGCCATCACGATCCCGATCACGTGAATCAGATGCTCGAACTCCGAAAACGTTTGCTCCGATGCGTCGACCGCCGCATTCAAGCCTGCGCCGCATTCCTCGAGATCATCTTCCATCGCGCGCTCGAACGCCTCAAATGCGGTCTCGAGATCGCCGAGCAACAATGCATGCGCGCCGGCGTGATCGTTCGCCGCCATCATCTGATCCAACCGCGCAATCTGATTCTTATACGCCTGCCACAATCTCAATTCGTTGTCGATCATCTGCTGATCGTGCTGCTTCTCCGCCTCGATGTCGTAGACGGCGGCATTGAGCTCCGCCTGATATTCGTTGAAGGACCGCTCGATGTTGGCAATGCTGTTATCCTGATTGGTCTTCCACCGCTGCACATCCGTCGGCGACATCACGCGCATATGCAGGCTGTGATGCACCTCCGCCAGGTTCTGATTGATGTTGGCGACCGTCACCGAAGTCGACATCCAGTCGCGCACATTCGAGCGTTCGCTGCTGAGATTGTTGAAGGAGAAATTGATGAACAGCCCGAACAACGATATGACAACGAACACACTCCCGAAAGCAAAGAATAATTTTTGGGTGATGGAAAATCTACTCACCGTGCGCGCCTCCCGTCGAACATTTATTGAAGTCAATTCGCGAAAAGTTTGTTCATTCCTGCAACCGTTGATCAAAAGACAGCGCGATCGCAAGGATGCCGTCGTCGATCGAAACGTTGACGCGCTTGGACTCGACGCGATTGCTGATCGCATTCGGGAGCGATTGACGAAGCTCCGCGCGATCGAGCGACCAGTGAACGCCGTCGATCGAAACGCCGCGACAGACTTCGGAGATCGGCAGCAGCGACAGAGCGAAGGGCTTGATGTTGAGCTCGAGAGTGATCGATTCGCCAGTGCGGGCGAAGCAGACGACTTCGGCTTGATCGGCAAGGCAGGCGCAGACGGTCGCATGGGCGCAAGTAAAGAGATTAGCGTAAAGATGGTCGAGGCGCCCGCCGAAGGCGCCGGTGATCACGACGGCAGGTTGCGGCTCGAGTTGAGCGGCGCGCTCGAGTGCAAGTTGCGTGTCGGTAAAATCTTTGTCGACGGGATGACGCTCGATCGGAATTTTTTTTGAGCGCGCCCAATCGATCGCAGAGCTCCTCGCGGAGTCGAGATCGCCGATCAAAAGCTCGGGGATCACATTCGATTGAAGGCAGACGTCGATGCCGTGATCGATGCTCCAAATGCGCTCGACGGTCCGGGAGCATTGTCGGAGCCACTCGACGGTCGGGGGACGTCCGCCGGCGACCAGCAGCATCGTCGAGGACGGCGCCGACGAAAAAATATTTAGTTGCGGTAATGCGATCAAGATTTTCACTCCAATTTTTTTGTGCTATAATGTTTGAAGCAGTACAACGCCATCAAGGGAGGAAGAAAATTTATGTTGACTTACACTTACTATGGGCACGCGTGCTTTCTGTTGAGCGACGGCGAGTACAAGGTGCTCTTCGATCCGTTCCTGAGCGGCAATCCGCAGGCGGCAATCAAGTATCGCGACGTGCGCGCCGACTACATTCTCATCACTCACGGTCACGACGACCACATCGGCGACGCCCCCGAGATCGCCGCCGCCACCGGCGCGGAGATCATCGCGATCCCCGAAATTTTGACGCTGTGCGCTTCGCGCATCAATGAGGCGATCAAAGGGCACGGCATGAATCTCGGCGGCACGCTCCAATTGCCTTTCGGTCAAGTTCGCATGGTTCCCGCGCTCCATTCTTCGGGCGTTGCGGGCGGCGTGGCTTGCGGCTTTGTCGTGTCGATGTTCGGCAAGAATATCTACTACGCCGGCGACACCGCGCTTTTCTACGATATGAAACTCATCGGCGAAACCGACTCGATCGATTACGCCATCCTGCCAATCGGCGACAACTACACGATGGGTCCCGCCGACGTCGGCAAGGCGATGAAACTCCTCGGCGCCAAACACCTCATCCCCATCCATTATAACACTTGGAAGGTCATCGAACAAAATCCCATGCAGCTCAAGTATTTCGTGACGGGCGCGCAAATCCACATCGTCAAGCCCGGTGAGGCAATCGATCTGGTGTAAGGGCTTGACAAAAATTTTTAATTCGATACAATCATTGCGGTCAAGCGCGGCGCAAAAGCCCAAGCTCGCCGTCATTCTCGGAGCGACGGCGACCGGCAAATCAGCGCTGGCAATGGAGCTTGCGCTCGAGCTCGACACGGAGATCATTTCCGCCGACTCGATGCTCGTCTATAAAAATTTCAACATCGGCACCGCAAAGCCGTCCGTCGATGATCTTCAACGGGTGAAACATCATTTCGTTGATATCCTCGAGCCCGATCGGATTTTCAGCGTCGTCGATTTTCAGACGCAGGCGACGGCGATCATCGATCGGCTAAACCGCGCGGATCGGATTCCGATTGTGGTCGGCGGCACCGGACTCTACATTCAAGCGCTGATCGAGGGTTACGCGTTCAATGCGCTCGACAGCGACGGTCGTGTCGAGAAGAGTCTCGTCAGTCATTACAAGCGGACGGGTGAGTTGGTTTACGACGCGGCGGTGATAGGCTTGACGCTCGATCGGGCGGAGCTTTATCGGAGGATCAACGCGCGGACGCGGGCGATGTTCGATAACGGGCTGGTCGATGAGGTCAAGCGGCTGCTCGACAGCGGTGTCGCTCGGAACGCGCAGGCGATGCTCGGGATCGGATATAAGGAGACGCTCGAGTATCTTGACGGGCGCGCGACGCTCGAGGAGACGATCGAGCGCGTCAGTCAGGCGACGCGAAATTACGCAAAACGACAGGCGACGTGGTTCCGTCGAATGAAGTACATCGAATGGCACCGCGCGGCTGAAGATTAATCGCAAAGGAGATTTGATGATGGCAGCAAAGATTATGAGCCAGCAGGACAACTTCCTCAATCTGGCGCGCAAGGAGAACGTGCCGGTGACGATTCACCTGATCAACGGCTTCCAACTGAAGGGTTTCGTGAAGGGTTTCGACAACTTCACGGTGGTGCTCGAGTCGATGGGGCGGCAGCAGCTGATTTACAAACACGCGATCTCAACCATCAGCCCGAGCAAGCCGTTGTTGAAGCGCAAGTCCGAGGAAGAGGAAGCGGCTGAGGCAGCTGAGGAGGCGCAAGTCGAAGCTCCGAAAGCGGACGAGGACGACTGACGATCGGCTCATATGGCAAAAAAAAATATACACGACAACCTTGAGACATTCGACGGGGGCGCGCGCGCACCGGCGGGTCTCAATTTTTTTGAGCCGTTGGCGGAGCGCATGCGCCCGCGGACGTTGGACGAGTTCGTCGGTCAAGGCGACATCGCCGCTCAATTGAAACAAGCCGTCGACTCCGAGCGGATCACGTCGATGATCTTCTTCGGACCGCCCGGCACCGGCAAGACGACGTTGGCGCGCCTTATCGCCGACGGCTCTGACAGCGCCTTCCGAAAGTTGAACGCGGCGCTTGCGGGCGTTGCCGATATCCGCGCGGTGATCGCCGACGCCGATTCTCAACGGCGGCTCAACAATCGGCGCACGATCCTCTTCATCGACGAAATTCATCGTTTCAATAAATCGCAACAGGATGTGCTTCTGCCGTACGTCGAGGACGGACGCTTGATTTTGATCGGCGCCACGACCGAAAATCCTTTTTTCGAGGTGAACGCGGCGCTGCTCTCTCGCGTGCGACTGATCCGATTGACGCGCTTGACGGTCGAGGACATAAAAAAAATACTCCGCGCGGCGCTCGAAAATCCCGAACGCGGGCTCGACGCCGCGATCGACGCTCAAGCGCTCGAGATCATTGCCGATACCGCCGACGGCGACGCTCGAATCGCGCTCAACATTCTCGAGCAGGCGGCTTCGATCGATCGGGAGATCACGGTTAATGTGCTCGAAAAGATTATCGGCGAGCGCGTTCGTCGTTTCGACAAGAAGGGCGATAACCACTACGACGTGATCAGCGCCTTTATCAAGTCGATGCGCGGCTCCGATCCCGACGCGGCGATTCATTATCTGGCGCGGCTTATCGACGGCGGCGAGGATATCAAATTCATTGCGCGGCGGATTGTGATCTGCGCGGCGGAGGATGTCGGCAACGCGGCGCCGATGGCGTTGGTGTTGGCGAACGCGGCGGCTCAAGCGGTGCAATTCGTGGGGCTGCCGGAGGCGCGCATCATTTTGGCGCAAGCGGTCACCTACATTGCCTCGGCGCCGAAGTCCAACGCCGCTTACCTTGCGATCGATCGCGCGCTCGGCGACGTCCGATCAAAGGATTGCGGCGAAGTTCCGAAGCATTTGCGCGACACTCACTACAAGGGCGCCAAGGCGCTCGGGCATGGCGTCGGCTACAAATACCCGCACGACTTCAACGATCATTTTATCGAGCAACAATATCTGCCGTCGGCGCTCGAGCACGTCGGATATTATCGCCCGACCGACAACGGCGCCGAGCGCCAACTGAAGGAGCGGCTGAAGAGTTTTTGGGCGGATCGATTTTAGGCTTGCAATTGACCTGCCAATGTGTGTATAATGTTTTACCGAAAGGGGATGTTTTGACATGGTAGGCGATACTTTGCGCCGCGAGCGCGAGCGTCAAAAACTTTCAATCAAAGACATCGAAAAAGCAACGAGCATCCGCGCGCTCTACATCGAAGCGATAGAGAACAGCGAAAATGATAAACTGCCGGGCGAGGTCTACACGAAGGGGTTCATCAAAAACTATGCGAACTTCCTCAATCTCGACGGCGAGAGTCTGGTTAGGGAATATCGCGAGGAGATTTCTCCGATGCCCGCGGTTGCCGATAAGAAATCGGACGGCGACGGAGCGGTCGAGCAGTCGACAGAGGCTCAAAAGGCTGCGCCGGCTCCGCGCGCGACGCGTGCTCAACAGTCGAGCGACGACGGCAATCGCAAGTCGATGATGGCGATTGCGGCGGTGCTGGTGTGCGCGATCGTCGGCGGGCTGATGTATTATTTTTCGAGCGCCAACGGCGGCGAAGTTGCGACCGCTCCGATCGAGCAGACCAAAGCGGTCGAGCAGCAGGCGGCGACGCCCGAACCTCAGCAGCCGGCGTCGACGAACGTTGCGACCAGCGTGGCGAGCGCGGCTCCTTCGACGGACGGGGTGAATCTCGAGGCGAAGTTCAGCGATCGGTGCTGGACGAAGGTGACGGTCGACGGCGTTGTCGCTTATGAGGGCACCGCCGAGCAAGGTCAGTCGCTTTCGTGGAAGGCGAATGATCGCATCGATGTGACGGCGGGCAATGCCGGCGCCATCGAGTTCGTCGAGAACGGCGTGAATCTTGGGATTGCGGGCGCGGTCGGCGATGTCATTGATAAAACTTTTGTCAAGAAATAGATTGTTGTGAGGGCGGGCGTCGAGCCCGTTTTTTTTATCCCCGCCCTTGACGGGAGAATGATTGAATGAGACAAACGGAGCTGTTAAAATATCGCTTGAGCGGCGAGCGCGGCGTTGTGCTCAAAAGCGGCGCGCCGAAAAAATTTGCGCTGATATACCCGAACGAGTATCGCGTGGGCATGTCGAATTTGGGGCTGCACGTGATCTACGCGCTGATCAACGGGCGGCGGGAGTTTGCGTGCGAGAGATTTTTTTTGCCCGACGCTCGATTTCTGAATTCGATGGAGCGCTCGCGGGAAGTGTTGTTGAGCGTCGAGACGCAGACGCCGCTGTTCAAATTTCAAGCGATCGGTTTCAACGTGACATTCGAGCCGGATTATTTCAACGTGCTCAAAATTTTATCGATGGGGCGCGTCAAGCTCCGCGCGGAGCAACGAGGCGATCTTGATCCGATCGTGATCGCGGGCGGTCCGTGCGCGACGTTCAATCCGGCGCCGCTGTCTGATGTGGTCGACGCGTTTGTGATCGGCGAGGGCGAAATGATCATGCCGGCGGTGCTCGACGTTCTATCGCAATCGATGAGCCGCCGCGAGACGTTATCGGCGCTGGCGCGGCTCGACGGCGTTTACGTCCCGACGGTCAAGCAAACGACGGTCAAGCGGTGTTGGCTGCGCGATCTCGACGCTCGACCGGCGCATACGGTGATCGTCACCGACGACGCGGAGCTGGATATGTATTTGATCGAGGTGGCGCGGGGTTGCGGGCGGCACTGTCGATTTTGCATGGCGGGCTATTGTTTTCGGCGACCGCGAGTGCATTCGCTTGATGTGCTTGAGCGCGAGATCGACGAGGCGGCGTCGTTCGGCAAAAAAATCGGGCTGATGGGAGCGGCGGTATCGGATTACCCGCACATCGACGAGTTATGCCGAATGATCCTCGAGCGCGGGCTGACGATGTCGGTGGCGTCGTTCCGCGCGGATTCTGTGACGCGGACGTTGGTGGAGTCGCTGGCGTCGAGCGGGACGCGGACGTTGACGATCGCGCCCGAGGCGGGCTCCGAGCGGATGCGGGCGCTGATCAACAAAGGCATCACGGTCGAGCACATCGATCGCACGGTCGAGCTGGGGCTGGCGGCGGGCATCAAACATTTTCGGCTGTATTTTATGATCGGGCTGCCGACTGAGACGCCGGACGACGTGCGGGCGATCGTGGAGATGAGCAATCGGCTCAAAGATCGGATCGGCGACGGCGCGCGCCTGACGTTGAGCGTCAACGCCTTCGTGCCCAAGCCGCATACGCCGTTTCAGTGGGAGCCGACGGCGGATCGCAAATACATCGAAGGCGCCTTCCGAATGATCCGCGCGGGGCTCAAGCGGCGGGGCGTGGAGGTGATCACCGATTCGGAGCGTGCGGCGGCGGTGCAATCGATCTTGGCGCGGGGCGGTCGGGAATTGGGTGAAGTGCTGATTCGCGCTCACGAGTCGGGTGGGATCAAAAATTTTATGCGAGTGTTGCAGGAGTCGGGGCTCGACGCGGAAAAATACTTATATGCTCCGCGCGGAGTTGATGAAGAACTGCCGTGGGACGTGCTCGATCAAGGCTTCGCCAAGAGCTATTTGATCGAGGAGAGGCGGCGGGCGCTCGAATTGCGGGCGACGGCGCCGTGCTTTGACGGTTGCAAGCGATGCGGCGTCTGTCGATAACTTCCCTGCCCGCCCACCCATGGCAGTTTGCAACTGCCAACGCTCGGGGCGCTGTCGATGCGGGTAGGCATGCCGGTTGTCGACGATGCGGCGACTGTCGATAATTTCCCCGCCCGCCCGCCCATGGCGGTTTGCAACTGCCAACGCTCGGGGCGCCGACGACGCGGGTGGGCATGCCGGTTGTCGACGATGCGACGTCTGTCGATAATTTCCCCGCCCGCCCATGGCGGTTTGCAACTGCCAACACGCGGGGCGCTGTCGACGCGGGTGGGCATGCCATCCTCCGTTGGGCGCCGTCGTTCGTGGGTGGGAGCGGCGACGGCGCCCCATTCACAACCCCGCAGCAAATAAAAGATTGGAGATCAGATCATGCTCAAAAAAATTTTTTTATTGATGTTGGCGCTGATGTTGACAGCGGGTTGCGGCGATCAATCGGCGACGCCCGTCGATGATCATCCCGCCTTCGCGATCCTCACCGATCAGCTGTCTCGACAGGTCATCTTCAAACACAAGCCCGAGCGCATCGCCGTCACCTCCGCCGGCTTCCTCGAGCCGCTCCACCAACTCGACGCCAACATCGTCGGGCGCCCCGACTCCCGCACTCACATGCCCGATTGGGCGGTCGATATCCCGAGCATCGGGCGCGTCTATCAGATTGACGTCGAGCAGCTGATCGCCTGCAAACCCGACCTCGTCATCATCAACAAGGGCATGAACGAAAAGCTCCTGACCGTGCTCGACGAAAACAACATCCGCGCGCTCGTGCTCGATATGAAAAGCTACGAGTCTTTCAAGCGCGTCCTTCGCACCTTCGCCGTGCTCACCGAAAACGACGCCAAAGGCGAGGAGCTCATTATCGATATGGAGCGCAAGATTAACGCCGTCGTTGACAAAATGCCGAAAGAAAAACGCCGCGTGGCGATTCTCCACTCGACGGCGCAAGGGTTGAGCGTGCAACTCGAGGGCTCGATTGCCGGCAGCGTGATAAGCCGCTTCGGTTGGACGAACGTCGCCGACGGCATGACCCCGCTCGAGACCAATCCCGACGCCGCCCCCTACAGCATGGAGACGCTTGCCGAGCAGAACCCCGAGATCATTCTCGTCACGAGCATGGGACCGATCGACGAGATCAGAGAGGACATGGAGGCGATGATCGCGGGCAATGCGGCATGGCGCTCGATCGAGGCGATCCGCGAAGGGCGGGTATATTACTTGCCGCAGGATTTGTTTCTGTTGAGCCCGGGCTTGCGATATCCCGAGGCATTCGAGATGGTCGCGCGGCTGGTTTATCCGAATGTGTTCTCGACGGAGGGCTCGAAATGAATTTGCTGATGGTATTCATCGGCGGCGGGCTTGGCTCGACCGCGCGGTATCTGATATCGACGGCGACGAAGTCTTTGATGCCCTTCCCGCTCGGCACCTTGACGGTCAATGTGGTCGGCAGCTTTCTGATGGGGGTGCTGGTGACGTTTTTGATCGGCAAAAGTTTTTCGGAGCCGGCGCGGCTGATGTTGGCGGTGGGATTTTTGGGCGGCTTCACGACGTTCTCATCGTTCAGCATCGAGACGCTGACGCTGTTCGAGCGCGGGCATGCGTTGGCGGCGCTTGCGAACGTCGCATTGAATTTGGCGCTCGGACTGCCGGCGGCGTGGCTCGGAGTGCACGTCATGAAATAAAAAAAACGCCCACTGTTTTCAGCGGGCAAAAAAGGCTCGGATAATTAGTTTTTAATGATTATGTCTCTTGACGTTAAAAAGTATCTGCAGCCTCATTAGCCAGGTCTTTAAATTTTGGAACTGCATGTTTGTTTATCGGATGGTTGGCTATTCCCAATATCGTCAGACCATCTGAACCAAAGTACCAATAAATTCGTCGTGCACTCTGTGATCTGCTGTTGTTTTCTATATAGCTGTGATAACACTCAAGTGGTCTTTTGGAAACTTTTCGGACGTACTTTCTCAGAGGCTCATAAGATGAGCTGTTTAAACTTTGCTCCCAGGGATTGTTAATCAACTTAAAAAAACAACGCTGATACTTCACCAGAGACTTCATGTTCTTTGAGCTCAGCGAACCGGTTCGTACTCTTTTTTCAAGCGTCTTAAACTGAGCGCGGAACTGGTTGGTTATGACTAAATCATACATATTATCCCATCTCTCTTTCCAGTCTCTCTAAAGTTTTTAGATCCGCTTGCATTTCTTCGAGGGAATATTTTACGAAGCTATCTTCTGCTATCGCCAACATCCACTCTTTGAAAGTTTCACGATCAATCCCTATGTCGTTCAACTCTTCTTCCGTAACTTCTTGCGCGCATTGCAATGCTCGTTGTACTGCTTGCGCCCTTTCTGTAATAAGCACCGGAAACACCCTTTCGTTAAAACACTCATGATCTACCCGAGCCTGCAGAGGATGGTAATACATTTTGGCGCCGCCGTCAACAAGATTTTTTTTTGCCTCGTACATCGACATCAGGCGCGCCACGATCTCCGCCTCCGTCAAGCCGTCGAAGTCGTAGGCGTTCATCACCAGCCGATCGTTGTGCTCGTGGGCGGCGCGGAGCTCCTCGGGCATCGAGTGATCGTCGTAGAGCGACGCCAAGGTGCGCGAAGGATATAAGGCGCGCGCCTCCAAAATCCTCCGCGCGGAGTCTTCGATGAGCGCCGACCGAGCACACCACACAAAATTATTGTACACGATCGACGCCGAATAATTGTATCGCATCTCCAATCGTCCGCAAACGACGCTCGTCCACATCATGTGCACGCTCGACATCATCACTCCGAAGTGAAACAGATCGGCGTCGGGAACAATCTGTGCACTGTCTTTGACGATCATGTCGGCGCCGATAAAACCGATCGGAATATATTTTCGTCGCTCCGATGAAATTCTCGGCACGAGTATATAATTTTTCGTGGGCTGACGGATTTCGGCGAACAGATGAGGTGTCGCCGCCAACTTTCGCGTCGCCGCCTTCGAACTGTTCAATCGGAACCGCCGACAGCCTTCAACGCGCTCGGCGATCAAAGGCAGCCGTAAATCCTCCGCCGTTGCGTCGACTAACCATAAACAATGTCGCGGCTTGCCGTTGAGAAATTCGTCGCCGCCGATCAGCGGTTTAATAAATTTTTCCGCGCGGGGTTCCCGTCGAATAAAGTCGTCATAGTCGTTGGCTTCAACGATCAAATATCCGCCGTCGACAATCTTACTGCCGTAAACAATTGGCGGCACATCACACAGCGGCGCCGTCCGCTTTTCGACAAAGAAATTGGGACCGTCGAGGAGATAGGCGTTGATGTTCGACGCAATAATTTTTTCCTTGCCGTCGAAAATAATCCTCGGACGGTCGCTCGGCGCCACGCTGAAGCCCACAATCACGCAATGCACCGCCGCCGGATCGTCGGACTCGCTTAGCCATTTGAAGGTGCGATGCGCGAAATCGATGTGAGCGGTCTCGAAAAGTTTCTTCCAAATCGCCGCAACCTGCTCGCCCTGCGTGATGGAGTTGGTGGCAACGAAGGCGGCGCGCGCCAAATTGTCTCTAATAAAATCGGCAGTCTTGTAAAACCAGCCGGTGACATAGTCGAGCTTTTTATTGTTGAGCCCCGTGGCGGCAAGGAGATCGCGTTTCTGTTGAGCGCTCTGCATCGAATAGCCGACAAAGGGCGGGTTGCCGATGACGTAATCGACTCCGCGCGGAGCGACGGCGCGCCAATCGAGCGCCAGCGCATTGCCCTCGACGATGTGAGCGGCGCTCGACAGCGGCAGGAAGTTGATATCCTCGTGAATAATCATCTCGGTCTCCTGCATCATCTGATTCTCGGCGATCCAAAGAGCGGTGCGCGCGACGGCGACGGCGAAATCGTTGACTTCGATGCCGAAGAAATTCTCGATCGAAACGGCGATGCTGCAATTGGCGCCGAGGGCGTGAAGTTCCCTGATGACATCGTTCTCGAGGCGGCGGAGCGACAGATAAGTTTCGGTTAAGAAATTGCCTGAGCCGCAAGCGGGGTCGAGGAATTTGAGCGCGGCGATCTTTAATTGAAAGTGCTCGAGGTCGCGGCGCTTATTTTTACGACGGCGCTTGAGAGCTTTGAACTCGTCGTGAAGGTCGTCGAGGAAGAGCGGGTCGATGACCTTATGAATGTTGTCGACGGAGGTGTAATGCATGCCGCCGGTCCTGCGCGTGACGGGATTGAGGGTCGATTCGAAAAGGGCACCGAAAATCGTCGGGCTGATGCCGAACCAATTGAAACGGTGGTCGTCGCCGGCATCGACGAGGAGGTAATGAGAAATGACGTTGTCGATGGCGGGGATGTCGACGGCGCCGGCGAAAAGATTGCCGTTGACGTAGGGAAAATTTTTGAGGTCGGCGGCGATATTTTTGTTTCTTTTTTCGACGGGCTGATCTAAAATTTCAAAGAGGTCGACGAGAGCCTGCCTGCGATCGGCGGCGTTGCGAAGGTAATCGGTAAACTGATTGCGATGAAAGATGGCGGCGTCCTCGGCGTAAAGGCAGAAGACGAGCCTGACGCAAAGTTTATTGAGCGCGACGGGATCGAAATTGCCGAAGGCGGCATAAAGTTTGCCGACGATGGCGCCGGCCTGCTTGGAGATTTTGATTTCGGGGTAAACGTCTTCGTCTTCGGGGTCGACGAGGAAATTCAAGTGACGGGCATCGTGTACGAGGCGCTCGACGGCGATGGTGACGGGCTTGAACTCGTCGCGGCGATCCATATCGTAGACGCGAATGACGTCGAAATTGGACGTGATGATCCAGCGTGGGCGACGTGAGTAAGACAGCTCATCGGCGTAGCGTTTCGCCTGCTCGAAAGGAGTAAAGAGCTTGCCGTCGGACTGTTTAGCGGGCTTATCGAGGTCGATGCCGCGGGATTTTTGTTCGATGAGGACGCGTGTGCGAGCGATGTAAGCGTCGACGAAGCACTTATGGTTGTCGACGTCGATGGGCAACTCGAATTGAATAATTTCTGTGGGGCGCTCGACGGCGAGGACATCGTGAAGGAGCTCGATCCAAAAGAGATGAGCATCGGACTTTTCGGAGCCGAGTTTCGACCAACGGGCGGCGAAATTTTTGATGGAAGTTCTGTCGACCATAACGGGATCACCTCGGAGGGATTATATGAGAAAGAAGGCGTCGGCGCAAATAAAATATGACGAGGCACGCTGTGTGCGATGCGGATTGTGCGCGACGGAGTCGGAGGCGGGCGGGGTTCGATTGGTGGACGGGCGGCTTGTGATCAACGAGCTCCGCGCGGAGGATTGGGCGCTGCTGGCGTCGATATGTCCGACGGGGGCGCTCGAGGCAGAGGTGGAACAGTAGTTATATAACATAAATCGAAAAGCCCGCCTGGTAGCGATAAACACACCGGACGGATTTTGGATGTATGGAATGGTTTTCTATATAGCTGTGATAAGTGACTTAAGGTTATTAGCACTCAAATTTCCTGTTCTTGCCCTTGTTTCCAAGGTCTTAAACTGCTTGATCAGAACGGTAGTGATTATCAAATCGCGCATAATCTTAAAACCTCACTTTTTTGGTTGATTGAATTTCGGTTGCAGAAAGAACATATCTTTCAGGTCTTGCTACTCCCAACATCCATTCCCGAAAAATGTCTCTATTGTAATAGAGTATCAACTGTTGACAGTAATGTCAATAGATTGCTCTATTCAAATGGTATCTAATGTGTTAAACTCTACGAGTAGAAAAATGTTATGAGGTGAATTATATGCGATTGGCGATAATCGGGACGGGGATGGTGGTCGGCGACGCACTGACGGCATTGAAGGCGGTTAGCTCGATCGAAGTGACGGCGATCTACGGACGAACGCGATCGAAAGCGGAGCGGCTAGCGACGGAGCATGGTATCGGGCGGGTGTTTGACGACTACGATGAGCTGTTGGCGTCGGCGGCGGCGGATTTCGTATACATCGGGCTGGTGAATCGGCTGCATTACGAGTTTGCGCAGCGGGCGTTGACGGCGGGCTTGAACGTGATCGTGGAGAAGCCGTTTGCGCCGACGGCGGAGGAGGTCGAGGAGATCGCGGCGCTGGCGCGGTCGACAAAACTGTACGTATTCGAAGCGGTGACATCGCTGCACAATCCGAATTTCGAGAAGATCAAAGAGTTATTGCCGACGTTGGGGCGGCTCCGCGCGGTGCAAGCGAATTACTCGCAGTACTCGAGCCGCTACGATCGATATTTGGCGGGGGATGTGGCGCCGGCGTTTGATCCGAAGGAATGCGGCGGGGCGCTGATGGACATCAACATTTACAATTTGAACGTGATCGTGGGGTTGTTCGGCGAGCCGCGGTCGGTTGAGTATGTGGCGAACCTTGGATTCAACGGGATTGACACATCGGGCGCGGTGCTGATGAAGTATGACGACTTTGTAGCGACGGCGATTGGAGCGAAGGACTCGACGAGCCCGAGCCACGTGACAATCCAAGGCGAGCGCGGTTGGTTGCGAGTGAACGGCACGACGAACGAATTTCGGTCGTTTGACGTGATGGCGGACGAGGCGGTTGAGCACTACGAATTGAATCGACCGGGGCATCGGATGGAGAATGAGTTTGAAGAATTTGCGGCGACGTACGCGGCGGGCGATTACGCAAAAATGAGCGCGGGGCTGGACGTGTCAATATCGGTGATGCGGACGGCGGAGCGGGCGCTCAAAACACTGAAGGAGAGATAAAACTTTATGAGCAATTTGGAAGTGGGCATAGTGGGCTTGCCGAACGTGGGCAAATCGACGTTATTCAACGCGATCACGAAGGCGGGCGCAGAGGCGGCGAATTATCCGTTCTGCACAATCGAGCCGAACGTGGGGATCGCGTTGGTGCCGGACGCGCGGCTGGACGTGCTGACGAAAATGTATCAATCGAAAAAAACGACGCCGGCGAGCGTGCGGTTCGTGGACATCGCGGGCTTGGTAGCGGGTGCGTCGAAGGGCGAGGGTCTCGGGAACAAATTTCTCGAGCACATTCGACAGGTGGACGCGATCGCGCATGTGGTGCGGTGTTTCGAGGACAAGAACATCACGCACGTCTCTGACGTGATCGATCCGTTGCGCGACATCGAAACGATCCAAACGGAGCTGTGCCTGGCAGATTTGGAGGCGGTCGGACGGCGAATCGGTCGAGTGGAGAAAGCGGCGAAATCCGGCAGCAAGGAATCGAAAGCGGAGCTTGCGGTGCTGAAAAAATTGGAGGCGGCGCTGAACGAAATGCGATCGGCGCGGTCGCTGGGCTTGACGGCGGAGGAGCTCGAATCGATCAAAGAGACGAACCTGCTGACGTTGAAGCCGGTGCTATACGTGGCGAACGTGTCGGAGGACGAGGCGGCGGACTTCAGCGGCAACGAGCACGTCAAGCGGGTGCAAGAGCTTGCGTCAACGGAGGGTGCGGAAGTAGTGGTGATCAGCGCGAAGGTCGAATCGGAGATAGCGGAGCTCGATGGCGACGAGGCGAAAGAATTTTTATCTGATCTCGGGCTGGATCGGTCGGGGCTGGATAAATTGATCGGAGCGGCGTTTGAATTATTGGGGCTTATGACATTTCTGACGGCGGGACCGGACGAATGTCGGGCGTGGACGATCGTGAAAGGCACGACGGCGGTGAAAGCGGCGGGCAAAATTCACAGCGACATCGAACGGGGCTTTATCCGCGCGGAGATCGTGAGCTACGATGATTTGGTTCGACTGGGGAGCATGACAGCGGCGCGCGACAAGGGCTTGATACGCTTGGAAGGCAAGGATTATGTGATGTGCGACGGCGACGTGACGTACTTCCGCTTCAACGTATAAATCACGGTCGGCAGGTTTACCTGCCAAGGGTGGGTG
>CAMKFB010000027.1 GCA_946411735.1 uncultured Selenomonadales bacterium
GTGCCGGTCCCGCCGATTATGGTGATCGGAGTTCTCAAATCCGACGCGTTGATATCCGTGATCGCGCCTGACTTGATCGTTACTGTCTTGCCCTTGGCATCCTCATAGGTCAGCCCGGCAAGCGAGGCGGCGTCGAGACTGGTGGACGTGTAAGTTTTGGGAACGGTCACCGTTTTCTTACCATCGAACTCGAGACCGCCGCCGATGGTGTAAGTAGTAGTAGTTGCCATTTAAGAATCATTCCTTTCCGTAAAACTCGGAGACGCGCTCTTTGCGTTCGATCGTCTCCTTGTTATCCTTTGTTGTCTTGCGTGCGGATTGTCGACGAGCCCCCTGCCTTGGGGGACTTCCGACGCAACACAACTCTCCCTGGATACCGAATTTGAGAAGCATCGCCTGCCTCTCGGAGTTAGAGTAAAAAAAACTTCCGCTTGACTCGTTTGATGCCGGAGGAGCCTGACTCCGTCGGTGTATCGACTGCGCATCACATCCTGCTGCCAAAGCATCACTCCCTCCCGAAATTACGATCGACAGTCGTGCTGCCAATCGAACGCAAGAAACTTCCTCGACTCGAGCGCCTCTCAATTTCAAGGCGCCTCCCATCGATCCAAGATTATATTAATACTAATGTATTTTATCATATTGAAACGCACTGTCAAACAAAATTTCGATCGACCGGCGACCGGCGACAAACGACAAAAAGGGGCAATCGCCTCCTACGTCAATGATATTATCGATGATCGATTGAAATAAGTTTAGCCTCTGAAGGATTTTTAATCAGATTTTAATCTTTGCGCTCGACGGCGCGCTCAGAAAAATTTATTGAGCGTCTCCTCGTCGGAGGGTCGACCGAGGTAAGTGCCGATCAAAAATAGAATTAACGAGCAGCTGATGCCGATCGTGATCTGATGGAGATCGAAAATTTTAAAGCCGGCGGCTTGTGTCGAGCAGTAGACGATTGTGCCGCCGACGGTCGACAGCAGCGCGCCCGCTCGATTCGCCCGCTTCCAAAACAACCCGAGCAGGAGAGTCCAGAAGAAGGCGGTCTCGAGTCCGCCGAAGGCGAACATGTTGATGAGCCAGATGAGCGACGGCGGCGTCAGCGCGATGACGAAGACGATCACTCCGATTGCGGCGGTCGATGCCATTGACAGCAGTCTCAACTGTCGAGTGTCGACGGTCTGACGGTTGCGCTCCTTCCAATGGACGTAGATGTCTTTGACGATCGCCGACGAGGCGACGATCAACAGTCCCGAGATGGTGGAGATCGATGCGGCAAGCGGACCGATGATCGCAAGCCCGACGAGGCTCGGAGGCATGGCGGTAACGATGGCGGTGGGTATGACGTTGTCGACCCCGCCGTAAGCCTCAGCGTCGAGAGGAAGAACGCCGTGAGCGAGGATGCCGGTGAAGTTGATGCCGATATTCATGAAGCCGACGACGACGGTGCCGATCATCATGGCGTGGTGGAGCCCGCGCGTGTCCTTATAAGAGATGCCGCGCACGACGGATTGCGGCAGGGCGATGGTGCAGATGCCGACGAGCAGCCATTGAGTGAAGTAGATCGTCCACGGCATGTTGCCGAAGGAGAAAGGCTCAAGCATTTCGGGGCGGTTGGTCTCGATCGATTGCATGATGGCGACATAGCCGCCGCCGGCGTCGAGCACGTAATAAAGAAGAAGGACGATGCCGACCATCATCATGATGGCGCAGCAGGTGTCGGTGATGGCGACGGCGCGGAAGCCGCCGATGGTGGTGTAGATGACGACGACGAGCCCGAAGAGGATCAATCCGGCTTCGTAAGAATAACCGGTGACGGCGGAAAATAATTTGGCGCCGCCGACGAACTGAGCGGTCATGGTGCCGCAAAAAAATAAGACGATGACGAAGGCGGCGATGGCGGCGAGAAGATCGGATTGGAATCGGGCGCGAATGATGTCGACGACGGTGACGGCGTTGAGCTTTCGAGCGAGGAGAGCGACGCGCTTGCCGAAAATGCCGAGCACCAAAAAAATTGCCGTGACTTGCACGACCGCCATATAAATCCAACCGAAACCGATCTTGAAAGCCATGCCGGGACCGCCGACAAAGGAGCTGACGGACGAATAGGTAGCGACGGTGGTCATGGCGAGGACGAAGCCGCCGAGGGATCGATTGCCGACGAAGTAGTGTTGCATGAAGGAGGAGCCTTCGGCTTGGCGGCGGACGAAGATCGAAATTGCGACCATCACTCCCATGAAGATCAACAGTGGCAGGAGCGCAGAAAGATTGCCGCTCACCGACGATCACCTCCGTCGTCGAAGCTCATGTCTTTAAAGACGAACTTCGTCAGCAGGAAGGTCAAGAGGATCGCCGCCCCCCACACTCCGATCGATCCGAGCACCGCCCACAGCGGCAAGTGCATCACCTTGATGTCGAGCCCCGCCGTGCCGAAACCGGCGACGAGCCAGAACAGTATCAGCGCGAGCAATGCCAGCCCCGTGAAGGCGGCTTCGCGTCTGATCTGCAAAAACTTTTGTCTGTCAGACATAAAAAATCCTCCCGTCTCGTTCAGCCTTGTCGCTGATACGAGCGCCAACATTATACCGTCAAGCGCGGGCGGCGTCGACAACATAGACAAAAAATTTTTCGGTGCTATAATGAGCTCGAGGAGTGATCAGTTTGAAAGAACAACTGCAGACGTTTGAAGAAAAAATCGTGCCGGTTCATCTCGAAAGCCAGATGAAGTACTCATATATCGATTACGCGATGAGCGTGATAGTGTCGCGCGCCATCCCCGATGTTCGCGACGGTCTCAAGCCTGTCCACCGTCGAATCCTCTACGCCATGCTCGAGGCGGGCATGACTTCTTCCAAGCCGTATAAAAAATCGGCGCGCATCGTCGGTGAAGTGCTCGGTAAGTATCATCCGCACGGCGACTCTTCGGTCTACGACGCGATCGTTCGAATGGCGCAGGATTTTTCTATGCGATGCGTGCTTGCTGACGGGCATGGCAACTTCGGCTCGATCGACGGCGACTCCGCCGCGGCAATGCGTTACACCGAAGTTCGTATGTCGAAAATAGCGGAGCTGATGCTTGCCGACATCGACAAGAACACCGTCGACTTCGTCCCCAACTACGACGAGTCATTGAAGGAGCCGTCGGTGTTGCCGGCGAAATTTCCTCAGCTGTTGGTCAACGGCACGAGCGGGATCGCCGTCGGCATGGCGACGAACATCCCGCCGCATAATTTGAGTGAGGTGATCGACGGGACGCTGATGCTGATCGACAATCCCGACACGTCGATCGGCGAGCTGATGGACGTGATCCAGGGACCCGATTTCCCGACAGCCGCTCAGATTATCGACATCAACGGCATTCGAGACGCCTACGTGACGGGGCGCGGCTCGATCAAGATGCGCGCAAAGACTTCCGTCGAGCAACGCGGCAGCGGCAAGTCGCGCATCGTCGTGACGGAGCTGCCGTATCAAGTCAACAAGGCGCGGCTGATCGAGCGGATTGCCGATCTCGTCCGCTCAAAAACCATCGAGGGCATCAGCGATCTTCGCGACGAGTCCGATCGTGAGGGCATGCGAATTGCCATCGACCTTCGTAAGGACGTCAACGCCAACGTCGTGCTCAACCTTTTATACAAGCACACGCCGATGCAAGACACTTTCGGCGTGATCATGCTGGCGCTGGTCGACGGCAAGCCGAAGGTGCTCAACCTCAAACGGATTCTGCAGCTCTACATAAAGCATCAGGAGGAGATCATCACTCGGCGGACGCAATACGAGTTGGATCGGGCGCGGGCGCGGGCGCATGTGCTCGAGGGGCTGACGAAAGCGATTGACAATCTCGACGCGGTGATCGCGACGGTACGTCAAAGCCCGACGGCACTCGAGGCGAAAAACAATCTGATCGGGCAATTCGAGTTGAGCGACGTGCAGGCGCAAGCGATACTCGATCTCCGATTGCAGAAGCTGACGGGGCTGGAGCGCGACAAGATCGTCGAGGAGTATTCGGAAGTGCTCAAGGCGATTGAGAATTTCACGGCGATCCTTTCCGACGAGAGCAAAGTGCTCGAGATCATCCGCGCGGAGCTGACGGCGGTGAAAGAGCGATTCGGCGACGCGCGGCGGACGGAGATCATTTACGACGCGCCGACGGATTTTGCGGTCGAGGATTTGATCGACGAGGACGACATCGTCATCACGATTACGCACGCGGGCTATATCAAGCGGCTGAGTCTCGACACGTACAAAAATCAGCGGCGCGGGGGGCGCGGCGTGACGGGCATGGGCACGAAGGAAACCGACTTTGTCGAGCACATTCTGATCACGACGACGCATCACACGATCCTGTTCTTCACCAATCATGGGCGGGTATTTCCGCTCAAGGCGTATGAAATCATCGAGAGCAGCCGTCAGGGCAAGGGCAGCAATCTGGTCAATCTGCTGCAACTCGAGCAGGGCGAGACGGTGACGGCGGTAATTCAAGTCAAGACGTTCAATCCGAAGCGGTATCTGTTCATGGCGACGAAGAAGGGCGTCGTTAAGAAAACGCAGCTGTCGGAGTTCAGCTCGATGCTGAAGAAGGGGCTGATAGCGATCAAGCTCGACAAGGGCGACGAGCTGATCGGCGTGAAGTTCACCGAGGGCGAGCGCTATGTGGTACTCGGGACGCGCAAGGGCAAGATGATCGCGTTCGCGGAGGAAGAAGTACGGTCGTTGAGTCGAGCGACGCGCGGCGTCAAAGGGATCACGCTCTCGAAAGGCGATTATGTGGTCGGCATGGATAAGATGCGCAAGGACGCCGATTTGCTGACGGTGACGGCAGAGGGCTACGGCAAGCGGACGCCGACGTCGGAATATCGGGCGCAAGCGCGCGGCGGCAAAGGCTTGATCAACACGAAGGTGACGACGAAGAACGGCGATGTGATCGGCATAAAAGTAGTGAATCCGAATGAGGATTTGCTGTTGATCACGAGCGAGGGGATTGTGATCCGAACGGACGTGTCGAGTATACCGGTAATCGGTCGCAACACGATGGGCGTGAAGTTGATAAGGACGACGGGCGATGACAAGGTCGCGTCGTTGGCGACGATCGAGCACAAGGAACCGGAGCCGACGCCGGAGCCGATTGGACTTGACTTGGAAGGGCAGGATTTTGACGCGGAGGATTAAAATATACGGGATCGTGCAAGGCGTGGGCTTTCGACCGTTCGTGGCGCGCCTTGCCGAGCGATTTTCGATCGAGGGCACGGTCGCCAACAAAGGATCGCATGTCGAGATCGTTGCGCGCGGTCTTGACGGCTCGATCGAAAATTTTATTGCGGCGCTCCGCGCGGAGGCTCCGCCGCGCTCTGACATCATCGACGTGCGGATTTTCGACGACGCCGATGATTTTTCTTTTGAGGGCTTTGTGATCGTCGACAGCGCTCACGAGATCGGCTCGGCGTTCGTCTCACCGGACATAGCGATTTGCGATCGATGCCGCGCGGAGCTGTTTGATCGATCGAACCGTCGATACTTGCATCCGTTCATCAACTGCACGGATTGCGGACCACGGATGACGGTGATGAAGCGGTTGCCGTACGATCGGGAGCGGACGTCGATGTCGGCGTTTGCGATGTGCGACGAGTGCGCGCGGGAGTATTATGATTCGTCGTCGAGGCGCTTTGATGCTCAACCGGTCTGCTGTAATGAATGCGGACCCGAGGTTTATGTGCTCGACGGTCGGGAGCGCGGGCTCGAGGCAATCTCGAAAGTTCGGGCGGCGATTGCCGGGGGCGGGATTGCGTTGATCAAAGGGATCGGCGGATTTCATCTTGCCTGCGACGCGACGAATGAGGCGGCGGTCGCTCGATTGCGGCGGAAAAAATTTCGACCGTTCAAGCCCTTCGCCGTGATGCTGAAAAATCTCGACGTCGTCCGACGGGAGTGTTTGATTGACGAAAGAATGATCGGGCTGCTCGACGGGCATGAAAAACCGATCGTTTTGCTCGAGAAAAAATCGGGCGGTCTGATTGCCGACAACATTGCTCCGTTCAATCGGCGGCTAGGCGTGATGCTGCCGTACACTCCGTTGCATCATTTGATATTCGATTTGCCGGACGGTCGGACGATCTCCGACGCGCTGATCATGACCAGCGGCAACATCAGCGGAGCCCCGATCGCGATTGACGACAACGATGCGCGGGCTTTAACTTCGATTGCCGACGTGATTTTGTCTCACGACCGAGAAATTCTGATCCGCGCGGATGATTCCGTGGTCGACGGCGACGGCGCGGTGATTCGACGGAGTCGGGGCTATGCGCCGCTGCCGATTCGCGTCGATCGGTCGTTTGACGGTGAAGTGCTTGCGATAGGCGGCGAGCTCAAAAACAGTTTCTGTCTTGCGAAGGGCAATCTGTTATATCTGTCGCCGTACGTGGGCGATCTGAGCGATTTGCGGACGGTCGAGGCGTTGCGGCAATCGATCGGGCGGCTGACGGAGCTGTTGGAGATTGCGCCGAAGAAAATCGTCTGCGACCTTCACCCGCGCTATCAATCGACGGCGTTGGCGGAGGAATTGTCGGAGCGATGGAACGTGCCGCTGATCAAGGTGCAGCACCATTACGCGCACGTGCTCTCGTGCATGGCGGAGAATAATTTTTTGGAGCGCGCGATCGGAGTTGCCTTTGACGGGACGGGCTACGGTTCGGACGGGACGATTTGGGGCGGCGAATTTTTGATCGCGGGGCTCGACGGCTTTGAACGGTTTGCTTCGATCGATCCGTTCGATCAAGCCGGCGGGGATCGCTCCTCGATCGATGCGTGGCGGAGCGCGGTGTCGATGCTTGTTTCGACGGTCGGGTTTAACGGGACAAAAAAAATCGCCGCCGATCTCGATCTCGCCGACGAGTCGATGATTGACGGGCAATTATTTTTGATCACGAGCGGTCTAAACAGCGTGCGCTCGACGAGTGCGGGTCGACTGTTCGATGCGGTAAGCGCGGCGCTCGGCTTATGTCGGACATCGACATTCGAGGGGGAAGCGGCAATGCGATTGCAGTATGCGGCGGAGTCTCAAGACTGTTCCGCGCGGAGTCGGATCGCGTATGCGTTTCACGTCGAGCTGGCGAATTACATAGCATCGACGTGCACTCGAGCGCGGGCGTCAACGGGGCTCGAGACGGTGGCGTTGAGCGGCGGCGTCTTTCAAAATTCGCTGCTGCGATCGCTGACGGTCGCCCGATTGAAAGCGCTCAACTTTCGAGTGCTGACACATCGCTCGGTGCCGGCGAATGACGGCGGGCTGGCGCTCGGTCAAGCGCTCGCCGCAATCACTAAGGGAGGCTGAAAAAATTGATGCTCGATCACAAAACAATCCTTGACGACTATGACGCGGAGGCGGTTGCTCGCTCGCCGTTGCGATATGCCGACGCCGTTTCGTCCGTTGCCGTTCGACTGCTCGGCTACATCGAGCAATTCGAGACCGCGCAGGTCGAAGTCATTGACAAATTCTCCCGCTTGTCATCGAAACTCAATGCAGCGTACGTCGACAACCCCCGTCTCAGCGACGGTGAAAATCTTCTTCTCGCCGACCGTCAGCAGGCGCTTGCTCAACAGATCGCCCTTGGTCTCAACTCCGCCAAGGAACAACTCCTCTCGATAAAGTCTCAAGCCGAGGACATCTCTGCGCGGATCGACCGCATCAATCTCATGACCAATTCGTTGAGCGAACTTGCCGCGCTCGAAAACGAACGCCGCCCGAGTTTCGCCTTCCTCGTCGAGGACGCCGTCCGCATCGTCAACGGTCTGTTCAAGCGGATCAAATTTTTTGTCGAGCATCAAAAATTCGTCGAGCGCATTATCGCTCGCTGGCTCGATTGGAGCGAGGATTACAAGGCGTTCAAAACCGTCAAGCGCGAAGAATTTATAAAGAACTGCACGAAGGCGCGCGTCGAGCAATCGACGTGGGAGGAATGGTACGGCGATTGGCAGTCGAAACGGTTTGCGATCGAGCAGAGATTTTTTCCGTTGGTCGAGTTCGCGCTCAAGGGCAATCTGCTGTCGGAGGACGATTCGGAGTCGGCGGCGGAGCAGGTGCTGTCGATTCTCGAGACGCTCAAATACGACGTCGATGATCTTTATATCCTCGACCGTCGGAACATCCCGCAAAAGTTTTGTCGGCTGACGGAAAAATTTCAACGGAGCCTGCAACCGGTGCTCGACGGGCGCGCGCGGACGGAGGAGCGGCTGTTCTTGTCGAAATGGGCGGAGCCGCTCCTGCGAACGTCATAGTAGACTTTTCATGGTCGACAGCACTTCGCCGTCGAGATGCGTCAATACGCATCGCACGTACTCGAAAGTGTGATCAACGTTCATCGACAGCGCCGAGATCGTCGCCGGCAACTGAAATTCTTTCGGCGGCTCCGCCCCGTCTCGATGCCACTTCGACCATTGCACCTCGAGTGACAGCGCAATCAGCTCTAAAATTTTGTACGTCGCCACAAACGCGCCGTAGTTTTGAGCGATCGAGCCCTCGAGTTTCCAAGGATACAGCCCCAAGAAAAATTCGTTCACCAGGTAATGCTCGACCTCAATCGAGTGCCGCTCCAAAAAATTTTGCCGCGCGCCGTCGAGCCGTCGATAATTTTTCGCCAGCTCGCTCAACGACGCGCCTTTTTTGTCGTCGAGTGTAATGTCGAGTGCATCACTCACCGCGTCGAGGTACCGTCGGTTGTTCTCTTTAAACTTCGATCGCTCCCCGTAAAGCGCCTCGAGAAGACCGAACATCGTCCGAATGTATTTTTTCTCGTCGAAGTCTATGTCGGCGCTCAACCGTCGCGCCGCACCGTCAAGAAATTCCTCCGAACTGTACATCGCCGACAGCGTTTCGATCTCATCACTCCGCGCGGAGCCGATCAGTTCCTCGAGTCGATCGAGATAAAAGCCGAGCACTATCAGCCGCCCGTCGATCGACAAATTTCTCGATTGCAGAATCGAGATCGCCGCGTACTGCACATTGAACGCTTGCTCAAGCACTCCGCGCGGAAGTTTTGACGTCGACACGGTGCCGCCCGCCCGATGATAACGTTCGTCGCACTCGATCTGTTCAAACGACAGCGGCGCCTTCGATGACAAAATCAACTCCGTCGCCACGGGGCACGACATCGACAGCGCCCGCTCAAAAAATCCGCCGAGATCATGCGTCACGCGCGGGTATGACGCACAAGTACTCGACAAAAATTCTTCGCCGTATCGACGCTGGAGCGAACACCAATCATCGTCGGTGAGGAACGGACATCGACCGTCCGCGCGGTGCTCGATGACGTACCGAGCGAACTTCGGATTAAATTTGATGTGCTCGACGATCCGCCGCGCCTCCGACTTCGGTTTGATGCCGGCGTATTTTTTGTACGTCGACGGATCGATCGGCACCTTCCAACCTTGACAACACCGCGCCCCGCACGTTTGACCGTCACATTGAAACCGGCGGACGTACTCGGGCTGCAGGTAGACGTACGTTTTATCCATTGTTCTTCGTCAGCGACGGGCTCTTTTTGAACAGAAAATCCTTCCCGTTGAAGTCTAGCGCGACCGAATCGTTCTCCTTGACCGTGCCGGCGATGATCAGCCTCGACAGTTGCGTCTCGACCGTTCTCGACAGGAACCGTCTCAACGGGCGCGCGCCGAAATTCGGATCAAAGCCCTGCTCCGAGAGCGCCTCGATCGCCGCCGGCGTCCACGTCAGAGCGATGTTGATCTGCTTCTCGAGCCGCGCTGCCAAATTCTTCAACAGTATCTCCGCGATCGCTTTGACTTGATCCTTCGCCAGCGACTTGAATACGATGATGTCATCGATGCGGTTGAGGAACTCGGGGCGGAAATATTCCTTGAGCATATCCTTGATCACATGCTCCGCCTCTATGAAATCCTTTTGAGCGATGAATCCGATCTTTGCGCGTTGGAGAATTTCCGACGAGCCCAGGTTGCTCGTCATGATGATGACGGTGTTTTTGAAGTTGACTACGCGCCCCTTGCCGTCCGTCAAGCGCCCGTCGTCGAGAATCTGCAGCAGCACATTGAACACGTCGCGATGCGCCTTTTCGATCTCGTCGAGCAGGATCACGCTGTAGGGGCGGCGGCGGACGGCTTCCGTCAATTGCCCGCCCTCGTCGTAGCCGACATAGCCCGGAGGCGCTCCGATCAAGCGCGCCACAGAGTGCTTCTCCATGAACTCCGACATGTCGATGCGGATCATCGAGCGCTCATCATCGAACAGCGCTTCCGCCAACGTCTTTGCAAGTTCGGTTTTGCCGACGCCCGTCGGTCCCAGGAATATGAACGATCCGATCGGACGGTTGGGGTCTTTGATGCCCGCCCGCGCGCGCAGGATCGCTTCGCTGACCGCCGTCACCGCCTCGTCTTGACCGACCACGCGCTCGTGCAGAGTGTCCTCGAGGTGCAAAAGTTTTTCGCGCTCGCCCGTCAACATCTTCGTGATCGGAATGCCCGTCCAACGGCTGACGACCTTGGCGATGTCCTCTTCGCCGACTTCTTCCTTCAATAATTTTTCGCCCTCGGCTTGAGCCGCGATCTCCGCTTCCACGCTCTTCAACTTATTCTGCAGCTCCGGTAGCTTGCCGTACTTGAGCTCCGACAGTCGATTGAGATCGTAGGCGCGCTCCGCCGCCTCCATTTCCACGTTGACGTCGTCGATCTCCTTCTTCACCGCGCGCACCCGAAGGATCGATTGCTTTTCGCGTTCCCACTTCGCGCGCAGCTCTTTTTCTTGCGCCTCCAATTGTTCTTTTTCTTCGACGATCCGTTGGAGTTTTTCCGCCGACGCCGCATCGGTCTCCTTTTTGAGCGCCTGCTCCTCGATCACCAACTGCATGACTTTGCGCCTGACCTCGTCGATCGGCGCGGGCAATGACTCAATCTCCGTCCGAAGTTTCGCCGCCGCCTCGTCGACCAGATCGATCGCCTTATCCGGCAAAAACCGATCCGATATGTATCGATCCGACAGCGTCGCCGCGCTCACCAACGCCGCGTCTCGAATCCGCACGCCGTGATGCACTTCGTAGCGCTCCTTCAGCCCGCGCAGGATCGTGATCGTGTCTTCGACCGTCGGCTCGCCGACCATCACAGGTTGGAATCGACGCTCCAGCGCCGCGTCCTTCTCGATATACTTTCGATACTCGTTGAGAGTCGTCGCGCCTATGCATCGCAATTCGCCGCGCGCCAACATCGGCTTCAGGATATTGCCCGCGTCCATTGCGCCTTCCGCCGCGCCCGCGCCCACGACCGTATGTACTTCGTCGATGAACAGCAGAATTTGTCCTTCGGACTTGGCGATCTCGCCGAGCACCGACTTCAACCGCTCCTCGAACTCGCCGCGGAACTTCGCGCCCGCCACCAAACTGCCCATGTCGAGCGAATACAGCGTCTTATGCTTGAGCGACTCCGGCACGTCGCCGTCGATGATCCGCCGCGCCAGCCCTTCGACGATCGCCGTCTTGCCCACGCCCGGCTCGCCGATCAGCACCGGATTGTTCTTCGTCCGTCGAGACAAAATTTCGATCGTCCGTCGAATTTCCTCGTCGCGCCCGATCACCGGATCGAGCTTGCCGCTCCGCGCGGCAGCCGTCAAATCCCGACCGTACTTCTCGAGCGCCTTGTAATTCTCCTCGGGGTTGTCGCTCGTCACATTTTGCTTGCGATTGTTTTGAATCGCCGATTGCACCTTGCTCTTGGTCAGCTTGAACTCCTTGCAAATCTCTTGGATAATTTCACTGCCATCCGTGATCAGCGCCAACAGCAAGTGCTCGGTGCTGATGAAGTCATCGTGCATGGAGTCCGCGTAATTCTTCGCCACGCCGACCACTCGAGCCATGTCAATCCCCATGCTCAACCGCTCCTGCCCTTTGACGGACGGGATTTTGTTGAGCTCCTTCTCGAGTCTGACTTTGAGCATCGGCAAATCGGTCTTGCATTCCTCGAATATCGTTTTGAGCAATCCCTCGGGCTCCTTCGCCAGTGCCAACAGGACGTGGATCGAATTGAACTCCTGATGATATTTGAGTGCCGCCGTCTGCTGAGCGCGTTGCATCGCCTCGAGCGCTTTGGCTGTATATTTTTCTCCTGCCATAAGGCATGCCTCCAATCAAATTGAATTGCCGACCTTCCGTCGACGCGCTTGATGATAGCACTCAAAAGTCAAAAAGTCAACAGCAATTTTTAGTGAGGGCGCCACCACCGCTCCCACCCAAAGTGGTTGGCGCCCAACAGAGGACGGCATGCCCACCCGCGGCGGCGGCGCCCCATTCATCGATGACAACTCTTCAACGCCCGGCGGCAGCCCGCGCGGGGGAGCGGGGGGCGGCGCAGCCGCCCCCCATATGCCCGTTTCTGCATGACATAAAAGGATGGCTGCCCCCGTATAAGCCCCGCAGGGACATGGGTGGGCGGGCGGGATTAAATATTGACAATGGGATCGTCGGCGAATAAAATTTTTTTGATTCCATCCCTCGCTCGAAAGGAATGATCCCATGGCTAATTTTATTTTTGATCTGCAAGCCTTTGCTTGGACGCAAGTCTCCGAAGAGCAGTGGCGTTATACCAGCGGCTCCAATTCCTTCGTCCTCTACGGCGATTACTCCGAAGACGAGGACGATAACGGCAATCTCATACCCTCGGGCGTGTCTGTCGCCGGCTCGAAAGCCACCATCGATCCCGATTGGACCACGGCGATTTCGATCGGCGGCGGCTCCTTCACCTTCTACGACGATTACGAGTCCTTTGAAGCCCGACTCTCCTCCGGCGACTCCGTCTCCAATGAGGATTCCATCTGGACCGTCAACGGCTCCGGCTACGTCTATCACTCCTATAACTACTTCGACTCCGACGTCAGCGTGCGCGATCTCGACGAGCCGCCAAGCTCCCGTATGACAACATCGATCTCATCCTCCGACGGCTTCACTCGATACACCGTCAATACAAAAGACGCCGAAGTCAGCGATTCAACCTCGTTCGCCATTCGCAACATCATCTGTCGAAGCATCTCATCCTCCGGCTCGAATTACACCATCATACCCTACATCACCGGCATCAACCTCAGCGCCGACGGGCTCACCTTCACCGATTACAATTACAACGATTGGTCGGCAAGCGATCTCAACGGCATCTACTCTTCCTACGACGCCTCGTCGAATACCTTGACGCTCATCAACAACGCCGCCACTTTCGAGGATTACAGTTCGCTCGACCTCTCCGTCGAGGACGTGCCCGCCGGTCTCAAGACCGTCAACGGCGCTTTCGTCGCCTTCGTCGCCAACGACGAGTCCATTTCCGTCAACATCGCCGACGAAACTTTCAACACCGATTACAACTCTTGGATTTGGAACGCGGCGACCAACACACTCTACTATAATATCAACACGACGATGACCGGCATCTCCAATGTCGGCGCCGATACCACCGTCACTCTCACCGACGAGCAGATTATCATCACCGGCGCCGTGCTCACCAACGCCGCCATCGATGACCGAACCATCTCCGGCACCGACACCAACCCCACCAACGGCTATACCATCAACATCACCGACGACGGTTACGAGTTCGTCGATGACACTTCGTCGTCGATCGTCGTCGCCTCCGTCTCGTATAACTCCAATCGCACCTTCACCTTCCGCGATCAGAGCGGCGCCAATATTTCTTACGCCGACGCCTCCGTCGCCTTCACCACCCTCGAGGGCGGCATCGTGCTCGGCGGCTACGCGCCCGCCAACGTCACCATCAGCAGCGCCGTCAACAGCTTCTCAATCTTCGACACGTCGATCGCCAACGCCAACATCGTCGCGCAGCTAAACACCGGCGATGTTTACTCAGGCGGCAGCATCCTCACCGATAACGACGCCGTCAACGCTTGGACGCGCAGCGGCTCCACCGTCGTGCTCGGCGACTCCACCACCATCGAAGGCATCACCGTCGAGAGCACCACGTCGATCGTCAAAAGCGGCAACTTCATCTCGATTTACAACGCCACGCTCGAGAACGGCTCCGTCAACGGCGCCGCGATCAACGGCTCCGACGATAATCCCGGCGACGGTTATATGATCACGATCGACGGCGGCACACCCTCTTTCGTCGAGGAAGAAGTCGAGCCGACTCTGTCGTCGATCACCTACAACGGCGAGTTCACCTTCCTCAACAACAAGGGCGAGACGATGTCTTACAGCGATGTTTCGTCGATGATTGCCACCGGCGAGGGCGGCTCGATTTCGCTCATGTCCAACGACGCCTCGACCGTCACCATCACTTCATACGCCGCCGCGCTGACCGTCTATAATCGAGCGACGCTCCGCGCCAAGCTCCACGTCGGCGACGCTTTTGTCAATAACCAAGTCGTCACCGATTCGAACGACCTCAACGCTTGGGCGATCGACGGCAACACTTTGACCCTCGGCGTCAACGCTTTGACCATCGACGGCATCACCGTCAACGCATCGAGCGCCGTCGTCAAGAGCGGCGACTTGATCACCATTACCGACGCCACGCTCGACGGCTCCGCGCGGATCGACGGCATGACGATCGCCGGCGAAGACGACGACCCCGACGACGGTTATCGGATCACGCTCGCGGGCGGCACCGCCTCCTTCCTTGCCGCCGAACAGACGCTTGCCTCGATCGGATATGACGGCGCGTTTACTTTCTTCGACACCAAGGGCAAAGCGATGACTTACGAGCTCGTCTCAAGCATGGTTGCGACGGGCGAAGGCGGCTCGGTTATTCTCTCGTCGAGCGCGCCCGAGGCGCTGACGATTTCCTCCGCCGTCGATAATCTCTATCTGTATAATGATCTCGGCGACAGCACGGTGATCGCGGCGCGGCTAAATGCCGGCGACTCTTATGTCAAAGATGCCCGCTCGATCGTCGAGACCGCGCCGATCAATTCTTGGTTCGCAAGCCCCGATCTCGACGCGATCGCCGTCGGTGAGATCACTTTGACGGGCGTCAGCGGCATTTCGGCTTTGACCTCCGCCACCGTCGAGGGCAATCTCGTCATCGTCAACAACGCCACGCTCGACGGCTCCGCGCGGATCAACGGCAATGCGATCTCGGGCGCCGACGAGGACATCAGCGACGGCTATCTGATCACGCTTGCCTCCGACGGTTGGCGCTTCATTCAAACGACGGTGCCGGCGTGGACTTCGATCGAGGGCGGCTTCGTCTACTCGAGCAATGACGTGACCTTCACTCTGACGGGCGCGGCGTTGGTCGACAGCGACGGCGACGGCGAGCCGGATAACATCGGCGTCAACGTGTCGAGCGTCGATGATCTCGGACGGATTTTGATTTTGACGGGGCTGAGCGGCGAAGTTTCGATCAACGACACGGCGCTCGGCATCAGCGGCGATTCGGATTACGCGGCGGGCTTCATTCTCGACGCGGGCGATTGGCGCGCCGACGCCTTCACCAACATCAGCCCGGGCGCGACGGTCAACACCGCCGGCACGATTATCTACACCGACGGCGACGGCGATTACACTTTCGCCGACGGCACCTACACGCTCAACGACGCGGCGATTACGATTGACAACAACGCGGTCGAGTTGGTGCTGTCGATTGGCGACGGCTCGATCACGTCGATTGGCAATGCGCAGGACAATCTGGTGGTCAACGGCGTGGGTGACGCGTCTGTTTCGATGATCGGCACGGCGACGATCAACGGCACGGTCTATCGGACGGACGACGCCAACGGCGTGGTGGTGAGCGGCTCGACGATTGACGGGCTTGACGCGGATGCATTTTTGTACGTGACGCCGACGGGGACTTATGTGGTCAACTCGACGACGGTTGAGATCACCGACGACTATGCGGCGCGCGGCGTCAACTCGACGCTTGCCGGCTCGAGCAGCCCCGTTGCGACTCGGGCGCGCGGCGTATTCGACATTCCTTCCGATGCGGCGTTCGTGAGTGCTTCGCAGGTTCGCGCGTCGATGGATGCGGTCGGGAGCAATACGGTCGGCGGGACGGCTTTTGACGGCAACAAGATCGTCGAGCTCAACGAGCGCTCGGACGGCGCGGTGCTCGATCTTGCGTGGCGATACGGTCAGAAATTCGTGATGATCGACGGCGGCGGCGATCAGAAAGTCGTGTTCAGCAGTTCGGCGAATAACGGCGCGCTGGTCGAGGATGGCGCGACGGGCTATAAGACGATCGAGGCGGGCGATGCCGGCGACACTCTGATAAACGAGTCGGACAACGCGTACGTGACGCTTAAGGGCGGGCGCGGCGCCGATTCGATCGTGGCGGCTGGCAGCGGGCGCGAAGTGATCGACCTTGCGTACGGCAACGCCGACACGGTCAACGCTCCGAGCGGCGCCTACATCAGAGGCTACAATCCGACGAGCGGGGCGGCGTTTTTGACGCCGATTCGCAAATCTGATTTGTTGGCGGCGATCGAGAGCGACAGTTTGACGTTCGGGGCGGGGACGTTCAGCATCTCGGGCAGCGACGCGACGACGATCGAAGGCACGGAGGGCTCGACGGAGATCAATTTGCTCGACGACAACGGCGACACGACTCGAGTGATTTTCGGCAATCACGAGAATGCGACGGTGGGCGCGGAGGATGCGTCGATCGATCTGCTGCTCTACGGCGATTTGGCGGAGCTGACATTGCTGGGCGGCGTGGGCAATGACACGGTGCTGGTCGGCGAAGGCAGTTTGGTGGACGGCGGCACGGGCGATGATCGGATCAGTTTGCGCTCGGGCGGCGCGGGCAATGACGTGCGGATGAGCGACGGCGACGATACGGTTGAGGTATTCGAGCCGGATTGGGATGCGTACGCGTCGGATCGGCTGATCATCTCCGACAACGACAATTCGATTCACTACACGTTCCGCGGCGCGCATCTTTATGTGACGAGCGATCATGGAGCGATGTTGGTTCCGTCGATCAAGGGTGAGACGGCGACGAAATTGTTTACGAGCTCGACGTTCGAGGATGCGGCTAAGAAAACTGTTTTGATCGACGAGAGCATGACGTATGTGGTGGCGAGTTCGGTGGACGCGGCGGATCGGTACATCGGGCTGGGCGACAAGACGGGCATCGACATGACGAGCGACGAAAACGATCGGGCGATTGATCTGAACGGCAAGGATTATCAGAACATCGCGGAGGTGACGCTCGGCAGCGGGAACAATTATGTGACGGGCTCGGATGAGAGCGAAACGATCACGGCGGGGCGCGGCAGCTCGACGTTTGCGGGCGGCGACGGCAATGACAAGTTGGTGGCGTCGACGAGCGAAGAACGGCGTGGCGGCTCGACGTTCATCTACTCGGCGGGCTTGGATACGATCGAGAATTTTGAGGCGGTCGGCGCGGGCACGGAGGATGCGGTGATCTTCAACGCGGGCTTGACATTGGTTGAGAGCTTCGGGAATGACGTGGTGATCGAAGCGGGCGCGGTCGATCAGCTGACGTTGATGGACGCGGCGGACAAAAAAATTCGAGTGAACGGCGGCGTGTTCAAAGCGGGCTCGAATTTGACGCACGAAACTTCCGGCGGCGTCGACGCGTACGTGGGCACGGGCGATTACGCTTCGCTGACGCTGGGTGAGACGGGCGGCAACATTTGGCTCAACGGTTGGAACGGTGAGCTTTACGCGAATGTTCGAGTGCTCGACGGTTCGGGCGCGTGGTCGAATGAGACGCTGGTCGGCAACACGTACTCTGACAATGTGCTGGTCGGCGGCAGCGGCGCGACGAGTTTATGGGGCGGCACGGGCGGCAACGACACTCTTAACGGCGGCTTGGGCTATAACGAGTACTTTTATCTCTACGGCGACGGTTGGGATGAGATCAACAACGCGCGCGACGACGATGTGATCCGCTTGTTGAACATCGGCGACAACGAGATCGATTGGGGCTCGATGGATGTGACGAGCAATCGGATCAACGTGCGGTTCAATGACGGGGGCGGCTTGACAGTGAACAGTCGTGCGGATGTTATATTCGAGAAGAGCAACGGCTCGCGCTGGTCGGTCGATCGAGCGTCGGGCTCTTGGTATCAACGATAAACCGCTCCGCGCGGAGCGATCGCCGGCTCGTTGAGCGTTGGCGGGCGGGAGAAATAAAAAAGGAGCCTTCGGGCTCCAAATTTTTTATGCGCGTGCGGTGCGCTGCACTTCCTCCATCAGCGCGTCGACATCGGCGAGGATCGGAGTCAATTCATTGTTGAGCTCCTTCAACCGAGTCTTGCGCGCCTTGAAATCGTTGTAAGTCTGCTCGACCTCTCGAACGATCGGATCCGTCAATCGATCCGTTGACGACATCGCCCAATCGATCAGATTGCGCTGCACCCGATGCGCCCCGTCATTGAAATCGTCCCGAACGCTGTTCTTCGCCTTGAGCAGGTTGTCGCGCATCTCCTGCTCCTTATCGGTGCCGAAAATCTTGTCGAGAATCTGATAGGCGGTGATCGCAATGCCGATATAGCCCAGCGCCTTCGACGCGCCCTTGACGAGATTGACCGCCCCCCACGGCGCGAACTTCACTCCGAAAATATGACCGACGTCTTTGACGATCGACGCGAATTTGATCTCTCCGAGCATCGGAAGAGTCGTGCTCATCTTGCTTGCTGTTTTCGCCGTCGTCGCCGCCCTCGACACAGCTTTCGCCGCATTCAGATCGAGCTTCGCCGACTCGAGCTTGCCGTCAACAAATTCGGGAATGTTGTGCTTCCGACGCACGTTGACAGCCAATTGCGATCGATCGATGTCGGAGAGGTTCTTATCGACTTCCTCAAAGGTCGATCTGAGCTGATCGATGATCGCGCGCTCGCAATCCTTGATATAATCGTCCGAACGCTGCTGCGCGCTCTCGAGCTTCCGATTGAGATCATCCTCCGACATGCCCGGCTCGATTTCCGACGCGATCGACGAGCCCTCCGCGCTGATTTTGTTGGCGCAAGTCTGTGCAAGCCGCTCGATCGAACTGCTGATGCGACGCTTGCCTTCATTGATCTCGCGCTGTTTGCGATGAAGAATCTCCTCGACGGCGTCAAGATCGGTGTCGTCGATCATCTTGCCGGAATCGCCTATGACATTCGTGATCGCCTTTCGGAGCGTCTCGAGCGGCGTCTGCACCTTCGACAGCACACCCCGACTTGCCACAAACGCGTTGAGATTTTCGACGAACCGATCATGCCCGCTCTGCTCAAAATAAATGTCGCGCAGCTCGGGATCGTCCTCATTCAAACCGTCCAAATACATCTCCGCCGACACAAACGACATATACAGATCATCGGGCGTGTACGGCGCGATCACCTTGCACATATCGTCGGCGATGATTTTCTGTTGCGCGGGAATGTTGCCGTCCCGCGTGCGATCCATCTTGTTAACAACCAGCACCATATTTTTGCCGCGCTTCTGCTCGACGGCGAGCTTGCGAAAGTGCGCGCCGATATAACTGTCAAAGCCCTCGTTGGTGACGACGAAGATCAACAGCGCGGCGTGATCGATCTCGTAATAAGCCTTGGCGTCGTGATCCGCGCGGATGCCGGTCTGAATGCCGGGCGTGTCGACGATCTTGAGATCGCCCCAATCGTAATCTTTCGCCTCGTCGGTGGTAATCGCCGCGCCGATCGCCGGCTCGAGCCCCGACAGCATTTTGATGATGCTCGACTTGCCGGCGCTGTATTGCCCGACGAACACGAGCCTGATCGGACCGTCGGCGGGTTGCATCGTCGAGGGCAGTTCGGAAGTTTTGTCGATGAGATCGCGATACTTGTCGAAGACGCCGCGCGTGCGAGCGAGCAGTTGACCGCTCCGTTGAGTGAAGCCGTCGAGTTGAAATTCAGACATAACCTTTCCTCCTCCGTTGAGCGTCAAAACATCGCGGGCGAATCGAAAATCTGTTGAGCCAGCTCCGCCTCGTCGCTGTCCTCCCAATAGCTCGACAGTTCGACCACGTTCATGCTACCATAATCCTCGCTCACGACAGTCAATATATCAAAGTCTTCGTCAAAAATATGCAGCCGAACATTTTCTCTGACTTCCTGCCAATAATTGTCCTCGTCGACGGTGAACGCCCTGACCTTTTCGCCGAGCAGATCGGAAACGTTTTTGCGCGACGCCTCCGGAACTTCGTTGGTCGAGAAAACGATCAGCTCTTTACCGACGAGCCGCGCCGTCATAATCCCATTGATGCCGTAGGGATTGTTGACGTATCGGAGCGCGTTGGAGAACATCTCGAAATTCAGATCGCCGTACTGATCGTTGATGGTGTCGGCGATTTTGTTTTGAGTGTAAGCGAGGCGCCGGAGCGAAGCCGTCATATCGAAGAGATTGTCGATAAACGCGTTGACCTGCTCGTGGAGAATTTTATCGTTGAAGGCGTCGACCAATTGATCGTCAATCTTTGAAAGGGTCTTATCGCGTACATCGTTGAGATCGCGGCGGATTTTATTTTTTTGCTCGCGGATTTTTTTCGATCGACTGTCGAAAAGGAAGGAGAATGCCATGCCCGCCAAGCCCGCCGCCCAACCGACGGGACCGAGCAACACCGCCGCGCCGATGCCGAGCCTCAAGCCTTCGCCGTAATCGGTGAGGTCCGCCATGGTGATCGACGGCACTTCGACTTGGATCGAGCCGAAGGACATATCCTGTGTGAGGTCTTCGCTGAAGCGGCGCATATTGCGCTTTGCCTCTTCGCTCATCTCGATGATGAAATTTTGGCATTGACCGCCGATGTCCATATTGTTGACCGTCCGCTGCCAAACCGATTCGGCGCTGCTGTCGTCATAGTAATTGTCGACGAACCAATCGATTTTGCTGTTGAACTGACTGCGAATGTTGGCGAGGAAATCATTCATCTGCGACCGCCCGTAATCCAAGAAACTCTTGCGCCACTCGAGAACCTTATCGATATTTTCATTGTAGCTGTTGCAGGCGATGCAAGTATCGCGACTCTGCTCGTAGAGTGCGGCGATCGAGTATTGCATCGGGCGGGCAACGGCATCGATGTAAGATTTGAGACGGAGGAATTTACCGTCGCGCTGAACCTTATCGAGGATAAAATTTTCGACGGCGGCGAAGTTGCTCAACTCGTAGAGGTGCGGATCGTTTTCGCGCTTCGCTTGAGAGAAGAACGCCGACTGCAGATGCGCGTAGACGAAGGGAATATCCTCGAAACTGCCTTCGGGCGCGAGCGCCTTAAACTGAGCGATGATGCTGTTGATTTTCGAGTCGTCGCCGAGTTTCTTCTCGAGCTGCTTGAGATCGATCTTGCGCTTGGCGTTGTTTCGATCGGAGAGACTGTACTTGACGTTGACGATGCCGAGCACGGGCTTGCCGTTCTTTTTGAGTTCGGCAAGGCAATGAGCCTCCGCCTGTTGCGGAGCGTCGTCGGTGATCAGAAAGATGGTTAGGTCGGCTTTGCGCGCCGCCTCCCGCGCTTTATCCTCATCAGCCCTGCCTTCGAAGGCGCAAACGCCCGGCAGGTCGTAAATTTTGAGACCGTTCCAACTGTAAGCGCGAACGTCGCGCGTCGTGCGCTGGGAGCCGTTGCCGATCGAGCGTCCTTCGCCGTTGGTGAGAATTTCCATGAGGGTGGATTTGCCCGCCATGGTTCGACCGTAGAGGACGATGCTGAAGTCGTCCTCTCGCTCGTTGAGCTCGTTGAGGTTTTCGGTAGCCTCAGAGATTGCCTCGTCCTTGATGTACTGCAGTTCGAAGAGCTGATCGGAAAAATGCGGATCGTTTTCGAGCCGACGGTTGTACTGCTGCTGCCGATCGGCTTCGCGGAGATTATTTTCCTCCTCCTCGAGCGCCGTTTGCATCTTGTCAAAGCTCTCGTCGGCGAGCTCGCGCCCCCTCTGCGCGAATGCCTTGCCTTCCTCCAATGCCTGTTGAATGCTGCTCACGTCATCATCTCCCGTCTGAATGTGTGTTGTATGATTATAAATCATTGGCGCTCAAATTTTGTCGCTTGCCAAATGACAAAATCAATATATTATACCGCAGCGGCCCCCCCCCCCGTGTCAAGGCGCGGCTCAAAAAAAAAGCCTCCGCGCGGAGCGAAGGCTCAAAAATTTTTACGCAGCCGCCGAGGACGACGAGCCGCCCACGATTGCCTTTCGAATCAGATCGATCGGAATGATCGTAAATGCCATGCCCAACACGAACAGCCATTCGCCGCCCGTCAAGCCGAAGCATCTCAAGATCACGCCGCCGAGATACGTCATCGCAATCTGGATCACCACGATCAGCCCCATGACTTTCAGGAAGCCGGGGTTGCCGCCGATGTTGTCGAGCAAATTCATTCGATCGGTGCGCGCGTTGAACGCGTTGAATACCGCCGTGAATATGAAGAACGCGAAATACCCCGTCATCAGATACATATTCGGATCGTCCGCGCCGACGCGGAAGTGCTGATGCGAGAACTCCGTCAGCAGAAATACCAAGCCCATCGCAAACGACCACACCGCGCCCATGCCGATCGCCGACTTCATGTAACCGTTGATGATGTGCTCGTCGCGCGTCTTGGGCTTCTCGTCCATATAGCGATCGAGCGCGGGCTCGCCGCCGAACGCCAGCGCCGCCAACGTGTCCATCACGAGGTTGACCCAGAGGATTTGCGTGATCGTCAGCGGATTTTCCAGCTCAATCAAAGGACACACGAACGAGATTAACACCGCCGCCACGTTGATCGTCAATTGGAAGATGATGAATTTGCGAATCGAGTTGAAGATCGTGCGCCCGTAGAGGATCGCCTTGCCGATCGATTTGAAGTTGTCGTCGAGAATGACGATCTCAGACGCTTCCTTCGCGACTTCCGTACCGCCGCCCATCGCAAACCCGACGTCCGCTTTCTTGAGCGCGGGCGAATCGTTGACGCCGTCGCCCGTCATTCCGACCACCAAATTCAATTCCTGCGCCAATCTCACGAGCCGCGACTTATCAGTCGGCAGCGCGCGCGCGATTACTCTCAACTTCGGCAGTTGCCGCTTGACTTCCTCGTCGCTGATGGCATTGAGCTCCGCCGACGTCCAAACAACCGCGTCGTCGATGTCGATCAAGCCCGCTTCCTTCGCAATCGCCACCGCCGTCTCTTTGCGGTCGCCCGTGATCATCACGACCTGCACGCCCGCCTTGTGAACCTGTTCGATCGCCTTGATCGCATCGGGGCGAACGTCGTCGCGAATACCCGTCACGCCCACAAACGTCAAGCCGCTGTCGGGAATGTTGCCGTCTTTGACTTCGCCGTCGTACGTCACCAGCGCCAACGTTCTGATCGCGCGATTGGCAAGCTCGTCGATCTTGGCGTTGATCTCCGCCGTCGACGTCAATTTTTGCTTTTGACCGTTCTGATCGTAGTAGAATGAGCACTTGTCGAGCAGACGCTCGGGCGCGCCCTTGATCAGCCAGAAATTGTAATCGCCGCTGACGTGCGCCATCGAATATTTCTTGGCGCTGTCGAACGGAACCGTGTCGCCGACCGTCACATTGGGCGGGTCGTCCTTGCCGAGCACGTAATTGAGCAGCGCGCGATCGGTCATATTGCCGCCGACCACCTCATTGCCCGAGATCACCGCGCCGCTGTTGAAGCGAACCGACAGCGAAATCAGCCGACGGAGCTTGTCGCCAATGCCCTCAAAAGCATCGGTGAACGTCGCCGTGCCGTCGAGGAACGTCACAACCTCGAGCTGTCCTTTGGTAATCGTCCCCGTCTTGTCGCTGAACAGCAAATTCAACGAGCCGGCGGTCTCGATGCCGCTGATTTTGCGCACCAAAACATTGTCCTTGAGCATCTTGCCCATGTTTTGAGCCGAGACGATCGCGATCATAAGCGGCAGTCCTTCCGGCACCGCCATGACGATGATGATGACCGCGAGCATCACCGCCTCGACGACCACATTCAACACGTCCATCCAATCGGCGCAAAACGCCGCGATGCGCGCCATCTCGAAACCGTTGTGAATGACAATCTTGTCGAAAATGTAGGCGAGCGCGATCGCCACGCCGCCGACGTAGCCGAACTTGCTGATCTGACCGGCGAGATCGCCCAGCTTGAGCTTGAGCGGCGTGTCGCGATCCTCATTCAATTGAAGTTCGCCCGCAATCTTGCCGTAAAGAGTGTTGTCGCCGAGCGTGACCGTGCGCATCACCGCGTTGCCGCCCGCTACCACCGCGCCGCGAAATACTTTATGCGCGTTGAGGAAATCGGTCGACGCGGCAGCCTCGGCATCGGCGGCATCATTCGCCGGCGGAGTTTTCGTCTCTTCCTTCGCCTCGCCGTTGAGGATCGACTGGTCGACTTGAATCGTGCCGTCGATTATCACGCCGTCGGCGGGAATTTTATCGCCCGTCTGCAGCAGCACGCAATCGCCCATCACGATATCGTTGATCGGAATTTCGGCGACCGCCCCGTTGCGATATACTTTGCATTTTATGAGCGACGCCTCCGCCTGCAACGCTTGGAAGGCGCTCTCGTTTCGATACTCGGAGAAAGTCGACACGCCCGTCGCCAAGATGACCGCCAGCGCTATGCCGACCGACTCGTACCATTCGGATTTCCCCATGAAGGCGAAGAACACGTTGAGTGCCAACGCAAAGATCAAAATCTTTATGATGGGGTCGTCGAAATTGCCCTTGAGCTTATCCCAAAATCCCTCACGCGCCTGCTCGGTGATGCGGTTATCGCCGTGAGCCGCCTTCGACGCCTGCACTTCCGCGTCGGACAACCCGGTAATCTTCAAAGTAATCAACTCCTTGAAACAGCTTTTATTGCAACGGCGGGATCATACAATTTAAATCTTTTTTAGTCAAATCATAAGAGAAAGATCGTTTTGCTCCCAAAAAAAATGATCTCAGTCGTCGGGCGAGTAGATCACGCACGATCGCGAAGTCTCGAAAACTTTTACCGCCGTCAACCGCGCGGAGATTCCGTCGAAGATCGGCGACACCGACAGCCGCTCGAATATCAGCCGCGCCAAATTTTCCGCCGTCGGATTCATCGACGCAAACGGCTCGAGATCGTTCAGATACATGTGATCAAATTCGTCAAGCACAGATGTCAGCGCCGCCTTCAGCACTTTGAAGTCGAGCACCATCCCCAAGCGATCGAGTTCGCGCCCTTTGACGACCGCCTCGACCGTCCAATTATGCCCGTGCAATCGACGGCACTTGCCTTCGTAGCCGACAAGCTGATGCGCCGCCTCAAATTCCCCGCGTACTCTCAATTCATACATCACGTTTATCCTCCCGTACCGCGCTGCCCAATATCGGCTCGTTGAGCTCGTCGAGCGCCGCGTTGATCATCATCACGTCGTAGATTTTTCGACTGATGAAATACTCCACTACCAAATCCGTCACCGACGAGCGCGTCAGCGCATAGCCCGCCCGCGCGATGAACGCTTTCGTCTGCTCGAGCGTCAGCTCCAGAGCGATCGCCAACGCCAGCGCCGTTAATTTTTTCGGTCGATAGTTGGGATCGCTGATGATTTTCGAATACAACTGCCGATTGATCAGCGCCCGATTGTACACGTCCGACGGCTTGCGCCCGCTCTTTCGAACCAACGAGATCAGCTCATCGGCAAAACTTTGTTCGCGCTTCTTCACTATGTCCGACAGTTTGAAAGCGGTCGCCGCCGAAAACATTGGAGGCATCACAAAATCGGCGGCTCCGAAAAAATCTCGGCGCTCGAAAACATTTTCGCCGGTCTCGTATTCGAGATTCTCGACGATGAATTGTTTGAGCTCCGCAATCAGCTCCTTCGACACCGCTTCGCTCATGCCGTCGCCTCCCAACTTTGCAGTAATCGTCTCAAGCGATAGAGCGGCAAGCCGACCACATTCGACCAATCGCCGTCGATTTTTTTGATAAAGGGCGCGGCGCCGCCCTGCAGCGCGTACGAGCCCGACTTATCCATGGGCTCGCCGGTTGCGACGTAGTTTGCGATCTCCTCGTCCGTCATAGCGCCGAAAAACACTCGAGTGATCTCGTGCGCCGTCGATACTCGCGTGCCTCGAATCAGCGCTAAGCCGGTGATGACTCGGTGCTCTCGATCGGACAATCGGCGGAGCATTTTTCGAGCGTCGTCTTCGTCGAGCGGCTTCAATAAAATTTCTCCGTCGAGCTCGACGATCGTATCGGCGCCGAGCACCGTCGAGGACGGAAATTTTTTTGCCACCGCCGCCGCCTTCAGCCGCGCGTTCTCGACCGCCAACTCGATCGGATCGGATGCCAGCACTTCCTCCGAAGCGTCGCTTGGTTCGATGCGGAAGTCGGGGACGATTTTTTTCAAGAGCTCGTGGCGGCGCGGCGAGCCTGATGCCAATATTATCAACGTTATCAGCCTCCTCATCGCGCCTTATTGTAGCAAAATTGCCGCCGCCGTCAACAATGCCTTTAAAAAAAATCGGCGGCGGTGTATAATCGTTCGAGGAGTGATGGATATGTACACGAAGAAAATCTATTTCAGCGGCGGCGACTTTCGCGAACTGCAGGAGGTTTTTGCAGATGTGCCGGGCGTGGTCAAAGTTTTGACGGGTTCGATCGACGGCGCGATTGAAGGCGTGGAGATCGAGTTCAATCCGAAGAAGATGGATTTGTCGATGCTGATGGACGTGCTGTTTGCGGTGCTCGATCCGTACAGTCAAGAGTGCGGCGTGTACTATGTGAGCGGCGAGGACGAGCCGCAGGTCGAGCTGCACATCAACTTCATTGCCAATCGTGGCAAGCAGCCGGCAGTGTCGTGCGTGGGCTTGACGGTCAACGATCCGATCAGCAATCCGAAGTTCGCGCGCAAGTGTTTGGCTCGAGCCGCGCGGATTAGGTCGTTTTCGGCGTTCGAGGAGGATCGGCAATTTTATTTGCGTCGACATCCCGAGGTCAAGACGGCAATCGACTTCACGAAGCTGAAAACATATTTGAGATTCAATTGATCGGAGCGTGATGTGATTGCGAGTGCCGTTGGTGGAGATTTTTTCGTCGATACAGGGCGAGGGCAAATACGTGGGCTGCCGACAAATTTTTGTACGGTTTGCGGATTGCAATCTTCGATGCCGGTATTGCGACACGGATTTTACTCGACGGTCGGAGCGACGGATCGAGGACGTGATCAGTGAAATCGAACGGTTGATGTCGGAGGCGCCGGTACATTCGATCAGTTTGACGGGCGGCGAGCCGCTGTTGCATTGTGAAGTGATCCGAGCGATCGCGGAGCGGTTGGTGGGCGCGAAAATATTTTTGGAGACGAACGGGACGTTGACGTCGGCGCTCGAGCGCGTGATTGATGTGGTCGATATCGTGAGCATGGACGTGAAACTGCCGCATTCGATCGGGCGGGATTTGACGGCGGCGCATCGACGGTTCCTCGAGATCGCTCGACGGAAGGAATTATACGTCAAGCTCGTGGCGGACGGCGACATGTCGGAGGAAGAATTTATGGCGGCGGTTTCGATGATCGCGGGCGTGTCGAGAGAAATTTTGTTGGTGATCCAACCGGTGACGCCGATGAACGGAGTGCACTCGATAAAACCCTTGGAGCTGTTGCGATTTCAATCGATGGCGTTGAAGGAGCTGTCGGACGTGCGAGTCATCCCGCAAACTCATCGGCTGATCAACATGCTGTGAATGTGTGATTGTTAATTGTTGACAAATATTTTCTTGCTGTTAAAATACCACTTTGTGGTAAGTTATTGTTTTTCATTCTTTTTGAGAGGTGTGTGTAAATAAATGCTGATCAGTACTATGCCTATTCATTTGGATGGTATAGCCGCAGTGGTTTCTGATAAGATTGTTCCCGTTGAAGAATATTGCGAAGGACTTACCTCGCCCAAGAAGCTCCGCAAACTCATCGATACCACCG
>CAMKFB010000028.1 GCA_946411735.1 uncultured Selenomonadales bacterium
ACGCCGAAAGTACTGAGTTGGAGACGACTTGGGAGCTTAGGTCGTTGCCGGTTAAATAGTGAATCACTCTCGACGGCGGTTGTGGTGAAGCGGTTAACACTCCGGATTGTGGCTCCGGCACGCATGGGTTCGATCCCCATCAATCGCCCCACAGGGGTATAGCTCAATTGGTAGAGCAACGGTCTCCAAAACCGTAGGTTGAGAGTTCAATTCTTTCTGCCCCTGCCAGTAATGACAGTTCAAAACCGATCCGATAGGGTCGGTTTTTTCGCTTGCCAACCTTCGACGAAAATGGTAAAATGCCATATCATTTTGTCGAAGTGAGTGTGATGTGGTGTGAAGCTGCAGACGGTGTTGAAGCGGTCGGGATCAGCGGTAGAATACGATCGGAAAAAAATTTTTAATGCAATCGCCGGAGCTAACCGCGACGCATCAACTCCGAATGACAGACTCTCCGACGCCGACGTTGAGCAGGTAGCCGACGCCGTCGAGCGCGCAATCTCCGATTCCGACAGCATCGGCGTCGAGGAGATTCAGGATGTCGTCGAGAAGGCGCTGATGGAGCACGGCTTTTTTGATGTCGCAAAACAGTTCATCGTCTATCGGGAAAAACACGCCCGCCGTCGCGAGGCGCAGAAAAATCTTATGGAGGTCTATCGCGACATCTTCTTCGCCAACTCCGAGGACGTTGATTTCAAGCGCGATAACGCCAATATCAATGCCAACGCGTCGATGGGCGTGATGCTCAAGCTCGGCGCCGAGGGCGCAAAGTACTTCGTCGATAATTACGTCCTGCCTGAGCGCTTCGTCGACGCCGATCGCGACAACTTCATTCACATCCACGACAAGGATTTTTCGCTCATCACTTTCAATTGCTGTCAGATCGATCTGCTCAAGCTCTTTCACGGCGGCTTCTCCACCGGTCACGGTTTCCTTCGCGAACCTAACTCGATTCGATCCTACGCGTCGCTCGCCTGCATCGCCATCCAATCCAATCAGAATGATATGTTCGGCGGACAATCGATTAACGCTTTCGATTACGCCATGGCGGAGGGCGTTCGCAAGTCCTTCAAAAAGGCGATCGCCGGCGAGATTGATCGAGCCGCTGTCTACGTCGATAAAATTTTTGACGTCGGGAAAATTGATTTCGAGTGCTGCCGTTATGCTGAAAGTAATAATCCGTCGGCGATCGCGGAGATCGATAGGATCGTCGAGAATAAAACTCTGGCGGAAAAAATTTATCGGCAGGCGTGCAAAGAGGTCGAGGAAGAAACTCATCAGGCGATGGAGGCTCTCATTCATAATTTCAATACGCTCCACTCCCGCGCCGGCGCTCAAGTGCCTTTCAGTTCGATCAACTACGGCATGGATACCTCGCCCGAAGGGCGGCTCGCAACCCGCGAAGTCCTTAACGCCATCGACGCCGGGCTCGGCAACGGCGAAACCCCCATTTTCCCCATCAGCGTCTTCCAATTGAAGGCGGGCATCAATTACAATCCCACCGACCCCAATTACGATCTGTTCATTCAGGCTTGTCGCGTCAGCGCGCGGCGCCTCTTCCCCAATTTCGTCAACATCGATGCGCCTTATAACCTTCAATATTACAAGCCCGGCGATTATAACTCGTGCATCGCAACCATGGGCTGTCGCACGCGCGTGATGTCCAATCTCAACGGTCCCGAGCAGTCCGGATCGCGCGGCAACTTCGCCTTCGTCACCATCAATCTGCCCAAGCTCGCGCTCGAGGTCAATGGCGATCTCGAAAAGTTTTTCGGGCTGTTCGATCACTACATTCAGCTCAGTCACGATTACATTCTGCATCGCCTTCACACCATCGAGAAAAAGCATTTCTATAATTATCCGTTCCTGATGGAGCAGCACGTTTGGCTCGACAGCGAAAAATTTTCCTCCAACGATACCATTGCCGAGGTTCTCAAGCACGCGTCTTATTCGATCGGTTTTTGCGGGCTCGCCGAGTGCCTGGTCGTGCTCACCGGCAAGCATCACGGGCAATCCGAAGCCGCTCAACAGCTCGGGCTAAGGATTGTCGGGCATCTCCGACATCGAACCGATCGGTTTGCACAGGACGAACGCCGCAATTGGACGACCTTCGCTACGCCCGCCGAGTCCACCGCCGGCTCCTTCCAACGCGCCAATCGAGAGAAGTTCGGCGTCATCAAGGGCGTCACCGACCGTAAATATATGACCAACTCAAGCCACGTGCCCGTCTACTTCCCGATCAAGGCGCTCGATAAGATTAAGATCGAGGCACCGTATCACGCGCTCTGCAACGCGGGGCATATCGCTTACATCGAGATGAACGCCGACGCCTCCCGCAACGTCAAGGCTTTTGAGCGGCTCGTCCGCGCCATGCACGATGCCAATATGGGCTATTTCTCCATCAATCATCCCGTCGATCGCGACCCCGTCTGCGGCTTCACCGGCATCATTCAAAACGAGTGCCCTCATTGCAAGCGCAAGGAAAAAATTCTCGGCTCGTTTCATACCAAAAGGCTCAAATGATTTTCGAGGCAAAATAAAAAAGGCGGCAGCGCCTTTATTTTTTTGTCATCCGTCCGCCGACTCCGAGTTGTAAACGTCCTTCAACAGAGTTTCCTTGCGCAATTTGCGACACTCGCAGGGCGCGTCGAGATCGATGCGTCGGAGCGTGTTGACCAAAATGTTGCTGATCAGATTCGCGTCGTAAAAAAATATTTCCTTGAGTGTGTCGTGCGACCACGCCCGCGTCAAACCCTCGCCGTAATTCACCACGAACGATAAGTTTGCGTAGCACGCGCCGATCTCCCGTGCAAGATATACCTCAGGTGCCAGGCTTTGACCAACGATGTCCGCTCGACCGTTGAGCATCTCGATCTCCGCGGGGCTCTCGAAATGCCGACCGTCCGTTACCGCGTACACCGCTCGATCAAATATCCGACCGTCGTAGCTCCTCCGCGCGGAGTCCAATAAATTTTTTCGCAATGTCGGACATAACGCGTCGCGCATTACCAACAGATAGCGCCCGTCGAGCATCACGTCTTTGCGCACCGACAGGTCGATGTAATCATCGGGGATCAGAAGATCGCGCGGATCGAGCAGTCGATTGATCGTGCCGACGCCGCCCTCCGATAAAATTTTTCTCACGCCCGCCTCTCGAAATATCCAGAATATCTGTCGAGACGCATTCGCCCGAGTCACTCCGCTCCGCCAACCGTGCATTCGACACGTTATGACACGCCGCCCCTCGATCGAAAAAAGGCGCATCGTCGGACTGCGACCGTAAGGCGTGTCAAAAACGAACTCGGAGATCAAATCGGCGTCGGAAATATTTTTCGGGAAATCCAATGAGAGCGTGCCCGAGCCGCCGATGATCGCAAAATCCGCTTGAAAATTTTCTTGCTGCAATGTCTAGTACCTCCTGAGAATATTGTATTGAGTGTCGCGTTGCGCCGCGCGGAAGCCCGCTCCTTCAATCAATCCGATCATTTTCCGCGTCGACATGTCAAACGACGTGCCCGCCGCCCGCACCACATTCTCCTCAAGCATAATCGAACCAAGATCGTCCGCGCCGAACCCTTGAGTCAATTGCCCCAGCCGCTCACCTTGCGTCACCCACGATCCTTGGATGTGATCAATGTTGTCAAGATAGATTCGGCTGATCGCCAACGTCCGCATGTAATCCCACGCGCTCACCTTCGACCCGCCCAGCGCCGTGTTCGTCGGCTGAAACGTCCAAGTGATGAACGCTCGAAAGCCGCCCGTCTCATCCTGCAACCGTCGAATTTGATCCATGTGCTCGATCCGTTGAGCCGCCGTCTCGCCGAAGCCGATCACCATCGTCGCCGTCGACTTCATTCCAATCGAGTGCGCCGCCCGCATCACCTCCAACCAGCCCGCCGTTGATATTTTCCTCGGGCTGATTTTTTGTCGGATCGCATCGACCAATATCTCCGCGCCTCCGCCCGGTAAACTGTCAAGCCCCGCCGCTTGCAACCGCTTCAGCGTCTCGACGATCGTCAGACCCTCGCGTCGCGACAACCATTCTATCTCCGTCGCCGTCAGCGAATGGATTGTGATGTTAAAGCAATTTTTGATCGCTCGAAACAGCCGCTCAAAATATTTCAGATCGAGCGTCGGATTGAGCCCGCCTTGGATCATCAATTGCGTGCCGCCTGCGTTGACCGTTTTTTGCGCCTTTTTCAAGATATCTTCGATCGAAAGAGTGTACGCGTCCGTCGAGCCCGTCCGTCGATAGAACGCGCAAAATCGGCACTCGTTCTCGCATACGTTTGTGTAGTTGATGTTCCGATCGATGATGAACGTCGTCACGTCGCCGAATTTTTTACGTCGAATCGCATCCGCGCGGAGCCCGAGTTCAATCGGATCACAGTCAAATAAGCGAATGCCTTCCTCAACCGTCAAGCGCATCAGACCACTCCTCTCAACGTCGGCTCATATCCGGCTTCGCGGATCAGCCGCTCCAGTTTCGAGCGCGTGATCGATGTGCCCTCCGTCGAGCCCGCCGCGTTGATGATCCGCTCCCGACCGAGCGTCCCGTCGAGATCGTCCGCGCCAAATGCCAACGCCAATTGCGCAATCGGCAGCGTCAGCATGATCCAGAACGCTTTGATGTGGTCGAAGTTGTCAAGCATCAACCGCGTCAATGCCAGCATTTTTAAATTCTCCCACGCGCCGACCGGCTTGAGATCGAATTTTTTGCCCAGCTCGGTGTTGGCGGGGTGAAACGGGAATAACAACATCGATTGAAAGCCGCCCGTCTCGTCTTGCAGCGCCCGCAGTCGAATCAGATGATCGATGCGCTCCTCAACCGTCTCGACGTGACCGTACATCATCGACGCGTTCGTTTTCAATTTCAATCGATGCGCCGTTCGCATTACGTCAAGCCATTCGTCCGCTGTCGCCTTCCGTGGACAGATGATCGATCGAACACGATCCGATAAAATCTCCGCGCCCCCGCCAGGTAAGCCGTCAAGCCCCGCGTCGATCAGTGTCCGAAGTATTTGTTCGATCGACGCGCCCGTCAAGCGGACGAAGTTTATGATCTCGACCGGCGTGAACGCTTGAATCTCGACGGTCGGCAGCGCACATCGCACTTGGCGGATCACGTCGACGTAGTACTCGAAAGGCTTGGTCGGGTGCAGAGCGCTCACGATGTGAATTTCGGATAAGCCCTCGACAGAGCGGGCTTCTTCGAGAATTTTTGCAATGTCGTCGCGCTCGAGCACGTAGCCGAGTCGATCGCCCGCTCGACATTGAAACGCGCACAACGGACAGTTCGACGAGCAGATGTTGGTCAGGTTGATGTGGCGGTTGATGCGATAAAAAACTTTGCGACCGGATTTTTGTTCTTTGACGGCGCGCGCACGTTGCGCCAACGATAAAAGATCATTGCGTTCGTATAACGCGAGCGCTTCCGCTCTCGACAATCGAGAACTCATAAGGCATCGTCCCTCCCTACAGAATCCTCAACACATTGTAATTGCAATCGCACGCCGCCGGTATTCGACCAACTTCTCGAATCAAGCCGATGATCGCGTCCTCCGTCAAGCCCGTCGGACTCGTCGCGCCCGCGTCGTGCAGGATCGTTTCCTTGTGTATCGTCCCGTCAATGTCGTTCGCGCCGAAGCTCAACGCCACTTGTGCCACCGGTACTGTCAGCATCACCCAGTACGCTTTGATGTGATCAAAATTGTCGAGCATCAGCCGCGATACCGCCATCGTCCGAAGGTCGTCCCACATCGACGTCTGTTTGATCTCCCGCTCAAGCGCCGTGTTCTTCGGAAGAAACGGAAAGCATATGAACGTTTGAAAGCCATGCGTCTCGTCCTGCAAATTTCGGAGCCGAATCAGATGATCGACGCGCTCCTCGAGCGTCTCTATGTGACCGTAGAGCATCGACGCGTTTGATTTGATCCCCAATCGGTGCGCAACGCGCGCCGCCTCCAACCACTCGTCCGCCGTCGCCTTCTTCGGACATAACAGGTTGCGCACCCGATCCGATAATATTTCCGCGCCGCCGCCCGCGATCGCTTGCAGCCCCGCCGACTTTAAATCAGTCAGAATGTCTTCGAGGCTCCGCGCGGAGATTTTTGCGAAATGTGTCAGCTCGACGCCCGTGAAGCCCTTGATATATAGTTGCGGGAACCGCTCGTGCAGCGCTCGGACGATCGACAGATAATCGTCGAAGGTCCACGTCGGATGCAAGCCGCTGACGATGTGCAGCCCCGACATATTGGGATCGTTGAGCGCGTCCTCGACGACCGCAATCGCTTGATCGATCGTCATCGCATAAGCCCCGCGCGCCTCGGCGGCTCGACCGAACGCACAAAACTTGCATTGCGACACACACATGTTCGTCAAATTGACGTGGCAATTGACGTTGTAGTAAACATAGTCGCCGCACTTCTCGCGTCGAACGTGATCCGCCAACGCCCCAAGCCACGTCAACGAACGACATTCAAAAAGTTTGATACCATCCGCGCGGTCGAGCCGCTCACCCGATAAAATTTTTTTCTCGATTGCATTGTACTCGCCGAACAATTAATCGCCTCCGTAATAAATCAAAACCTCGTCGATCGCACCGCGCCGCGCGCCCACGCTGTTGATCGCCCGCGTCGCGCGCACCGTCTTTATCTCAAAGCCCTCGTATAAATTCCTGATCGCATCGCAATCCGAATTCGACTCGATAAAAAAAATATTCTCCGCGCGGAGCCGCCGACATACATCGCGAAGCTCAACTTGCCGCTCACAATCGAAACCGCCGTCGGTGTAGGATGTGAACGACGCCGTTGCCGTCAACGGATAATACGGCGGATCAAAGTACACAAAAAAATTTCCGTCGAGCCGATCAATCAGCGCCCGATAATCCTCGTTGCAGATCACCACGTCACTTGAGCGAAGGTACTCGCCGACCGCGCGGAGCCTCGGCTCATCGACAATCGACGGATTTTTATATCGACCGAACGGCGCGTTGAATTGCCCCGCCGCATTCACCCGATACAAACCGTTGTAGCACGTCCGATTCAAATAAATCGTCCGCGCCGCCCGCTCCACCGCCGACATCGACGAATATTCCTCCGATCGATCCAACGCTCGAATCCGATAAAAATATTCCTCGCAATGATTTTGTCGATGCTCAATCAACCGCTCGATCAGCCCATCGGGATCGTCGCGCACCGTTCGATAGACGTTGATCAGCTCGCTGTTGAGATCGTTGATGATCGCCTTCGTCGGTCGGAGCGAAAATAAAACCGCGCCGCCGCCCGCGAACGGCTCAACGTACGTCGCTCCGCGCGGAATCATTCGCTCGATCAGCGGAACAATCTCGCTCAACAATTGCCGCTTGCCGCCCACCCATTTCAATATCGGCTTCAACATCACGCTCTCATCGGGCAATCCGTCTTGTCGCAAGTCGAGCAATCGTATTCGGAGCTTTTCTCGACCGTACCGCGCGTCAAGCCGATTATCGCCGTCACCGATTTGCGCGGCATCAACATCAGCGCCGTCGACAGCCGCATACCGATCTCCGACGCGCCCGACAATCGAAACAATTCTCGCTGTTGATCCAAGCCCCAATCGCCGTAGCCCGGGCTGTAACGACTTCGCATCGAAAATCCTTCGTGCTCGACTTCCCGTCGGAGCACATCTTCCATTTGATCCGCCGCCTGCTCCACCGCCGAAGTCGCCGCCGCGTCGAGCAACATCGCCGGCACGTATTGCTTGCCGCCGAATTTCGTCGTCACTTCCCGCTCGATCGCCTCCCCGACCGTCACCGCCATGCATAAAACGCGCTCGCATTTCGACAGATGCTTTTCGATCGAGCGCCCATTGATCTCCACCGCCGGCTCCGACTCGATCACGCTCCGCGCGGAGTCGTATGCGTACATCTGCCATATCCCCCGCACCTCGATCAGCAGCCGCGCCTCCTCGCACGCGTCGATGATCGATTGCTCGTCAAAGCCCGCCGCTTTCGACAGCCCCGCGTATCGCCTCGTCTCGACCGGATCGATTGATGTCAGCCGCGCATTGTAGATCGGCATTGCTCTCGCCTCCCCAAAAAATTTTTTTCATTATAGCACACCCCGCGCCCACTGTGCTAAAATATTTGGCGCTATCGACGAAAGGAGTGATGCGATGAAAAAGTTTTTGCTGTCAATCGCCGCCGCCGCGATCATTCTCGCCGCGCTCGTGCTCGCGCCCGCCCCCGACGGCTTCCCCATCCTCGAGTATCATACCATCACCGACACGCCCGATGTCGACTCCGTCCGATATAACGTCACGCCCGACGAGCTCGCCGCGCAACTTGATTATCTCGCGCAGAACGGTTATACTACCATCACGATGCTTGACTTCATCGAGGCCAAAAACGGGCGCTTCGTCATGCCCGACAAGCCCATTATGCTCACCTTCGACGACGGCTACGAAGACAATTATATCAACCTGCTGCCGATGCTCGAGCAGCGCAACATGAAGGCGGTCGTCTATGTGATCGCCAATCAGATCGGTCAGAAGGGATATCTGACGTTCGATCAGCTTAAGGACATGCAGACGCGCGGGATCGAGATCGGCAATCACACGGCGGATCATCTTGCGCTCGACGAGCTCACTCACGACGAAATCGTCTACGAGGTGCGCGATTCGAAAATTTATCTCGAGTGGAGCGGCGTCAACACCATTTACAGCCTGTCTTATCCCAACGGCAAGTACAACGCCGACATCATAAAAATTCTCGAGCAGGAAAATTATTTTACGGCGGTCACCGGCGACGCGGGACTCAACAATTTCGAGACGAACCAGTTTAAGATGCATCGCGTCAACATTCCGCAGCCGCGCCTCGGGCTGTTCGAGTTCCGATTAAGACTGTTGAAGGCGAAGATCGCCGCCAAGCTCAACAATATTTTTTAGGATTGGATTGATGTTATTGAACTTCGCAAAGAAATTCGCGGCAGCGGCAATCGCTTTGTTGACTTCCTTATCGATTACTTTGCCCGACGCCGCCGCCAAGTCAAAGCCGTCGTCGATGATGCACCAAATTCAGGCAGAGTCTTACGACACCGGCGGCACTCTCATTTTTTCCGACAGCCCCGAGTACGTCAAGGATAACGGCATCCTCTACTCCGACATCGTCGAGGGTTCCGCGCGGATTCTTTACTATCACCTGAACGATTCCAAGGACGACAAAAAGCTCGCCGTCATCGTCGAGAACGTCTCCGGTCAGTTCAACACGCTCAACATCACGCGCGGCGCCGCTGCCAAGCCCTCCCGCAAATTCCTTAACGTCGGCAAGGCGGTGCTCACGTCATACATGAAGAACGCCTTTCAGACTTCGCTCGTCTTCAACGCCAACGAACGCAAGCTCCTGCGCGACAACATGCATGACCTCGTCGTCAAGCCTGGGCATCTCGCCTACGGGCTCTACGATTTCAACGTCGATTATCCCGTCCGCATCACCGTCCTGATGTACCCCGCCAACGCCGATCCGATCCTCTACTCGCTCGGCGCTCAAATTCTGCCCAAGGACGAGCAACGGCTCCGCGGCACATTCAAGGGCATGACGCGCGTGATCAAGATCAAGGGGCGCTACGATCCCTCCGCCGACGGCATTAAATATCTGCTGTTGAGCGACGGCATCAACGACCAATATAAGACCGGCGTCGATGCCACCGACGGCTCCACCGTCACAAACTTCGGCAATTACGGCGTCGATTATCGCATCGAGCTCGAGACGCGCAACAAAACTCAATTTTATCTCTCGCCGCTCGGAGGCGTTTACGCCGGCGCCATGCGCTCCAATTACAAAGGGCACTCGAAACTGATCCTCACTCCGCGCGGAAGAACTTTCTTTGGCGACGAGACGCCCGAGGAGCCCGAGAATGTCAAAGAGGCGCGCGAGGAAGGGCTGGCGCTGTTGACTTCTTACACCGAGCTGGCCGACCTGGGCACATTCAACGGCAAGGTCACGTTCGACTACTCCCCGCCCGCCGCTTCGAATTTGCCCGTTCACATCATTCTCATGCCCGCCGAAAATTAATCTGTCGAAAGGTGAATCGCAATGGAAATTATGGCTCGTCAACTGACGATCGATTTTTACAACTGCAGCACGAATCGACTCAACAATCTCGAGGAGATTAAAACCATCGTCCGCAACGTCATCCAAAATTCGCCCGACCTGCAATCCGCCGTCATTGACCAAGGGCATCTGTCGATCATCGGCGCCTTCAAGGAAGGGCATCTGGCAATCCACGTTTACACCGAGCTCAAGTACGCGGCGGTCGATATTTTTACATGCGGCGAGGACTCCGACCCCGAAATTCTGTCGAAGGAGCTGCGCAAGTTTTTCAAGCCCGATAAGATGAAATCGACCTTCCTCAAGCGCGGCGATTTCGGTCAACAGAAGGATATGAAACCCAAAATCAAGACGCGCGTCGCGCCGCTTCGGAAAATCAAATCGACGGGCGCGAAGGTGATCAAGAAACTGGTCGCGCGCGGCAACAGGTGAGGTCGATGCTGTACAATTCTCTGATGCTGTTCAGTCGGCTGGTGCGATTGCTGCCGTATGACGTGCTGCTGTTTCTGGGGAAAATTCTCGGCAACCTGTATTATCTGTTGATCAAAAAGCAGAGGCGGCGCGCGATTGAACAGATGATGCCGGCGCTGCACGTGACGGAGTCGGAGGCAAAAAAAATCGTCCGCGCGTCGTTCGTGAATCTGGCGCGGAACGTGCTCGACATATTTTACATGCCCAATCTCAACGAGCAGAATCTCAATCGGTACATCGAAATCGATCATCTCGAGCGAATGCGCGAGGCGCTTGCCGAGGGGCATGGCGTGGTCGTATTGACGGGGCATGTCGGGACGTGGGAGTGGTTGTCGGCGGCGTTTTCGCTGAACGGGATGCCGGTGACGGCGATCGCCAAGCAGCAGCCGAACGCGGAGTATTCGCGGGTGCTGGACGATCTGAGAGCGACGATCCACGTCGAGATATTTACGCGCGGCACGAGCGAATTGTTGTCGGCGGGTCGAGCGCTCAAGAAAGGAAAAATTTTGGGCTTCCTTGCCGATCAGGACGGCGGACCCGGCGGAGCGTTCATCGAATTTTTGGGGCGGACGGCGTCGACGCCGCTGGGACCGGCGGTGTTTGCGAAGAGATTCAACGCGCCGGTGCTGCCGGCGTTCATTCTTCGACAGCCGAACGGTCGGCACAAGGTGATGATCGGCGAGATCATGCACATTGGAAACAGCGGCGACGCGGATCGGGATTTATTCGAGTTCACGGTGCGGATGACGAAAATTCTCGAGCGCGTGATCCTCGACAATCCCACGCAATGGTTGTGGTTTCAAAAGCGATGGAACACGCCGCCGGAAATGCAGAAAGTCAAACATCATCGATAGGAGCAGCGCATGAAAATACGAGGCAAAATGTTGGGGGCGATAATCGGAGGATTGTTCGTCGGCTTGGTGGTGTGGGTAGTGGCGACGACGCCCGAAGGACCGCCGCAGATTGATCGGATCGCGCCGCCTCCGACGATGGAGTATGAAGGCAACGAGATGAGCGAGGAAGTCAACGGGCGACGCGTTTGGGATTTGACGGCGGAGCGGATGACGGTCGACATCAACACGCAGGATGCGGAGCTGGTCAAGCCGGTCGGACATTTTTACAATGAGGACGGTCGCTCGATCGAGTTCCGCGCGGACTACGGCGTGTACCATTACGAGACGAAGAATATCAACATCGAGGGCAACATCACCGTCGAGACGAGCGACGGCGCCAAGCTCACGAGCGGGCGGCTTGATTGGATCAATGCGGAGGGGCTGTTGGCGGCGACGGAGAATGTGGTGATCACGCGCGCCGACATTCGAGCAACGGGCGATCGCGCCGAGAGCACCGACGGCTTTAATAAATTTTGGTTGAAAGGGCATGCGCACATCACAAAAGGCATGTCCGATGAAGAAGTGCCTGCCGAATAAAATTCTCGGCAGCACTCGGACAGCCCGCGAAGTGCAGATGCAAATACGAGCCGATCACGTTGCCATCGATCGCGCCCGCCTCATAGATTTTCCCTGTTCTCAATCGAGTGCAGCGGAATATTTTTTTTGCGCCGCACTCGGCACTCGAGAAGTGAAATTCATGAGCGCGTACTCGATCGCCGCGCCGCCCGATCACGCAATTCGACATCAGCTCCGCCTCGACGTAACCGACCGTCTGCAGCCGCTCATTCATCGTCGCACGACCGTCGAGCACGCCGCACATCGAATATCGCCGCCCGTCGAAACCGATCAGCTCCCGCATCAGATACATATAGCCGCCGCACTCCGCATAGATCGGCAGCCCCTCCGACGCTGCTCGACGGATCGACTCCCGCATCGGCTCGTTGCGCTCGAGCGCCGTCGCATGCATTTCGGGATAACCGCCGCCAAGGATTAAACCGTCGATCGAAGGCAGCCGCTCATCGTGCAACGGGCTGAACTCGATCAACTCCGCACCGCGCCGCTCCAATTCCTTCAGACTCTCGGGATAATAAAATGAGAAAGCCTCGTCGCGCGCGATCCCGATCCGACATTGGATCTCCGTCCGTTTGATCTCAACGGAAGAAAAAAATTTTATCGGCGCGGCGGCAGTTGCCAACGCCGATATTTTTATATTCTCCTCGACGGCAGTTCGCAATTCATCCAAGAATGAGCCGTCTGTAGTCTCGACCGCCTGCACCAGCCCGAGATGTCGCTCCGTCAGGACGAAGCGCGGATCGCGCGGCAGCGCTCCGAAGGATTTTATGCCGAGCGCCTCGAGCGCGTCTTCGATCATCCGTCGATGCGTCGCCGAACCTATCCGATTGAGGATCACGCCCGCCAATCTAACGTCACGATCGTATTCTCGAAAGCCCAGCGCGATCGCCGCTGCCGATGCTCCGATCGATTTTGCGTCGATCACCAGCACCACCGGCACGTCGAGCAACTTCGCGATCTCCGCCGTTGAGCTGATCCCGCGTCGCCCGCCGTCGTATAAACCCATCACGCCCTCGATGAGCGCAACGTCCGCGTCCCCGACCGTCGCCTCGAATATTGCGCGCAGTTTTTCTTTCGGCACCAACCAACTGTCAAGATTATGCGCCGGTCGTCCCGACGCCAACTCATGCCAACCCGTGTCGATGTAATCCGGTCCGACTTTGTACGATTGCACTTTAAAGCCGCGCGCACGGAGCGCCGCTATCAATCCGATCGTGAGCGTCGTTTTGCCGCTGCCGCTCGACACCGCTCCGATCACCAACGCTCTACTCATGCGCCGCCTCGAATTTACTTTTGAAGGCGTCGATCGCCGACATGATCGCGTCGCCGTCAAAGCCACGCGTCGAAAGATACTGCCACATCTTTTTTTCCTCCGGCACTGACATGAATTTTGCCGTCAACGCTCGCAACGCCGTCGATCGTTCGTGCTCGTCGACGTCCGCCGGCACCTGCCGATCGATCAGCGCCGCATCAAACCCCCAATGCAGCAGCTTCACGTATATCTGCTTCAACGACAGCTTGCCGCTCGAATACAGCCGCTCGAATTGCCGCCCGCACGTCGCCTCGTCGTCGATATATCGCCGCGCCTTCAGCGTCTCGAGCGCGCCATCGATCTCCTCGTCCGAATACTTCCGCGCGGAGAGTTTTTGTCGCAACTGCCGTTCGCTTTGCTCCTGCCGCGCCAGTAAATCCGTCGCTTTCATCAATGCCGTCTTCATCGATCTAACCGTCAATCTCAATCGTCAATCGGCGGCTCGTCATCGTCCTGCTCGATCTCAATCGGAGCCGACGGTTGCGGCGCCGCCACCGTCGCATTCTTATTCAACAGCTCCGCGCGGAGCTTCGTCTCAATCTCGTCGGCAAGCTCTGGATGCTCCTTCAAATACTTCTTCGCATTCTCCTTGCCTTGACCGAGTTTCTCGCCGTCATACGAGAAATACGCGCCGCTCTTCGACACCACATCATACTCCACGCCCAGGTCGAGCAGACTGCCCTCCTTCGAATAGCCGCTCCCGTACATGATGTCGAACTCCGCCATGCGAAACGGCGGTGCAACTTTGTTCTTCGCCACCTTCACTCGAGTGCGATTGCCGATAATCTCCGTGCCTTGCTTTATCGCCTCGCCCTTACGAATCTCGAGCCGAATCGTCGAGTAAAATTTCAGCGCCCGACCGCCCGTCGTGATCTCGGGATTGCCGAACATCACTCCGACCTTCTCTCGAATCTGATTGATGAACACCGCAATCGTCTCGTTCTTGCTGATCGAGCCCGCCAATTTCCTCATCGCCTGGCTCATCATCCGCGCGTGCAGCCCGACGTGCGAATCGCCCATGTCGCCGTCGATCTCCGATTGCGGCACCAGCGCCGCCACCGAATCCACCACGACCATATCGACCGCGCCGCTTCGGATCAGCGTGTCGACGATCTCCAGCGCCTGTTCGCCCGAGTCCGGTTGAGCCAGCACCAGCGACTCAATGTCCACGCCCAACTTTCGAGCGTAGACCGGGTCGAGCGCATGCTCCGCGTCGATGAACGCCGCCATGCCGCCCGTCTTTTGGAGCGCGGCGATCATGTGCAGCGCGATCGTCGTCTTGCCGCCCGACTCCGGTCCGTACACCTCGACTATCCTTCCGCGCGGAAGCCCGCCCACGCCGAGCGCAATGTCGAGCGGCAAAATTCCCGTCGGCACTACCTTCAGGTCAAGCTTCGACGCGTCATCGCCCAGGCGGAAGATCGCGCCCTTGCCGAAATCCTTTTCGATCTGTTTCATCGCCGCCGCCAGCGCTTCTTTTCTGTCCAAAGCCGTCACTCACTTTCGTTTTATGTCGTCGACAGTTTACCACAAAAAAATTTTTCGAGCAACTTGATCGGAAATATGATACACTGTAGCAAAATGTATGAAAGCGAGTGATTGAAATGAGCGCGGCGGACTCGAAACTTTTTACGATCGACGACCTGAAAGCGCGCCTTTCGAGCAAGGGCTATAAGTTGACGCCTCAACGGCGGGAGATTTTGCAGGTTTTTCTCGACAATCCCGAGCGGCAGCACCTCAACGCCGAGGATGTGCACGGCATTCTGCACGAGGCGCAATCCAACATCGGGCTTGCGACCGTCTATCGCACGCTCGAGTTGCTCGGTTCGCTCGGGCTGCTGTTGCCGATCGAGTTCGGCGACGGCTCCACGCGCTACGAGCTCAATCGCGATCCGTCAAAGCATCGCCACCACCATTTGATCTGTCTCAAGTGCAAGAAAGTGATCGAGTTCGACGAGGATAAACTTGACGGCTTGGAGGCCGATATCGCGCTCCGGTCGGGCTTTTGGATCGTCAATCACGATGTAAAATTCTTCGGCTACTGCAAAGACTGTCAGAAGATCGAGCACAACGTCTGAGGAGGCGATTGCATGTTAAAAGCATTCAGCGTCAACGAACTTCGCAGCGGCATGAAGGTCGGGCGCACCGTTCAGGATCTTGACGGCACCGTTCTAATTCGGAGCGGCACGGTTCTCAAGCAGAAGGATTTGAGCAAACTCGACGGCAAGCCGGTGTTCAGCGTTTACATCGACGTGCCGGAGGAGGAAATTCATACGGAGGTGGTCGGCAACGAGCATCTGATCGACGGCGCCTACGTTCAGCGCTACAAGATGGCGTATTCTCGAGTGCAAAACATTTATTTCAAACTCGGGCGCGAAGGCGAGCTGGACATTCCGTCGATGGAGGATATCATAGTCGACAACGTGATCGACGAGCTGTGCGAGGGCGCGACGGCGGTCAGCCAAATTCACAACATGACGCGGACGGGCGATTACGTGATCCACCACGCGCTGAACCTGTTCATCTTGGCGGGGCTGATGGCGAATTGGATGCGGCTGCGTTGGGCGAAAAAGACGGAGCTGATGACGGCGGCGATGCTCTCCGACGTCGGCAAGATGAAGGTGCCGAAAGAAATTCTCGAGAAGACCGGCAAGCTCACGCCCGAAGAGCTCGACAGCGTCAAGCGCCACGTCGATTACGGCTACGACATGCTCAAGTACTCGGTGCTGTCGGCGCATAAGGATTTGCTGATGGGCATTTTGCAGCATCACGAGCGTTGCGACGGGTCGGGTTATCCGAATCGGACGAAGGGCGATGAACTTTGCGATTACGGCAAGATCATAGCGATTCTTGACATGTATGACGCGATGGCGGCGCCGCGCTCATATGCCAAGCGCAGTTCGCCGTTCGACGTGCTGAAGGTTTTGTACGACGATATGATCCGCGGCAAGCTCGACACGAACTTTACGATAATGTTCATCAAAAATCTGAATCACTCGCTCAACGGCAATTGGGTGGGGCTGGACAACGGCGAGCGCGCGAAGATCGTTTACATCGATGAGACGCGCATCTGGTCACTGCCGATTGTGCAGACGATGAAGAATGAGTTCATCGATCTCAATCGGCGGACGGACATCAAAATCGAGGCGCTGTTGACGGCGAACGAGATGGCTTGATCGCAAAAAATGATCGGAGGTGGCAGCGTGGGATTTTTCGAGAAGCTCAAGGAAAGTTTGTCGAAGACGCGCGAGAATCTGACGGCGAAGCTGGAGGAGTTAATCAACGGCAGCGCGAAGATCGACGACGAATTTCTTGATGAGCTGGAGGAGACGCTGATCCTGTCGGATGTGGGACCTGCGACGACGGAGCGGCTGATGACGGCGGTTCGCAAGGGCATTCGCAAGCGGGAGATCGCCGCGCCGGAGGATTTAAAGCCCTTCCTTCAACGTGAGATCACGTCGATTCTGACCACGGACGTGCCGTCGGAGCGGTGGGCGATGTACCTGACGAAGCCGTACGTGATCCTGGTGATCGGAGTGAACGGCGCGGGCAAGACGACGACGATCGGCAAGCTGAGCGCGTACTATCGGTCGGAGGGTTACAGCGTGATGATAGCGGCGGCGGATACATTCCGCGCGGCGGCGATCGATCAGATCGAGATATGGGCGGAGCGGACGGGTGCGACGCTGATAAAGCACGACGAGGGCTCCGATCCGTCGAGTGTGGCGCTGGACGCGACGCGTGCGGCGAAAGCGCGGGAGGTCGACGTGCTGATTGTGGACACGGCGGGGCGGCTGCAGAACAAATTCAATCTGATGGAGGAGCTCAAAAAAATAAACCGCGTGCTGGGCAAGGGAATCCACGGAGCGCCGCACGAAGTTTTGTTGGTGCTGGACGCGACGACGGGGCAAAACGCAATCAGCCAAGCGGAGCTGTTTACGAAGGCGGCGCCGGTGACGGGGCTGGTGCTGACGAAGCTCGACGGGACGGCGAAGGGCGGCGTGATCATCGGGCTGATGTCGGAGATGAAAATGCCGGTGAAGTGGATCGGCGTGGGCGAGGGCGTCGATGATTTGCGACCGTTCGATGCCGGAGAGTTTTCGCGCGCGCTTTTCGACAGCTGAGGGGTGACGGTATTGAGGATATTACTATCGAACGACGACGGGATCGAGGCGAAGGGCATATGGGCGCTGGCTTCGGCGCTGTCGAAGGATCACGAGATCGTAGTCGCCGCGCCGAAAAATCAGCAGAGTGGCATGTCGCATGCGCTGTCGATTCATCGCGAGGTCGAGTTCAAAACAGTCGAGGTCGAGCGCATCATCGAACTGGCGCAAAAGCATGAGCTCAAGTTGCACAGCTCGATCGAGGCGTGGTCGATCGACGGCACGCCGACCGATTGTGTCAAGATATATCTCGAGGCGATGAACACATCAGCCAAGCCGGATGTGGTGATAAGCGGGATCAATTACGGGGCGAATTTGGCGACGGATGTCGTGTACTCGGGGACAGTCGGCGCGGCACTCGAGGGCTATCTGCACGACATTTCGGCGTTGGCGGTGTCGATCGACATCAATTCGGAGATAGCGATCGAGGAGGCGGCGCGTTCGACGGCGAAATTTTTGCGGGAGGCGCATTTGCACGAGAGCATCTTTTTCTACAATCTGAACTTCCCGGTGAAGTACAAAGACGACGAGGCGGAGTTCATCTGGACGCGGCTGGGCAAGCGCGACTACATCAACGCGTTCAAGTTGGTGAGCGACGCGGACAAGACTTTTTATCGGATCGGCGGCGAGGTCTATGACATTGATCGCAGCGAGGGCACGGATATTTACGCGGTCGAGTGCGGTTATGTGGCGGTGACGCCCTTGCACGCCGACATGACCAATTACAAAAAAATTATTTGAGGCTTAAGGCGTCGAAGCGGGCGCCTTTTTTGATGCGGCGGCTTGGACGAATTGAGGATTGACGGCGTTCTCGAAAGTTTCAAGGGTTGCCGCGCGGTCGAGGAGATCGTAATGCTCGAGGAAGCGGGCGGTATTGAAGAGCGTCTGCACGAATTGTCCCTTCTTCTCGACAGTGCCGAGATATCGCTCGGAAATTTGATCGGCGGGTGCGAGCCAAATGAGCTCGTTCATCTGCTTGAGCGCGGTGTTGCGGGAGGTTTTGAGATACGGCGAGGCAAGCGAGGCGGCTTGACGCGGATCGCGTTTGAACATTTCTTGAGCACGTGCTTGAAGATCGACGTATCGTTGAATGATATCGGGATTGCGGCGAGCAAAATCCTTATTGACGACGGCGACGTCGGCGGTGGTGATGCCCTGCGCGTCGAGCTGCCGACTGCTGATCAGAATATGTCCGTTCCCCGACAGCTCGTCAAGAGCGGGCTGCCAAATGAAGGCGGCGTCGATCTGATCCCGGTGCCAAGCGTCGATGATCTCGGACGGTTGGAGATCGAACAGGATGACGTCAGCGGCGTCGATGCCGACACTTTGAAGGGCATTGAGGAGCGAGTAATGTGTCGTTGCGCCGAACGAAACGCCGATGCGCTTGCCGCGAAGTTCCTCGAGTGTGTTGATATTGGCGGCGTTTTTGACGACGAGCGCCTCGTTATCGCCCTCGACGTTATGAATCCAAATAACCTCGTAAGGCAGCCCCTTGGAGATGCCGACGGCGGCGGCGGCGGAGCCGAAAATGGCGATGTCGATGTTGTCGGTGGCCATGGCGTTGTTGGCAAGGATGCTCGAATCGTACTGAACCGTGATGACCTTGACGCCGAGCTCGTTACCGAGTTTTTCATCGTACCAAGCGCGGGCGACACTCTCGTCATTGGGCAGCGATTGAACGGCGATGGTCAATTGTTTTGGCTTGACGGCTTTATCGGAGCCGCAGCCGGACGTGATCAGCATCATCAAAAGCAACAGCGGCAGGAAAATTTTTACGGCACAGGTCATAGCGAATCGCCTCCGATTTTTTTAGACTGCAAAAAAAGACTGCATCTCTGCAGCCCGCGAAAAAATTTTATTCGATTGTCATAGCGAACTTGATCTTGTCGGCGACGCCCTTGATCTTTTTGGTCGAGACGGAGCAGGCGGCGACTCTGATGCCGAGCTTTAGAGGGACGGCGAAAATCAGATCGTCGTGGAGCTTTTGGCAGACGGCGATGGGATTGTCGCTCGGGACGGCGATGAAAAATCCGCCCGAATACGGCACGATCCTCAGCCCGCAAATTTCGGCCTCTTTGACAAAGATATCCGCGCGGCGCTTGACGAGTTGATAGAACTGTTCGCGCTCGCGAACGAATTGAGCGTGGGCATCTTTATCCTGTTGAAGCCGAACGAGCAGGGCTTGAGCGCCGCGGTTGATGTTGGACCAGACGGCGCGGTTGGAATATTTGCCGGCCTGCTCAAATTCGTCGATGACGGCGCGGCTCGAGGTGACGCCGATCAGCGCGCCCGTCCTTTGACCGTAGAAGGTATAGCTTTTCGACATACTGAAGGCGATCATCACGAAAAGATTTTCGGGGAGGTTGGCGAATTTTTCCATGAAGCGGCGCGTGACATCGGGCTCGCCGGCGAAGTCGATGTAAGCGATATCAACCAGGACGGAAATATTTTTTCCCCGCTCCGCGCGGAGCTTGAGCGCGTCGATGACATTGTCCCAATCGTCGTCGGTGAGCGCGAAACCGGTCGGATTGTTGGCGGGCGTGTTGAGGATTATGAGCAGGCGATCCTGCCACTCGAGCAGCTCATCGACCTTGGCGGTGAAGTCGGCGAGATTGAATTTGAGCTCGTCATCGAACAGCTCGAAAGTCTTGAGGCGCTTGCCGGTCTCGACGGCGATGATGTAATAATTGCCCCAAAACCAATCGGAGGTCAGGACGTATTCTCCGCGCTCGGCATAATTGGCGATGGCGTGATGGACGGCGCCGGTGCCGCCGGCGGTGGCGAGCGCGCTGATGTAAGCGTCGGGCTTATGATTGGCGAAAGTTACGTCAACGACGGCGGAGCGATAAGCGGGGAGCCCGGCAATCGGCGCATACGCGGTCAGTTCTCTGATATCGAGCGTGCGGTAAATCTTATCGACGGTCGGGAGCGCGGCGAGCGTGCCGTTATCGTCGAGCATCACGCCGATGGTCGCGTTGGTGACGCGGTCGGCGCCGTATATCTTAATCGCGTCTTGACAGGACTGATTTGCCTCAAAGATCGCGTCGTGCAGGATTCGGTCTTGAGCGTGCGAAGCAGCCATGTTCAAAGTAATCATCTCCATTCCCAAATCAATCTTAATCAGTTTATCAAAAAAAAAACGCCTGTCAATGCGGCAGGCAATAAATACAATGTACAATCGAGCGGTCGCTCAATCGATGGGGAAAAATTCGTTGTGGATGGCGTTGACGGCAGCTCTCAACCGGTCGGCCTTGATGAGACACGAGATGCTGATCTCGGACGTGCTGATGATTTCGATGTTGACCTTCTCTCGAGCGAGCGCGCCGAACATTTTTGCGGCTACGCCGGGCGCGCCGAGCATGCCCGCGCCGACGATCGAAACCTTAGCTACGTCCTCATCGATCTCGACGCCGAGCGCGCGCAACTTTTGAGCGACGCCTTCAATGACGGCTTTCGCCTCGGCGACGTAATTTTGCTCGACGGTAAAAATGATGTCGGTGATGTCCTGCTCGACGTTGCGAATGCTCTGTACGATCATATCGACGTCGATGTTGGCGTCGGAGAGCGCGGCGAACACCTTATGAGCGACGCCGGGCTGATTGGGGACGCCGAGGATGGCGAACTTAGCGACCTTCTCGTCGTGAGCGACGCCGCGAATGATAAAACCTTGCTCCTCCATGGTGTAATCCTCCCTGATGATGGTGCCGGGCGTGTCGGTGAAAGTTGAGCGGACGTGGATGGGTATATTGAAGTGCTGACCGACCTCGACCGAGCGGGGTTGCATGACGCCGGCGCCGAGTCTTGCCATCTCGAGCATCTCGTAATAGGTGATCTCGCGCATTTTGCGAGCGCCCTTAACGATGCGGGGATCGGCGGAGTAAATTCCGTCGACGTCGGTGAAGATTTCGCAAGAGTCGGCTTTAAGCGCTCCGGCGAGCGCGACGGCGGACGTATCGGAGCCGCCGCGTCCGAGCGTGACGGGATCGCCGTGCTTATCGATGCCCTGGAAGCCGGCGGCGACGACGATTTTACCCTTATCGAGCTCGTGAATGACGCGCGCGGGATCGATCGAGAGGATACGTCCCTTGGTGTGATTGGAGGAAGTATGCATACCGATCTGGGAGCCGGTGAGGGAAATGGCAGGCTGCCCGAGCTTTTGGAACGCCATGGCGAGAAGCGCGATCGAGACCTGTTCGCCGGTGGTGAGGAGCATATCCATCTCGCGGGAGTAGGAGGATTTGTAAGGCTGATCATCGATGCCTTGAGCGAGGGAGATTAAATCGTCAGTGGTATCGCCCATCGCCGAGACGACGACGACGACTTGATCATCGGGATGCTTGTCGTTGAGGACGCGATTAGCAACGTTGAGGATTTTATCAGTGGACGCGACGGAGCTGCCGCCGAATTTCTTAACAACGAGAGCCAAATTGCCACAACCTCCTTGAGGGATTTATGGGCTGATTATATCATTGCGCCTTCGATCGATCAAGCCGTCGATTTATATCATTTTGTCGCCTCGACGATGAGGATTTCCGCCTCGTTATACTCTTTGAGCACGCCTTCATAATCCGCCGCTATCGGATTGCGATGGAGCAATGTCTGCTCACTGTCCAAGATGACTTGCGTCTTATGCGCCGTGAATACTTGATAAGATTCTTTAGACATGGCGCTCTCCTTTGTCTCAGATTGATTTCTCGACGGCGGCGCTCTCACGCCTCACGCGTTGAGTATACACGTCGATATCCTTTTTATACATTTCGATGTTGAAGTCCTCTTCGAAGATGGTAAAAAAGTGTTCGGCGTCCGGCGGAATTTCTTGTTCTTCCTCACCAACTGTAATGTCGAGCTCGACCTTTTCCGGAAAGAAATATTCCCACAATGAATGATTGGGACTCAACTCGAATAATCCCTTAACCCCCTTACGAGCACTCCAAAATTTCTCGCCATTCCTAAACGAGAGCGAACCGTTTTCATTTTTAAGGACACTAATCGTCAGCGGGAATCCCGCGCAATTAAAGACTGTGTTATTGGTGAGTCCCGCAATGTAATTCACTCGATCGTCCTTGACGAAAAACATGTAGGCTTCGTCGCCCTCCGGCGTCACGTAGATCGGAGTATAATCCTCGGGAACATCCGCGTCGCTGCGATGAATTATGCTGAGCGCGCCGGTCATAAACACATAAGTCTTATGATAAGTGCGAAGGCGATAAAGATCTCTTTTCTTCACGTTATCCACTTCCTATCCAACCTTGATGTCGAGCTCAACTTTCTCCGGAAAAAAGTGTTCCCACCACGAATTCTTGGGACGCAAGTCGAAAATACCGCCTTTACTGCGCGCACTCAAGAATTGTTCGTGCTGCTTGAACGAGATCGACTCATCTTGATTTTTATCGATGTCGATCGTCGACGGGAAGCTCACATAATAGAAATGCTTACTGTCGGTGAAATCCGCAATGTAATTCAATCGATCGTTCTTGACGAAAAACAAATAAGCTCCGTCGCCCTCCGGCGTTGCATAGAGCGGAGCATAGCCTTCGGGAACATTTTCGTCTTTGCTATGAACTATGTTGAGTGCGCCATTTATGAACACATAGGTCTTATGCCAAGTGCGAAGGCGATAAAACTCCCTTTTTTTCAAGCCACCCTCACTGTCGACAGCGGCGTTGTCGTTGAAGGTCTGAATGAAATTCACGCGGTTGCCTTTGAGAAACAACACCTTGTTATCCAAATCAATGTCACTTCCTTTCATCGATCGTTGCCAAAAATTGTAACATTGTCGCCGAAGAGTGTCAAGGCAATGTCAAGCGACGCCCACGCTCAAAAAATTTTCCCCCATTCTTGACAGTCGATAAGCGTTGTTATATATTAATGAAAGCGTTATGAAAAATGGGTGAATGCCAATATAAATTTGAGCGAGGCGAGATCGATGAAGACGTTCCTTAAATTCATGCTCGTGATGATCGTGTTGACGGTGGTGTTTTTGGTCTGGCTGTTCAGGCGCGACGCCGACGGCGTGCCGATTTTGCTCTACCATCAGGTCAATGACATCGATCACAACGAATTCACGCTCTCGCCCGAGGAGTTTGACGCTCAAATGAAATATTTGGTCGACAACGGCTATACTTTCATGCAGCCCGACGAACTCCTCGACGCTTGGGACAATCAAGCGCCTCTGCCGTCGAAGCCCGTCGTCGTAACCTTCGGTGGCGGTCGTCTCGACTTTTATAAGACCGCCTTCCCCATTCTCCAAAAATATAACGCCAAGGCGACGCTGTTCGTCGTAACCGACTTCATCAATCTCTACCCGAATTACATCACGTGGGCTCAGGCGCGCGAACTGCAGGACAGCGGGCTGGTCGACATCGAAAGCAACACGCTCAACTACAGCAATCTCGCCGATATGCTTTCCAATCAGGACATTCGTAATCAGCTCATCAACTCGAAACAGGCAGTCGAGTGGTACATGAAAAAGCCGGCGAATTACCTTTCATATCCCGGCGGGATGTACACGCGCGAGGTCGAGCAGATCACGCACGACGCCGGCTATCGCGCCGCCTTCACGATCGATTATGGCGTGGCGCACTCGGGACGTTATGTGCTGCCGCTGATCCCGATCGAGGGCGGCAAGTCTCACACACTTTTGAGATTCAAGGCGCGGTTGCACTGCGCGCCGATCATCGCTCCGCTCAACCGTCTCAAGAACAGCATGTATCACGACGGCAACGGGGCGCTGGCGCAATACATCTGGATACCGTGATTTTGAGAATATCGATGGAAAGAATGGGGCGAACGGTTATGGATTTATCGAATTTGACGACGGAGCAAAGCAATCCGGCGACGACGCAAATCGATCGATTGGACACGCTGTCGATGTTGAAACTCATCAACGAGGAGGACAAAAAAGCGGCGGTAGCGGTGGGCGCGGTGCTGCCGGACATCGCACGGGCGGTCGATTTGATAACGTCGAAGATCACCGAGGGTGGTCGACTTTTTTATATCGGCGCGGGAACCTCGGGGCGATTGGGCGTGCTGGACGCGTCGGAATGCCCGCCGACATTCGGAGTTTCGCCGCATATGGTTCAGGGTATCATAGCGGGCGGCGTTCGAGCGTTGGTCAATTCGCTCGAGGGCGCGGAGGATAATCGTGAGCGGGCGATCTCCGATCTCGACGAGAGAAATTTTTCGTCGGCTGATGTGCTGGTCGGGATCGCGGCCTCGGGGAGGACGCCGTACGTTTTGAGTGGGATCGAGTACGCGAAATCACTCGGCGCCTCGACGATCGCGGTTTCGTGCGTCGAGAACTCCGAGGCGGCGGTGTTGGCGGATATCGCGCTGACGCCGGTGACGGGAGCGGAGGTAATAATGGGCTCGACGCGAATGAAGGCGGGCACGGCGACAAAGATGGTGCTCAACATGCTCACGACCGCGACGATGATCAAACTGGGGAAAGTCTACGGGAATCTGATGGTCGATCTGCACGCGACGAATGATAAATTACGCGATCGGGCGCGGCGGATCATCATGACGGCGACGGGCTGTGATTCGGAGCGGGCGCTGGCAGCGTTGGACGCGGCGAACGGGCACGCGAAGAAGGCGATCGAGCTTATCATGAAAAAATCGACGGATTGACGTGAGGTGAGAATCTTGGAGAACGGGATATCGGTATACGCGGGGCTGGGCAGCAGCGTGGCGAACAACGTCGCGCTGATCGAGCGGGCGGCGGCGCTGGGTATGAAAAAATGTTTCACGTCGACGCAAATACCGGAGTCGCTGGTCGATGTGGAGGCTTTTTACGACGAGTTGACGGCGATAATCGAGGCGGCGGTGGCGAACGAATTTGAGATTATCTTGGATGTGAACTCGGACAACATCATCGCATTCGATTTCGAGGAGTTTACGTGGCGGCTTGACGACGGCTTTGACATCGGTCAGGTTGCGGATTTGAGTCGGATTCACAAAATACAGTTGAACGCGTCGGTGATGACGGAGGATTTTTTGAAGGCGCTGGTCAATCTGGACGCGAATTTCGGCAACATCAGCGCGCTGCACAATTATTACCCGCACGTGCACACGGGGTTGGAGAATTATTATTTCAGCGAGCAGAATAAGATGCTGCACGAATTCGGATTGAAGGTCGGGGCGTTTGCGCCGAGCCGCGACGGCATTCGACGGGAGCCGTTATTCGAGGGCTTGCCGACGCTGGAGATTACGCGAAACTACAGCACGGATTTGGCGGCGCGCTATCTGGCGGCGTTGGGCGCGGACTACGTGATAATCGGGGACGGGCAACCGACGGACGAAGAAATCAGCGCGGTGGCGGGGCTGAGGAATGATGAGATCGTCATACACGCGCGGCTGTTGACGTTCGATTCGGCGTCGATCGAAATACTGTCGAAGCCGTTCACCTCGCGCCCGGAGATCACTCGGGGCGTGATCCGCGCGGTCGAGGGGCGCAAATACGTCAGTCAGATGAACAAAAAGGTAGCGGCGGACGAAATGCCGACGGAGCGCACCTACGGTTGCATCACGATCGACAATGAGAAATTTGGTCGATACATGGGCGAGGTGCAGATAGTGGAGGATTTATTGCCGGCGGACGCGCGAGTGAACGTGGCGGCGAAAATTTTGGATGATGAGAACGGGCTGGTAAGTTGCATCAAACGGAGCCAAAAATTTTCATTTCGGTTCGACGAGATATAAGGGCGGGGATCGATAGAGGGGACGCCGATGAAGTTTGGAAAATTGATAACGGTCGGAGTGATGGCGACGCTGACGATGATGTCCGGAACGGTGAACGCGTCGCCGACGTTGTCGCGTGACGCGCGCGGGCGCGAAGTAATGATATTGCAGCAGCAATTACAACGAATCGGCTACGAGATCAGGGATTTGGACGGCGACTTCGGCGAAGAAACGGAGCGCGCGGTGAAAGAATTTCAACGGGATCAAGAATTGACGGTGACGGGCGTGGTGAACAATGCGACGTGGCGCGCGTTGAAGAAAGCCAAGCCCGGCAAGAAGAAAGTCACGGACGAAAAACCGTTTGAACAGGTCGGCGATGACAAGCTTGTTCCGTTCGGCAAGATGATAATCTCTGAGGAGCAGGCGGCAGCGTTGATCGCGACGGCGCGGCAGTATATCGGAGTGCCGTACGTATTCGGCGGGACGACGCCGTCGGGCTTCGACTGTTCGGGTTTTGTGCAATACGTTTTCAAGCAAAACGGGCTGACGATCCCACGTTTGGCGGACGAGCAATACAAACTGGGCAAGTCGGTGAAGATGAGCGAGTTACGCGCGGGCGATCTGGTTTTCTTCACGACATACGAGCCCGGGGCGTCGCATTGCGGGATATACATAGGCGACGGGCAATTCATGCACGCGTCGTCGAGCCGCGGGATTCGCATCGATCGATTAGACAATGTATATTGGGCGCCGCGATATTACGGTGGCAAGCACATCGTCTACTGAGCGACGGAACGAAAAAAGGCGGAGCCTCTTTCTAGGGGCTCCGTCTTTTTTTTAGAGATTTTCGACCGTCAAAGTTTTAATCCATCGCATCACCTCTCGAATACGTGCGCGTCGACTTGGTGGAATCGCGAGCACCGTCGAGGCATGTCGGCTGGTGAGACCAACGAGCCGATGAAAAATAATAATGTTCTTTGGTAGGTACGATGAGATTATACACCGCGCGGAGCGATAAATCTTTAGAGAAAGATTAAAATTAGATTAAAAACGTGGTTGAAAACACGATGAAGGCACTCAATTCTTCTTCGCGTTCATAATCATCTCGTCGTAGTGATCAATCTTGAAATTGAGTCGCTCGATTGTGCTCTGCAGCTGCTCGAGCTTATCGAGGAGTTTGACGCGCTGTTGGACGAGAATTTCTCGACGGCGCTGCGGATCGTCGTCATTCTTCATGAGCGTGACATATTCGATGAGCGCCTCGATCTGCACTCCGGCGTTCCGCATGCACTTGACGAACGAGACCCACTTGCAAGCCTCCTCATCGAAATCGCGGATGCCGTTTTTCTGACGAGGCACATAAGGGAGCAAACCGATGCGCTCGTAATAACGGATGGTGTCGGCGGTCATGCCGAACTTTTTACTGACTTCTCCAATGGTCATCTAATCAACTCCAATCGAGATATTATCGACGGAAAAAATGATATCAGTTAAAGTCGGCTATAAGTCAAGTTTTTGTCAGCAAAAAAGCTCGCCTTGCGACGAGCCTCCGATTAACCGGCAACGACCTAAGCTCCCAAGTCGTCT
>CAMKFB010000029.1 GCA_946411735.1 uncultured Selenomonadales bacterium
TTATTTGAAAAAAATTTTTTCGAGGGTGGGCGGGCGGGTCGAAAAAATTTTTTTCTCGTCAACCCTCGTCAAATTCTCGTCGCTCCGTCGGTTTTTAAAGGCGACAGCCTTTATAGGGCGGGAGGGCGGGATCAATCACTTAAAATTCTTCGCCATGAACTCGTCGAAGGGCAACGGTCTCGAATACAGGAACCCTTGAATCGTATCGACCGGATATTGCCGCACGATGTCCCGCATCTCGATCGTCTCAATGCCCTCCGCACACACGTTCGAACCGTATATCGCCGCCAACTCCGATATCCGTTGCAGCGCTTGCCGATCCTGCTCGCTCTTGTCGATGTCCTTGATGAACTCCCGATCGATTTTCACCACATTCGCCGGCAACCGCTTCAGGATGTCGATCGACGCAAAGCCCGTCCCGAAATCGTCTATCGCAAACGCGATCCCCAACGTCTTCAACGAATTGATCACCGCGATCAATTTATTCATGTCCAGCAGCCGACAGCCCTCGGTGATCTCCAAACACAAATTCTTCGGCGGGAAATTCAGCTCCGCGATGATCCTCAACAGCATATCGCTGAAATCGTCCTTCTCGAGCTGCACATACGACAGGTTGACGTGCATCAGCACGTTCGGATATCGCTTCAAAAAGCGGACGCCGTCCTTCATCGCCTGCCGCAAAATCCACTCGCCCAGCTCGGGGAAGATCGCATCCTCCTCCAAAATCGGCACGAATTGATACGGCGGCACTTCTCCGTACGGCTCCCCGCGCCAACGCAACAGCGCCTCCATCGCTTCCAATTTTTCCGTGTGCGTGTCGACGATCGGCTGATAGCACAAATAAAATCCCTTGCACCCGTCGATGACGCTGTCGCGGATCACATTGATCTTCTCAAGCGCCCGCCGATTATCCTCATTCATGCTCAATTGGAACGTCGCAATGTCGCCGTGTCGCTGATCACGCGACTCGTTGTAGGCGTAATTCAAGCACGAGTACACCGTCTTCTCGCTCACGCGGAAGTGGTCGAGCTTGATCAGCCCGCCGTTGATGATCAAATTGTGCCGAACCGCATCGACGTAAAATCCGCTCCGCAATCGATATTGCAACTTCCGATATAAGCCGGCGACGTGATCCTCCGTCGAGTTGCGAATGATGATCGTGTACTTGGTGCCGTCCATCCGATACACCACGCCCTCGTCGTCGGCAAAAAACTTTTTCAGCGACCGACCAAATTCCTGCAGCACGTGATTGCCGTGATTGTAGCCGCGCATGTCGTTGATGTTCGTGAATCGGTCGATGCCGATTAACAGAATCACACACTCGCGATCCTCGCTCATCAGCTCCGACAAATCTTGGAAGAAACCGTACTGATTGCGCAAGCCCGTCACCGGATCCATGTGCGACAGAATATCGTGATCGCGCATCACCGCGCCGATAAAGTCAGCGTCGCCGTTCTCGTCGGGGATCACAAAGCCCTTCGTCGTCGTCAGAGTGTAGCCGCCCTCCCGCGTCAGCACTCGATACTGCATCTCGAAAAACGGCAACGATCCATCCATCAAGCCCGTCATGCACTCGAGATATCGCTCGTGATCCTCTTTATGAATCAGGCTCATCCAATCGAACACATTGTTGTCGACATACTCGCCCGGCAGATTGAACACGTCCACCGCCGTCGGCGACCAACGCGTGATGTTGAGCTTGACGTCCTTCATTATGATGTACGTCCCGTCGCCGACGATCGAAAAGCCCTCGAATAAACTGTCGAGCACATTCTTGCGCCGACCGGCGATCAGTTGAGTGATCACGCGCTGCTCTTCTTCCGAGCGCGACTTTTCCCGCACCATCGCCGCGCCTTGATTGACACGCTCCTTCTGAAGCACGTCGAGCATGAACACGTAAAACGAATCGCCGTCGTCCGCCGAAGTGATCAGCCGCCCGTAATTCTCCAGCAGCCGCGTCGTGCCCTTCGCCGTCTTGATATGAAACTGCAGATAATCAAAGTCATTCGACAGCGCCAACTGCCGCTTGATCGTTGACTGCACCGACTCCCAATCTTCCTCGGCGACGCAGCCCTTGAAACTGTTGCCGGTAAAATTCCGCAGCTCCTCGAGCGATTCGCAATCGTAAAGCTGCAGCAGCTGATTGTTGGCGTAAAGAATTTCATACGGCGCCTTCGCTCGATAAACCAAAAAGCCGCCGGGCATGCCGTCCGACAGTTGCGCCAAGCTGAAGCCCAATTGCGCCCGATTGTTATTCTCCATGTCGGGCTGATATCGACGGAAATGCGCGCGCCCGTTCATCTTGACCGCGTAAAGCGCCATATCCGCGTTCTGATACAAATCCTGATACTCGACGCCATGGTTCGGATACATCGCGTAGCCGATCGACATCGTGTAGGTGATCTGATGCCCGTGATACTCGAGCGATTTGGTCGAGTCGCTGAACTCTTTGAGGATCGCATCGACCTTCACGCCGCTGATGTCCTTCAGGAGCGACAGAAACTCGTCGCCGCCGATGCGCGCCACCAATCCGTGAGAGCTGAACGCCGCCTTCATTCGATACGCCGCGTCCTTCAAAATCCGATCGCCGCACTCATGCCCGAAGCGATCGTTTATCTGTTTGAAGTTGTCGAGATCGAGAAGAATCAGCGCCGACCGCCGCCCCTCCGAGTTGGCAAGATATTTTCGAATTAGCACGACCGCCGTCCCGCGATTGTACAGCCCCGTCAACGCGTCGCGCTCAATCAGCTCGATCATATTCTCGTTCTTGCGACGGTACAAATCGATGTCGAACGACAGAAAGAACACGTGGATGTTGGAGCCCTCGCTCGCCTCGCGCACGTGATACGCCGTGTGCAGATAGCGCGGGTGCTCGGCGTCCGCATCGGGTCGACGGAGGAACTCCATCTCGCCGCCCACCTTGCCGACGCGATAATCCGCCAACAGCCGATTGCGATCGAAAAACGCGTCGACCTCCTCATGTTTGTCCTCGACGACCGTGTTGATGATCATATCGCGAATCGTCTCGTCGTAGGAGCGATTTTTGTAATCCGGCGCGCTGACGATGCCCTGCCGCCCAAGATGAATGTATAAAATTTTATTGTCGGTGAGACTGGCCTCGATGTAAAGGGAGTTCTGCAGAAACTGATCGAAAGAACCGTAGCCGAGCGTGGTGGTGAAGGCGTGGCTCGCCAACAGCAAGAACACCGGATTGCCCGGCATATCGTAATACTCCGCGCCCATGCGATCGATCTCCGGCAGCCGACGCATGCGCTCCGCGTCGATGCCACGCGCGCAGCTGACGAAGTACCGCCGTCGATCGAACACGATCGGAAAAAGCATGTACATCTGCCAACTGTAATTGCCGAGCCCGTCGCGCGTTCGGAAATAATCCGTGACGTGGTTGCCGCCGACCTCCCACAGTCGCCGGTCGAGCGTGTCAACGTTGAAGAACTCGATAAACTTGCGGCGATCCTCGGGATAAATGTTTCGGAGCGCAAAATTTTTGACCGACTGCTCGCGGCTGCCGGCAACAAAACTTTCGCGGTACCGCGCGGAGTTGAGATAAACGTTCTCGACCTCGGTGCCGTCGAAGCTCCAAAGATCGACGCGGCTGTAGAGCGTGTAGAGAAATTTGAGCACGACGCTTTTTTTCTGTTCGCGCTCGCGAGTTTTGTCGGCGCCGATGTGCTCGACCACCGCCAACAGCGCCGTCGTTTGCGTCTTGGGATTGAACGCGATCCGACGAAGGCGAATATTGCTGAAGCCGTCGCTCGTCACAAAATCCTGCACGCGCTCCTCATCGCTCCGCACCGCCTGTTGAGCATTGTTGTGAATGCGGATCGCGAACGGCAGCGATTGATTGTTGAAAACTTCCTCGGGGCTCGAGCCGAGCGCGCTGAAGGCGTTGCGAAAACTCTCGTTGAACATGATGAAATTGAAGCGCGCGCCGTTGAACTCGACGATCGCCAACGGCATGCGATTGAGCAGCCCGATATCGACCTCGTCAAACGAGATCGTCTGCATCGGCGTTTGCGACAGCAGATTGACTCGACCGATCGAATTGTAATATCGACGAGTCTCCTCATCCTCGGGCGGGCGCGTCAAATGCCGCGTCTGCTCAAGCGGCACCGGCTCGCCGAAATAATATCCTTGCGCCTTCTCGCAATTGACTTGGCGGAGGAAATTGACGACCTCCTCATCCGCCACGCCCACCATCAGCGTCCGCAGCCCCATCTCCTTGATCATATTCATGATGTTCTTCAAGAGGATTTGCGAATAGGCGTCGGAGTGAAAGTTGCGCAGAAATTGAATGTCTATCTTCAACAGATCGGGTCGAAACGCCTCGAGCACATTGAGCGGCGATTGCTTTCGAGCAAAATTATCGATCCAAATCTCGCAGCCCATCTCGCGCAGCCGTTGGAGCCCGTCGACGACGAGCTCTTTTCGATCTCCGCACAGCGCCGACTCCTTTATTTCGATGTTGAGACTTCCGCGCGGAATGTCGTATTTTTTTATGGCGTCGGCTACGAGCTCCGGCATGTTCGACAACTCAAAATCGATCTCCGACAGGTTGATCGAGATCGGCACCGTCGCCACGTTCCGATCGAGCCCGTAACGAATCCCCTGACAGACGTTGTCGACCACAAACGCGTCGAGCTTATGGATCAGTCGAGACTCCTCGAGTTGCGCGATGAATTTCGACGGCGGGAGCAATCCGCGCGGAGGCTCCAGCCAATGAGTGAGCGCCTCGTAGCCGCACAGCCGCCCGCTTGCGACGTGCACGATCGGTTGATAGTAGACCTTGAAACGTCCGAGCATCAAGAGCTCATCGAATTTATCAATTGGAAACACTGCCGACATTTGACACATCTCCGTTTACATCGTTATGGAAAGAAATCGGTAATTCATTTTACCCGTTGTCGGCGGAAAAATCAACGCCGCGCACGCAAAGCCCGAACACAAACCAGTAGACGCGCATCGCGCTGTAACTCGCATAGGTGTAATCCGTCATACTGTACATCAAAAAGCCCGCCGTCGAAAAAAAGATCATCGCCGCGTAATCGCTCGAGCGTCGCCGCCACGACCACACCAATATATATCCGAACATCGAACAGTAAATCGCCAACCCGATAAGCCCCGTCTCAGCCCACAATTGAAGGTAGGTGTTGTGAGCATGACCTTGCCAACGCTCGCGCGCCTCCGGTTGAATGTACTCGCGCTGATACTTCTGCTCGAAATTGCCGAAGCCCACGCCCATCATCGGATTGTCGCCGATCATCTCGAGCGCGCTCCGCCACATCAAAAACCGTTCGCTCACCGATTGCTCCGCGTCGAAGTTTTTGACCGTCTCGATCCGCTCGACCGCCTCGGGATAAACGCTGAAGAAGACCGTCGCCGACAATATAAAGAGCGCCGCGATCGCTAACAGCCGCTTGACGTCCCGAACGAAGAACAGGATCATCGACGGCAGGATCACGAGCATCGTCAGCAGCGCGCCCCGCGTTTTCAACAGAATGAACGCTCCGAACGACAGCAAAAAGAACGACCAACACAAAATTTTCATCGCTCGAGTGCGCGCGCGGAGCGCGAGGATCAAATAGATCGGCAGCAGCACCACGTAGAGGATCGCGCTTTGCATGAAGGCGCCCCGCAAAAACGTCACCGGTCGATCGCTGCCGTAATACAGTTGCACCTCGATAACCATGTTGTTGAGCATCAACGAGATCGCCAGCACCAAGAATATCCAATCGATCCACCGCTCGCGCTCCACGAACAGCCCGATCGGCACGAACAGCAGCATATTGTAACTGAAGTACAGCCAATACGTCGACGAGTCCTCGGTCGAGGGCACATGCCCCGAGTAAAACGACGAGACGATCATCCAGCCCACGAAGGCGATCATCAACAAGATGAACCGCCGCCGTCGAATTACATAGTCGAGCACGCGTTGGTCGGTGAAGAATTTTATCGCCGTGATAAAAAAAATGATCCGCGCGGAGTTTCGACAGAGCGGCTCCGATAACCCCGACGCGAGAGCCAAAATCAGCAGCAGTACAAAAATAAATCTGTTAAGCATTTTTGCCGGCGAGCACATCCGTCAACGTGTCCATCATCCTGCTCACGTCAATCGGCTTGGCGATGTGCCCGTTCATCCCCGCCTCCTTCGCCGCCGCCACGTCCTCCGCAAACGCATTCGCCGTCATTGCGATGATCGGCACCGACGCCAATTCCTTATTCTCGAGCGCGCGGATCGCCCGCGTCGCCTCGTAGCCGTTCATCACCGGCATCTGAATGTCCATCAGCACCGCCGCATATTCCCCGGGCGCCGACGCCGCGATCTTCTCGACCGCCTCTTGACCGTTGACCGCCAACTCGATCACGAAGCCCGCCATCTCGAGCATCATTTTCGATATCTCACGGTTGACTTCAATGTCGTCGACCAACAGCAATTTTTTATTGTCGAAACTGACGTGCTCGGCCTCGAGAACCTCCCCCGTCTTCGGCGGGCGCGCGACCTCCGGCTCTTTCGAGCACTCCAATCGCAAGCCGATCACGAACTCCGTCCCTTCGTTCGGTGCCGTCACCACTTCGATCGTCCCGCCCATCAGGTCGATGATGTTTTTGGTGATCGCCATCCCGAGCCCCGTCCCTTGGATGCGACTCACCGTCGAGGTCCGCTCGCGCTCGAACGCCTCAAATACTTTCGCCGCAAACTCCGCCGTCATGCCGATCCCGCTGTCCTTGACGCGCAACTCGTAATGCCCGATCGTTTTGCCGCCCTTCGTCGTCGTGTCGAGCTGCCGCAACGTCACCGAGATCGCTCCGTCCTCGGGCGTAAATTTGTACGCGTTGCTCAGCAGATTGAGCAGCACCCGATCGAGCCGATTCTTGTCGAACAGCACGCGCCGATTCGTCACGCCCGATGTGTCCACCGTGAATGTGATCCGCTTCGATTGCATCTGTTCGCTGAACATGTCGTAGACCTCGGTCAGCGCCTTGACTATATCGGCATCTTCGATTATCAGCTCCAGCTTGCCGTTTTCGATCCGACTCATCTCGAGCACGTCATTGATCAGCGCCAGCAGATGTTGACTCGACGCGCCGATTTTTTTGAGAAACTCATGCATCTTCGTCGGAATTTCATGCGGGCATCGCTCCCGAGTGCACGTCGCGCACGGCGCCTGCAGCACATTCGCCAAATCCACGTAGCCGATTATCGCATTCATCGGCGTCCGAATGTCGTGGCTCATATTGAACAGGAACGTCGACTTCGCCTTGCTCGATTGCTCCGCGCGCTCCTTTGCCTCGATCAGCTCCACCTGCTGATGCTTGAGTTGCTCCTTCTGCTCGTTGATCGTGTTGAGATTCATCTCGAGATCGTGCAGGAACGCCTCGCGCACCTTCGCGTGCCGGTACTGCAGGATGATGTACAGCACCAACAGGATCACCATGAAAATCGAGAACACGATCGACGTGACCAGCCACGGGCGGCTCTCGATCATCTCCGCGATTGTCATGTTTTCGTAGTGATGGCTGATCCATTTGCGATCGAGCGCTGACAGCCGACCCTCCTGCTGCATTTGGATCAGCACCGCGTTGATCCGAACGCGCAACTGAGTGTCTTGAGGATGCATCGCCAATGTCCCGTAGACGTGCGTGACCGCATAGCTCGGCTGAACGCCGTCGAGCTCAAATTTCTCGAGAAATTCGTTGCCGACCTGAATCGGGCAGATCACAAATTCATACTCTCCGCTCTTGAGCCCCGCAAAAACTTTTTCATACGAGTTGACATAAGAAACCTCATCGTCGAGCCCCAGCCCCGGCATCTTGTGCAATGACGCCACCCGTCGACCGTAAAGCTCCGCCACCGACGTGATTTTGTGTTGACCGTAGACCACGTACTGCTTTTCGGTCGTCGGCAGCGTCGCGATGATGTTCGGATTGTTGATGATCAGATCGGACTCCATATTCATGATCAAATCCGCCTCGCCGCTCAAAAATCGACGGTTCGCCTCCGGCCACGGCAGCAGCTTCAAATCGAGATTCATCTGCAGCCGATTGGCGATCTCGTTGATCAGCTCCACGTCCATGCCAAGGTAATCGCCCTCTTCGTCGACGTAAGAATACGGCGCGTAATCGACGTCCGTCACCACGTGCAGCGTCCGATCGAAATGATTGTACGCTTTGACTTCGACCTTCGGCGGCGGCTTGAGTGTGTCGGAGAAATATACGTACAGCCCGCCCAACGTCGCCGCCAAGATCAACGGCAGCCCGATGACCAGCGCCAAGACATTTCGCTTGTTTCCAAAAAAGCCCACTCGGCTTATGTCCGAACGGGCTTGGTTTAATTTATGATCTTCCATGGTGCCTCACAAAAATCATTTGAAGAGATCGGAGAATTTCTTGATTGTCTCGTCCTTGTGCGGAAGAATTTCGGTGTAACTGATTTTGATCCCATGGTTGAGCGCGGTCTCGGGATCGGGCAGGTTGTACTTCTCGGGCATCGTCACGTCTCGACGGACGGGAACGGTGCCGGCGTCGGCGACCTTCTGTTGAGCCTCGCGCGTCATGATGTAATCGACGAATTTCTTGGCGGCGTCCATGTGTTGCGCCTGACGGAAGATCGCAATCGGGCTCGGAACCATAATCAGCTCCGGCGGATAAACCATCGCGACGGGATCGTTCTTGTCGATGCGGCTCGCCGTGATGTAATCGACGCCAAGACATGCCTTGAGCGTGCCGTTGGCGGTGTCCTCGATCACGCGCCCCGAGCCCTTGCTCTTGATCGCGCCGTTGTCATGCAGTCGAACCAGATAATCCCAACCGAATTGCTTTTCGAGCAGCGCCACGCTCATATAAGCGGTGCCGCTGAGCGCGGGATCGGCAATCCCGAAGGCGTTTTTGTACTCGGGCTTGGTGGCGATATCCTCCCACGTCGTCGGCGGCGTTTTGATCGTGTCGGTGTTGATCACGATCCCAAGCGTGCCGAGTCGCGCGGCGGTGAACGAACCGTCATAGTCCTCGAACGGATTGAGCAGATCGTTGATCGCAGCGGGCGTGAACGGCTCCAGCAGCCCTTCCTGCTTCATCTGATAGAAGTCCGGCACTTCGCTCGTCCAAATGATGTCCGCCAAAATTTGTCCGCTCTGACGTTCGGCATCGAGCTTGGCCATGATTTTGCCCGCGCCCGCCGATTGATAGTCGACGTCGATATCGGGATATTTCGCCTTGAATCCGGCGACGATCCCGCCGATCAGCGACTCCTTCATCGACGTGTAAATGACGAGACTGTTGGCAGCGTTCTTCTTTGTTTGCTCGCTCGAGTCCTCGCCGCCGCAGCCGACCGTCAGCAGCATCATCACGGTCAGCGCCAGCGCGATCAGCTTCTTACACATTGCGGTACCTCCTTCGATCACAGTTCGCTCAAAATTTTATTGCGCACGTCCTTTATCGGTTTATAAATCGGCGCGTAATTTGCCTTCATTCTTGCGCGGAGCATCTCGGTCAAGCGGTTGAGCGGAATATAAATCGGCGTGATCGCCAAATTGCCGATGATGCCCTTGAGCGCATGCGCCGCCTCGAATGCTTCATCGAGATTTTTCTCATCGAGCGCCTTCTCGAGCGCCTCAAAATGTTCGTCTTGGATTCCCATCGTCAGCATTCGGATATAGAAATCCTCTTTATTCATACAGCGCGCCAGCCCTTCCTTCGTGTCGACGCCGAGACTGTTGAGCTTTTCGATTGTGATCATTACGCACCTCCGAAAAAATTTTTTGTTGAAACAACAATTGCATGGTAAAATGCATGACACCGAACAGTTTTACGAGGGAGTGTATGAGGTGAAAAAAATTTTGGTGGTCGATGACATGCTGGTCTCACTGATGATGACAGAGAACATGCTCGCGTCGAACTACGAAGTGGTGTGCGCGAGTTCCGGCAAAGAAGCCATCGAGGTGTACCGTCAAGAGCGCCCCGACATGGTTTTGTCGGACCTTCGGATGCCGGGCATGAGCGGCTACGAGTTGCAGGCGACCCTGCAGAACGAGTACAACACAATCATTCCGTTTATGTTTATGACGGCGGATCACGACGAGCAGACCGAGGTACAGGGCTTTGAAAACGGCGCGATGGATTTCATCAAAAAGCCGTTTCGTCCCGATATACTTCTTCGACGCGTCGCAAATATCCTGCAGACGGTTGAAAAAATTCAAGGGCTCCGCAAGACCGCCGAGACCGACGCCTTGACGGGGCTGATCAACAAAGCCTCGAGCGAAGAGCAATTGAAGGAGATTTGCAAGTCGGAGGCGGGCGCGCTGTTGATGATCGATCTCGACAGTTTCAAAGCGGTCAACGACATCCACGGGCATGCGATGGGCGATAAGGTTTTGATCGTCTTCGCCGATATCCTTCGCGAGATCATGGGTAAGGACGATCTGATCGGGCGTATGGGCGGCGACGAGTTTGTTGCCTTCTGCAAGGGGATTGGCGACGAGGGCGAGATTATCGATCGGACGCGCGCGGCGAATGAGATGCTCGTCGCCGAGGCGAAAAAGTTGATGGGCGAGGATTTGGCGATCCCGCTCGGCACTTCGATCGGTTGCGTCTTCGTTCCGATCGAGGGCACGGATTTTGCGGAGCTCTATCAGAAGGCGGATAAGGCGCTCTACGTCGTCAAGCAGCGCGGCAAGCACGGCTGTTTCGTGTATCGCAGCGATCGCAAGCTCAACGAGATGGAGATCGCCGACACGATGAGCCTGTCGAATATGGAAGTAATATTGGAGGAGCGCGGGCATGACGAGGAGGCGCTGATCCTTCATCCCGACAATTTCAGGACGGTGTATCGATTCCTCCGTCGGACGTTCCGCGCGGAGCGGCATTCGGATTGCATCATGCTGATTACGCTGTCGGCGGCGGACGAGGACGAAGAATTGTTGGCGGACGCGGGCGATCAATTTTTGGAGATGCTCAAGGCGAATTTGCGGCGGAGCGACGTGGTCTCGAAAAGCAACACGACGCAATTCATAGTGCTGCTCTACAACATCGGCGCGTCGAATGTGCCGGACGTGATCGAGCGGATCAAGGATTGTTGGTCGGCGGAGCCGCTCGGCGCCAAAATCAAATTCGAGTGCGAATGGGATTTGATGAAGGTCGACGACCAATAAAATTTTTTCTCCCGCCCGCCCACCCATGGCAGTATTGCATACTGCCGACGCTTAACAACGCCCGCCCAATTGCATGTGCCGACGCTTCGGAGCGAAGGGGGCTTGGAAAAAATTTTTTTGATCCCGCCCACCCGCCCTTGAAAAAAATTTTTTCAAAAAGAGGCGCCGACGACGCAGGGTGGGGCAACGGTCTATGTTGGGCGCCGCACTTGGGGGGCGGGAGCGTCGGCGGCGCCCCAAAATCCGTCGCCCCCGCAGGGTACGGACGGGATTATTTTTTTGAGCTCGAGGCGATATCTTTGCAGGACTTCAAAGCGACGCCGATGATCTTTCGGTTGGCGGCGGAGGCGCGCCGTATGCGCGTCGCTTATTTTTTTGAGCCGTATTCGGCCGTCTATTCGTCGTCGATCACGCCGCTGCCTCATCAGATCGCCGCCGTCTACGGTCGTCTGCTCAAAATGAATCCCATCCGCTTCGTGCTCGCCGACGACCCCGGCGCAGGCAAAACCGTCATGACAGGGCTGCTCATCAAGGAATTGATCATCCGTCGAGACGCCGACCGCTGCCTGATCGTTTGCCCCGGCAGTCTCGTCGAGCAGTGGCAGGACGAGTTGCTCTCCAAATTCGATCTCCACTTCGATGTGCTCAACGCCGATCGCCTCGCCTCCAACGCCGCCGTCAACCGTGGCATCGTCAGCATTGACACCGTCGCTCGCAACGAATCTCTCAAAATCAAATTGCGCGCAACACGTTGGAATCTCATCGTTTGCGACGAGGCTCATAAGATGTCCGCCACACTCCAAGGCAATGAAGTCAAATACACAAAGCGCTTCCGCTTGGGCGAATTGCTCGGCAAGATCACCAAGCACCTGCTGTTCTTGACCGCCACTCCTCACAACGGCAAGGACGAAGATTTTCGCCTCTTCATGTCGCTCCTCGCGCCCGAGCGTTTCAAAGACAGGCGCCGCCTTCGCGATCACGTCGACGTCTCCGATCTCATGCGCCGCCTCGTCAAAGAAGACTTGCTCACTTTCGACGGCACGCCTCTTTTTCCCGAGCGCGTATCCTACACCGTCAACTATCGACTGTCGCCGATCGAGACCGAACTCTATCAAGCCGTCACAGATTACGTCGTCGACGGCTTCAACCGCGCCGAACGCCTCAAAGGCAATAAGCGTAACGCCGTCGGCTTCGCCATGACCATCCTACAACGCCGACTCGCCTCGTCCCCGCTCGCCATCCTTAAATCCCTCGACCGCAGAGCTCGCCGACTCCAATCCGTCTTGCACGAACATCAATCGGCGTCCTTCGATGAGCGCCTCGATGATTTCCTCGACGAGTACAGAGATTTCTCCGCCGCCGACCTCGACAAAAAAGCCGATGAAATTCTCGAGCGCGCCACCGCGCGGATCGGTGAAGAACTTCAAGCCGAAATTCAAACCCTCCTCAACCTTGCCGCTCTCGCCGACCGCGTCTTGAAACAGGGCGACGATCGTAAGTGGCGCGAACTCTCCAACCTCCTGCTCGACGACCAAAAAATTTTCGATCGCGAAGGCGCCAGAGAAAAGCTCGTCATCTTCACCGAACATCGAGACACGCTCGACTACCTTCAACAGCGCATCACCAATCTTCTCGGTCGAGCCGACTCCGTCGCCGTCATACACGGCAGCCTTAGTCGCAGGGAACGCCGCGCCGTCGAGCATCGATTCCGCCACGACAAAAATCTCGCCATCCTCATCGCCACCGACGCCGCCGGCGAAGGCATCAACCTCCAAGTCGCTCACCTCATGATCAATTACGACCTGCCTTGGAATCCCAATCGCCTCGAACAGCGCTTCGGGCGCATTCACCGCATCGGTCAAACAAAAATCTGCTGCCTTTGGAATCTCGTCACCGCCGATACCCGCGAAGGTCACGTCCTCGACACTCTCCTAAAGAAACTCGACATCGAGCGCAACGCCCTCGGCGGCAAGGTCTTCGATATCCTCGGCAAAATTTCTTTCGACAATAAGCCCTTGAGCGAACTGCTCATCGACGCCGTCCGTCACGCCGACCGCGCTCAACGCTTGTCTCTTATCGTGAATGAATCCCTCGACGCTCAACATATCCGCCGCCTTCTCGACGAGCGCGCCTTGACCAAGGACTCTCTCAACCCCGCCGACATCACCGGCTTGGTTCAAAGCATGGGGCGCGACGACGTCCTAAAGCTCCAGCCTTATTCCGTCGAGAATTTTTTCAAGACCGCTCTCAAAATGCTCGGCGGCTCTATATATCCGCGCGGCAACGGCCGTTTCGAGATCGCTCACATCCCGCGCGCGCTCCGCGATAAGGTTCCGCCCGTTCGTCTCGTTTGCTTCTCCAAAAAAAATATCGCCGTCGATCATCGTACCGCAGAACTCATCGCGCCCGGGCATCCGCTCCTCGAAACTATCATCGACGCCACCATCGATCGATTCGGCGCCGCTTTGCAACAGGGCGCCGTCTTCGTCGATGACAACGACCTCCGCGCGGAACTTCGGCTGATGTTCATCGTCGAGAACCACGACCACCGCCTCAACTTCGTCGAGGTTTTTCCCGACGGTCGTACACGATCGATCGGTCGCCCGCCCTATTTCGATTATCGCGATCCCACTCCCGTCGAGCGCGATTTGATCTTGACCGCCGCTCTCAAAACCGATTGGTTGAGCCGCCAACTCGACCGTCGCAATTTCCTCGGCGCCGCGCTCATCGCCTCCAAGGCTTGGCTCGACAACAAAATTATTTCCGTCGAGTCGACCGTCGATCGCCGCTCCGTCGAGAACATCGCCATGAACGCCGTCATCGCCCTCGAACGACGCCTCGGCAATCGCCCCGTCGATGTCAGCGCCAAAAAGCTCGGCTACGATGTCGAGTCCGCCGCCCCCGACGGTCGCCTCCGCTTTATCGAAGTCAAAGGGCGCCGCGCCGACGCCGATACCGTCACCGTCACAGAAAACGAAATCCGCACCGCCCTCAACGACACCGATAATTTCATCCTCGCTCTCGTCCTCGTCGACCGCACGCGCGCTCGCGTCGTCTATCTGAAGGCGCCCTTCCACCGACCGCTCGACTTCGGCGCCGTCAGCGCCAACTATAAAATTTCCGCCCTCCTCTCGAACGGAAAAATTATCATCGACATCTCCGTCGCCGTCTGATAAAATTTTGGCGGCGTCTTTTTCCGAAATTTTTCTGTCGAAAGGAATGAAATCATGTCCGATGAAAAAGAAACTGATCGAGGTCGCGCTGCCTCTTGAGAAGATCAACGCCGCGTCCTCAAAGGAAAAATCCATCCGCCACGGGCACCCCTCCACGCTCCATTTGTGGTGGGCGCGCCGACCGTTGGCAACCGCCCGCGCCGTCCTTTTCGCTTCCATGGTCGACGACCCCTCCGAGCATCCCGAATTATTTCCAACGGAAGATGCTCAGCAAGCCGAACGCGAGCGCCTCAATAAGATCATCGCGGAGATCGTCGAGTGGAAGAACAGCTCCAAAGACAACGTCTTTGCCGAGGCGCTCGACGAGATAAAAAAATCCGTCGGCAACGACTTGCCCGCCGTCTTCGATCCCTTTGCCGGCGGCGGCACCATCCCTCTCGAGGCTCAACGTCTCGGGCTCGAATCCTTCGCCGCCGATCTCAATCCCGTCGCCGTCATCATCAACAAGGCGATGATCGAAATCCCCGCCGCCTTCAAAGATATGCCCCCGCTTCATCCGCCTGCCAATCAAAAAGTTGACGGCACTTGGAAGGGCGCCGACGGGCTTGCCGAGGACATTCGCTACTACGGTCAAATGTTGAAGGCGCGCGCCGCCGAGGTCATCGGGCATCTTTATCCGAAGGTTTCCGCCCCCGAGCGCAAGGATCCCGCCGTCGTCATTGCCTGGTTGTGGGCGCGCAACGTGACTTGCTCCAATCCCGCTTGCGGCAAGCGCACGCCTCTCGTTCATTCCTTCCAACTTTCGACCAAGAAAAAGGTTTTCGTCGAGCCGATCGTTGACGGCGATAAAATTCGTTTTGAGATTCGCAACGGCGACAAGAACATTCCCGAGGGCACCGTCAATCGCAACGGCGCGCGCTGTTTGTTTTGCGGCTCGAGCATTCCCTTGGATTACGTCCGCGCGGAGGCGAAGGCGGGTCGAATGGGCGCTCAACTTATGGCGATCGTTGCCGAGGGCGACAAGGGCAGGATTTATTTGCCGCCCGACGATGAGCACGAACGGCTCGCCGCCGCCGTCGACAAGCCCGACGATTATCCCGAGGGCGCGTTGCCGGACAAGGCGTTGGGGTTCCGCGTGCAAGAGTACGGCATCAGGGAGTGGCATCAACTGTTCACCAATCGGCAGTTGAAGGCGCTGACCACATTCGGCAATCTGATTGAAGAAATTCGGAGCCGGGTACGCGATGACGGCGGCGACCAAAAACGAGCCGACGCCATCACCGTGTACCTGGCTTTTTTAATCGATAGATGGGCTGATTCTTGGAACGCTCTTTGCCGTTGGGAAAATAATGCTGAATGTCCTCAGCAGTTGTTTGGACGGCAGACAATAGCAATGAATTGGGACTTCGCCGAAGTGAATCCTTTTAGTAATAGTTCTGGATCTGTTAAGAGTTTGGCGACAAACTTTTTGAGATCATTCAATTCGCGTGGATTTAATTTTCATCGAAAGGTTAACGGTGAAGCCCTTCATCACAACGCGTTGGAAAAATTTTCGCTGGGCAGTGTCGTCGTGTCGACCGATCCTCCGTACTATGACAACATCGGATATGCCGCTCTATCGGATTTTTTTTATGTGTGGCTCCGTCGACCGCTCAAAAATATTTATCCCGATCTGTTCGGACGCATGACCTTTGACAAAGAAAATGAACTTATCGCCGATCCCTATCGTCATGGCGGCGACAAAGCGGCGGCAAAAAAATTTTTCGAGGACGGCATGTTTCAAGCGCTGCAAAACATTTACGAGATCGCCCGCGACGATTTCCCCGTGACGATCTACTACGCCTTCAAACAACAGGACTCCGCAAAGGACGGCGCGGCGTCAACGGGCTGGGAGACAATGTTGAACGCCTTGATCCGCGCGGGCTTTCAGATCACGGCAACTTGGCCGATGCGGACGGAAATGAAGAGCCGAATGCGATCGCACGAGTCAAACGCGTTGGCGTCGTCGATCGTGCTGGTCTGTCGGAAGCGCCCGCCCGCAAACAAATACATGGATAAAAAAGAGTTCAGTCGAGCGCTGAAAACGGAATTGCGCGCGGCGCTGTCGAAAATGCAGCAGTCAAACATCGCGCCGGTGGACATGTCGCAAGCGGCGATCGGACCCGGGATCGCGGTGTATTCGCGATTCGACAGGATAGTGGATATGAGCGACGAGGAGCTGAGCGTGCGCGAGGCGCTCAAGCTGATAAACGCGGAGCTCGACGAGTATTTCAACGGACAGAGCCTTGGTCTGGACCCTGCAAGCCAAGTATGCGAGGCGCTGTTCAAGCAAAGCGCGTTCAACGAAATGGGGTTCGGTGAGGCGAATGTGCTGGCGCAATCGAAAAACACATCGGTGACCAAGCTGAGCGAGTCGGGGGCGGTGATAGCCGAGCGGGGGCGAGTGCGACTGCGCGATCGGGACGAAATGCCTGTGCTCGACGACGACAAGTTTAACGACGAATGGCTCAAGACGTTGGTCAAAGGGGATTGTGTGTGGCTGTGGTTGCAGAGCCTGGCGCGTGTGCTGGAGACTGAGAGCTGGGAGGTCGGCGGCAAGTTTCTGTCGAAGTACGAAGGCGATTTTGAGGCGCTGAAGAATTTGGCGTATCGGCTGTACAACGTGTGCGAGAAAAAATCGTGGTCGAAGGAGGCGACCGCCTACAACGAAGTGGTGATGAACTGGTCGGAGATCGAAAATCGGGCGGCGAAGCGATCGAATAAGCCGGTCGAACATCAGGACGGACTGTTTTGACGGGAGGGGATGGAATTGAAGGCATGGCGCGAGGTGATCGAGCCGAAAGATGACGTGGCGCGCGGCGAATTTGATCAATCGGAGTTTGCGGCGGATTTGGCGGAGGTGGTCGTCGGTCGCGGAAGCGCGGATTATGTTGATGCGCAAAAATTTTTTCTGATGACGCATTTGACGGGCGGGCTGAAGAGATTGCTGTCGAATGCGCTGCGGCGATTGAGCGGACGGGCGGGCGATCCTGTCATTCAATTGAAAACGTCGTTCGGCGGGGGCAAGACGCACAGTCTGCTGGCGCTGTATCATCTGTTCGGGGGGCGTATCCGCGCGGAGCAATCGAGCGTGGTGCGCGAGGTGTTGAACGATGCGGAGGCGGAGTTCATCCCGAAGGTGCACACGGCGGTGGCGGTGGGTACGACGTTCAATGCGTTGGAGGAAACGCTGTGGGGCTCGATCGCGCGGCAGCTGTCGGCGTCGACGGGCAAGCCGGAGCTGTATGAAATGATGCGCGCGAACGACGAGGCGGGGATATCGCCCGGGAGCGAGCTGTTGAAAAAAATGTTCGCGGAGGCGGGCGCGTGTTTGCTATTGATCGACGAGCTGGTGTCGTACGGTCGGAAATTGCGCTCGGGCGCAACGCGGTGCAACATGGACAACCTGATGACATTCGCGCAGGAATTGACGGAGGCGGCGAAGGCCGGCGGTCGAACGTTATTGGTGGTGACGCTGCCGTCGTCGAAGCAGGAGGAGGTTGGCGACGCGCAAGGCGAAAAAATCTTGCGATCGCTGGAGAATATATTCAGGCGAGTGGAATCGGTGTGGTCGGCGGCGACGGCGGACGAGGGCTATGCGATTGTGCGTCGACGGCTGTTCAAGGAGTGTTCGGATTCGAAGGCGCTCGAGGAAACTTGCGAGGCGTTTTTCAAGATGTACGAGCGGCGGCGTGAACTGTTTCCGAGCGACGCTCGACGGAAGGAATATCTGGAGCGATTGCGGTCGTGTTATCCGATTCATCCGCAGCTGTTTGATTTTCTGTACGAGCAGTGGACGGGCGTGGTCGGTTTTCAAAAGACGCGCGGAGTGTTGCGTCTGATGGCGAAGGTATTGCATCTGCTGTGGCTGAGCGACAACGAGGGCGCGCTGATCATGCCCGGCGACATACCGTTGGAGGGGGCGGTGCGCGACGAGCTGACGAAGCTGCTCAAGCACAATTGGGGCACGATCGTTGACAGCGAGGTAGACGGGATTGGCTCGAAGGCGGCGAAGTTGGACGGCGGCAGGTTCGGCAAGACGAATGCGGCGCGGAAAATCACGCGGACGATCTTTTTGGGTACGGCGCCGAGCAGTCGAGAGAGCATGGTTCGCGGGCTCGACGAGAAGGAGATCATGCTGGGGGCGCTCCAACCGTCGGAGGTGAAGTACTTTGGGCAGTTCGACAACGCGCTGTCGGCGCTGAAAGGGAGCCTGTATTATTTGTATTCGCAGCGTGATCGATTGTGGTTCGGAGTGACGCCGACGTTGCGAAAATATGTGGATGACAAGCGCGAGACGTACAGTGCCGACGACGTTGACTATGAGATTGAGCAGCACATCAACGCGAAATGGAAGCGGCGGTCGAGCGATCACATAAATGCGGTGCACATATTTCCGCGCGGCTCGGCGGATGTGCCGGACGATGGTTCGTTGCGATTGGTGGTGCTGTCGACGAAGCAGGTGTACGACGACAAATCGGGGATGAACGCGGCGAAGGTCGAGGCGGAAAAAATTTGGCGCATGCGCGGGGAAAAACCGCGTCGGTGTCAAAACATGGTGTTATTCATGGCGGCGGCGGCGGATCGGCTGAAGGTATTAGAGGAGGCGGCGCGTGAATATATGGCGTGGCGCGCGGTGATGGACGAGGAGAATTTGAATCTCGACGACATTCAACGCAAGAACGGCAACAACAGTTTGAAGGCGGCGCGAGAACTTTTCGAGATGAAGGTGTCGCAAGCGTACGGCAAGCTGTTGGCGCCGGAGACGACGTCGGACAAGGTGAGCGACGTTATCTGGCAGGTTGAGGACATCAACTGCACGACGGGCGACAACTTTGTGGCGGCGGACGAAAAATTTATGAACGCAGGCTTGTTGTATGATCGCTTTGGCGAGAATGCGTTGAAGCGATCGCTGGACGAGTACAAAATTTGGGGCGAGAGCGGTTCGGTGGGCAAGCTCGAGCTTTGGGATTATTTTTCGAAGTACTGTTATCTGCCGCGGCTGTGTAATTTGACGGTGTTATACGGGGCGATCAATCGTGGCGCGCAGGCGAAATTGTTTGCGCTGAAGGACGGCGTGTTATACAAAGAGGCGCCGGTGGAGGCTCCGATCGAGCCGCCGATCGAGCGGTCGATCGAACAGCCGACGGAGGTCTTGACGGTCGAGCGCGCGGTCGAGGAGCCAATAGAAGAGCCGGTGGTCGAGACGATTACGGAGTCGGCGGTCGAGGATCCCGATGTCGAACCGCCGAAGACGTATTTTCATATGGACACGGATGTTGATCCGGCGCGCTGGAAAAAAGTTTTCAAAAACTGCATGGAAGAAGTGGTGTCGCACTTTGCGGAGCTTGACGGCGACATTAGGATACGGCTGTCGGTCGAGGTGGAGGTGCCGGACGGCATTCCTTCGGAGCTGGAGAAACTGATTGAGGCGAACTGCAAAGACATTGGCGCGAAGAACGCGGCGTTCGACTGATGGACGTGTTGAAGATCGGCGCCGAGATTTTGAAGGAGCGCGGGCGGCTCTATTCGATGTTGGCGACGTACGATTTAACGCCGGGCGCCGTTTTTGAGCCGGTGTCGACGGAGCGGGTTACGGTGAGGGCGTCGATCGAGTCGACGGAGCTTCGAGTGCTGTCGACGGGCGACGTGCTTCGACTCAACGAGCAATTGACGGGTGGGGCGGGGTTGCGTGACGGCGCGTTATTGGACTCGGCGGTGAACAATCCGTTTCAGACCTTCGGCGGGGCGGAGCTGTACGGCTCGATTTACGAGAAGGCGGCGCAACTGTGCTTCGGCTTGCTGAAAAATCATCCGTTCGTGGACGGCAACAAGCGGACGGCGGCGCATGCGATGTTGGTTTTTTTGGAGCTCAACGGGCTGAGAGTGATAGCGTGCGACGAGCAGTTGTTTAATCGGATAATGTTTTTGACGGGCGGGCGCTTGACGGTCAAAGCGTTCGCCGCTTGGCTTGCCTGAGCGTGGAGGAGGCGGTCGCCAGATGAGCGCGCAACGCTCGAGGGGCGCCAACGACGCAGGGTGGAGCAACGGTCTCTGTTGGGCGCCGCACTCGGGGGGCGGGCGCGTCGGCGGCGCCCACAAAAAGCCGTCGCATATCCAGACGCACCGATCGATGCTATCGATGTGCTACTCATGAGGAGATTATTATGAACCTGAAAAAGATACTCGGCAGTATTGCTGTCTTATTTATCGTCGTTGCGATTTGGGGCGATCATAAACCGTCGCAAACTAAATCTACAAATATACCTGCGGAATCTCCTAAAATCGTAACTTCAAACGCATTGAATTTGGGCTTGACCGTCGATGAGTTTAAAGCCGCGTATAATCAAAACGTGTTAAACCGCAATGTTCCGCAGTTACTGTTAAACAACATTGAATTCGTCCCCGGCAGAGACTATGACTCATTCGGTCAACAATACATTCAGAGCTTTTACCTGCTCGGAAAAATAGACAAGAAAACCAATCTCATAAAAAGCATTCACATTACCAAGATACTTGTATTGAACGGAGATGCTCGTAATGCAGAGGCTCGAGCTGCAGCAATTGCGTTTCTTTTAGTAGTACAAACGTTGAGTCCGTCATTAAATTCTACGGAACGCGCGGCGATATTAGATAGTTTTTCTGCAAGCTCTAAAAAGTATTCGTCTGTGATAAAGGGAGATATTCGATACAGTCAAGCATTGTTAGAAAACGGCAAAGTTTTAATGCTCAGTGCAGAGCCAAAGGATTTTTGAGGAGCTGATGAAATGATTTTCGACAGCCACATGCACACAAAGTACTCCGCCGACTCGGAGATGAGCCCGCACGAGGCGATTCTCCGCGCGGAGCGCTTGAATATCGGCGTGGTATTCACCGACCACTTTGATTACGATTTGCCGGGCGCGGCGGACTTTACCTTCGATCCCGACGCGTATTTCGAGGAGTATAGCGCGCTTCGCTCGGATCGAGTTCGGCTCGGCGTCGAAATTGGGCTGCGCCGATCGTGTCGAGCGATCAACGATGCGTTCATCAAGCGCGGACCGTTCGATCAGGTGATTGGCTCGATACATTTGGTCGACGACTACGACATCTATTATCCCGAGTACTACGAGGGCAAGGACAAGGCGACGGCGTACGAGCGGTACTTCGACGCGATGATCGAGGAGAGCGCGGTTGCCGACTATGACGTGCTCGGTCACATCGATTACATCTGTCGAGCGGCGCCATATGACGATCCCGAGCTTGATTATGCGATGTTCCACGATCGGATCGATCGGGTGCTGTCGATAGTGATCGAGCGGGAAAAAGTTTTGGAGCTCAACACGCGGCGGCTTGGATCTCGGCGGGCGCTGAAAGAATTATGTCCGATCTACGCGCGGTATCGGTCGATGGGCGGGCGGTACATCACGATTGGCTCGGACGCGCACAAGGCAGAGGCGATCGGCGCGCATTTCGATCGGGCGACGGAGTTTGCGCGTGAGTTGGGCTTGAAGGTGGTGACGTTCGTGGAGCGGCGCCTTGAAATTTGTCGGCTCGATTGATATAATAATTGGGCGCCGCCGCCGCGGGTGGGCATTGCGTTCTCTGTTGGGCGCCAACCACTGTGGGTGGGAGCGGTGGTGGCGCCCCCAAAAATCAGGAAAGGAGGCGAATCGCATGAAACACATTCAGACCATCAACAAACCGACTCTGCAGTCGAGCATGAAGAGCGGCGGCTGCGGCGAGTGCCAAGCGTCGTGCCAATCGGCGTGCAAGACCAGCTGCACCGTCGGCAACCAAGTTTGCGAGCGTCAATCGAAGTAACGCGCGCGAGCCGGGCATTGAAAAAATTTCTGTCATGCATTAAAATGGTGGCAGGAATTTTTTTTTGGACGAAGGGACTGATTGATATCGACAGGCGCATTCACAAATTCCGGCAGGGCGACGCGCACATTCTCCTCGACATAAACAGCGGCGCCGTTCATCTGGTAGACCAAATGATTTTTGACGTGATGGATCTATTCGACGGCAGCAACGACGACGACGTCCGCGCGGAGCTTGCCGAGCGATATTCGCCCGCCGAGCTCGACGAGGCGTTGAGCGAACTGCATGAGCTGATCGACGCGCAACTGTTATTCGCACCCGAGATCGATGTGCCTCCGACATTCAAGCAATCGGGCATCGTCAAATCGCTGTGTCTGATGGTCGCGCAGGATTGCAATCTACGCTGCAAGTATTGTTTCGGCGACGGCGGTTCGTACGGAGCGCGGGGGTTGATGAGCGCGGAGGTCGGACGGGCGGCGGTCGATTTCCTTATCAAAAAATCGATCAACCGTCGGCATTGCGAGATTGATTTCTTCGGCGGCGAGCCGCTGATCAACATGAAAACCGTCAAAGCGGTGACGCAATATGTCCGCGCTCGCGAAATTGATTCCAATAAAATTTTCAAGTTGACTCTGACGACCAACGGCATGCTACTCAACGACGGCGCGATCGATTGGCTCAACGACAATAATATCTCTGTCGTGCTGAGTCTCGACGGTCGCAAGGAAATTCATGACGCGATGCGTCCGGACTCGACGGGGCGCGGCTCGTACGATCGGGCGCGGGCGAATTTCAAGCGGCTGGTCGATAGTCGCGGCGGCTCGAATTATTACTTGCGCGGCACCTACACTCGACGCAATCTCGATTTTACCAATGATGTGTTATCGCTCCACGACGCGGGCTTTGATGTATTGAGCGTCGAGCCGGTTGTGTTGAAGGATTCGCCGTTGGGCTTCACGTCGGAGGATTTGCCGCGCATTCGCGACGAGTACGATCGATTGACAGAGGCGTATTTGGAGCGTCGACGTGCGGGGCGGGGCTTTTTCTTCTTCCACTTCAACGTCGACTTGTCGAACGGACCGTGCGTGGCGAAGCGGCTGTCGGGCTGCGGGGCGGGGCACGAGTATTTTGCGGTTGATGTGAACGGCGATTTATATCCGTGTCATCAATTCGTCGGGCGCGAAGGATATCGACTGGGCTCGGTATTTGGCGGCGTCGACGATCCGCGCGGATTGCAGGATTATTTTCGGCGCTCTCACGTGCTCAACAAGCCCAAGTGTCGGGAATGTTGGGCGCGGTTTTACTGTTCGGGCGGCTGCCACGCGAACGCGGATTTATTCAACGGCGACATTCGACAGCCTTACGAGGTCGGCTGCGAAATTCAAAAGAAGCGGCTGGAGTGCGCGATCTACGTTCAAGCGGTCGTCGGGAGGGTCGACTGATGGCTGATCGAACGATGACGTCGGCGGAGGTTCTGAAGAAATTCGACAACGAATCGAACACGATGGAGTATGCGGGCGCGATGAAAATTTTCGTGTCGGCACTGGCGATTTCGTTTTCGGTGTTTCAACTGTACACGGCGATGTTCGGCGTGCTCGACGCCTGGCTCCAACGCTCGATACATCTGGGCTTCGGATTGGCGCTGGCGTTTTTGCTATATCCGATGCGAAAATCGTGGAGCCGAACGAAACTCCATCCGTCGGACGTGGTGTTGGCGGTGCTGGGGGCGGCGGCTCCGGCGTACATCGTGATCGAGTATCGAGCGCTGATCCTCCGCGCGGCGCTGCCGACTACGACTGACATAATCGTGGGCGCGATCGGGATCGCGTTGGTGATCGAGGCGGCGCGGCGCGTGGTGGGGCTGCCGATGGTCTGTGTCGTGACGGTATTTATCGCGTACGCTTTCGGCGGACAATACATGCCCGGCATCTTTGCGCATCGCGGGCTGGAGCTCGAGGATTTCATCAGCCACATCTTCTTCACGACGGAGGGCATTTTCGGCATCCCGTTAGGCGTCTCGTCGACGTTCATCTTTCTGTTCATCCTGTTCGGCGCATATTTGGAATCGACGGGGCTGGGCAAATTTTTCATCGACCTGGCGAACGCGGTAGCGGGCTGGGCGTCGGGCGGACCGGCGAAAGTGGCGGTGCTCTCGAGCGGGCTGATGGGGACGGTTAGCGGCTCATCGGTAGCGAACGTGGTCGGCACGGGCTCGTTGACAATCCCGATGATGAAAAAGCTGGGCTACCACAAAGATTTCGCGGGCGCGGTGGAAGCGGCGGCGTCGACGGGCGGGCAATTGATGCCGCCTGTGATGGGTGCGGCGGCGTTCCTGATGGCGGAGTTCGTCGGCATCCCGTACATCGAAATCGTCAAAGCGGCGATCATTCCGGCGGTGCTGTACTTTTTGGGCGTATGGTTGGGCGTGCATTTCGAGGCGAAACGCGGCAACCTCAAAGGAATCCCGCGCGATCAACTGCCGAAGTTCGGAGAGATATTGCGCGAGCGGGGGCATTTGGCGATCCCGCTGATCACGATCGTCTACCTGTTGGTGAGCGGTTACACTCCGATGCGGGCGGCGCTGGTGGCGATGGTGCTGTCGATCATGTGCTCGGTGCTGAGGAAATCGACGCGCATGGCTCCGATCGAGATCGTCAAGGGACTCGAGAAGGGCGCGCGCGGCGTGCTCGGAGTTCTCGTCGCGTGCGCGGCGGCGGGGATCATCATCGGCGTGGTGACGAAGACGGGCGTCGGCTTGAAAATGGCGTCGGGTTTGCTCGAGCTGTCGGGCGGGCTGATGTTGCCGTCGATGTTCTTCACGATGCTGACGGCGATCGTGTTGGGGATGGGCGTGCCGACGACGGCGAATTACGTCATCACCTCGACGATCGCGGCGCCGGCGCTGCTGCAATTGGGCGTGCCGATATTGGCGGCGCACATGTTTGTGTTCTACTTCGGCATCATCGCTGACGTGACACCGCCGGTGGCGTTGGCGGCGTATGCGGGGGCGGGCATCAGCGGCGGCAACGCGCTCAAAACGGGCGTAAACGCGTCGAAGCTGGCGATCGCGGCGTTCATCATCCCGTACATGTTCGTGTTGAATCCGGAGCTTTTATTGATCAACGGCGTGACGGGCGGGCTGATATTGGCGCTGATGACGGCGGTGGTGGGGATGGTGGCGCTGTCGTCGTCACTAATCGGATATTTATTGCGACCGATGTCGACGGTCGAGCGATTGATCCTCGGAAGCGGCGGGCTGATGATGATCAAGCCCGGGATGATGACGGACGTGATCGGGCTGTTGATCTTTGCGGCGATCTTCGTTATGCAGTTGAAAAAAAATAATGCCCCGAGCGCGGAGCATCTTTCGACAACAAGAAAGGATTTTTAAACATGAAGAAGTTTATTTTGCTCATGTTGATGATTCTGGCGATGAGCGGTTGCGGTTCGACGGGCGGCGACGAGAAAGCCGTGCCGAAGGTCGGAGCGCTCATGCAATTGAACGCGACGCCGGAGCAAGCCGCTCAATACTCCGACGAAGGGACGCTGAACTTCTACGACAACTTCACTTCGATGCAGATGGCGCTCGAGTCGAAGAGCATCGATTCGATTCGGACTTACGGCAGCGTCGCCAAATATATGACCGCGAACAACTCCGACCTTGTCATAAACGAAGATCAAATGGTGCGGCTTGTCGACGATTTTTGTTGTGCGATGCGTCAAGAGGATGATGCCTTGAAAAATTCTTTCGACGGTGCGATCGAGGCTATGAAGGCGGACGGCACGCTCGAGGCGCTGATCGACAAATACGTCCGCAATGCGACGGAGGCTCCTCAAGCGGTCGATATTACGGAGATCGCCGGCGCCGAGACGATCAAGGTTGGCGTGACGGGCGATCTGCCGCCGCTTGATTTGGTGCTTGCCGACGGGACGCCTGCGGGATTTAATACGGCGGTGCTGTCGGAGATCAGCCGTCGGATCGGCAAGAATATCGAGCTCGTGCAGATTGACAGCGGCGCTCGCGCGGTCGCTTTGACTTCGAAGCAAGTCGATGTGATCTTTTGGGTGGTCGTGCCCGCCGACGATTCAAATCGTCCGAAGGATTTTGACACGCCCGAAGGTCTCGCGCTCTCGGAGCCGTACTATCAAGACGTCGTCGTCAACGTAAATCTCTCGACCCTCGCCGCCGGCTTATAGGGCGACAACAATTGTTTAGATCAAATTATTTCCTTCATGACGATCGTCTGATCGCGATTGGGACCGACCGATATGATCCCGAGCCCGATGCCGGTCACTTCCGACATCCGCTCGAGATATTTTTTTGCGTTCGACGGCAGCTCATCATACGTCCTGAGCGCGCTGATCGGCTCCCGCCAACCTTCGAACGTTTCATACACCGGCTCCACGCGCGCCAAAACTTTCAGCGACGCCGGTATTTCATTCAACAATTTGCCGTCGAGCTTGTAACCGACGCACATTTTGATCTCGTCAAAGCTGTCGAGAATGTCAAGCCGCGTCACCGCCATGTAATCGATCCCGCTCAACATTCCCGCGTATCGAACCACGCACGCGTCGAGCCAGCCCGTCCGCCGCGGGCGCCCCGTCCCCGTCGCGAGTTC
>CAMKFB010000030.1 GCA_946411735.1 uncultured Selenomonadales bacterium
GATTGACCATGCGCTCGATCTGCTTCTTCTTGGTGACGGGCATGATGCCGGCTTCGATGGGCACGTCGATGCCGAGCCGTTGAGCGCGCTCCCGAAAATAGTAGAAGGCATTGTTGTCGAAGAAGAGTTGCGATATCAGACCGTCGACGCCCGCATCGACCTTCGCCTTGAGATGATTGAGATCGGTATCGAAGTCGGGCGCTTCGGTGTGCACCTCGGGATAACACGCCGCGTAGATTTTGAACTTCCGATCGGTTTTCTGACGGATGTGAGCGATCAAATCGACGGCGTGAGGAAAATCGTTCTTCGGCTCGACGCCCGGGACGCGATCGCCGCGGAGCGCGAGGATGTCATGAATTTCGAGGCGATCGAGTTCGGCGAGGGTTTGATCGACGTCGGCGCGCGAGAGATTGATGCACGGCAGATGCGCGACGGCACGACGGCGATACTTGTGTTTGATGGCGGCGGCGACCTCAATCATGCGGGCGGCGGCGTTGTCGGAGGAGCCTCCGGCGCCGCACGTGACGGAAATAAAATCGGGCTCGAGATCGGACAGATGATCGAGCGTGTCGTAGATGACGTCGACGGGCATATCCTTTTTGGGCGGAAACACCTCGAACGAAAACATTTACATCGCCTCCGCAATTTATTTTTTCAGCCGCGCCGATTATAATAATCCTGCCTGTCAAAGGCAATAAATTTTTCAAGGGTGAGTCAATGCTGCTGCACAATAAATTTTATCTGTACGCGACGGAGTTCTTTGCGGGCATGGCGGTGATGGCGGTCGAGCTGGGCGCCGGTCGATTGTTGGCACCGTATTTCAGCTCGTCTCAAATCGTCTGGACGATCATCATCGGCACGATCATGATCGCAATGGCGCTTGGCAACGTTTACGGCGGACGCCTTGCCGATCGAGATTCAAACCCCGCGCTCCTCTACCGTCGTATCATCATCGCCGCGCTCTGGATTGCCGCGATCCCCTTCGCCGGCAAATACATCATCGTCCTCATCGCCGGCGTTCTCATCAAAACCATCGACACCAACCTTCTGACGTGGGCGGCGTTCCTCTCGTGCATGACGATTTTCGTTTATCCCTTGTTCCTGCTCGGCACCGTCACGCCCTGCCTGGTCAAGTACGCGACTGACAGTCTCGACCACAACGGCAAGGTCGTCGGCAACCTCGGCGCGTTTCAAACCGTCGGCTCGATTATCGGCACGTTCATCCCGACCTTCGTGGCGATTCCCGCCGTCGGCACCGCCGCGACCTTTCTGATTTTCTCGAGCATCCTCTTGATCATCGGGCTGATTTATTTCCTCTTCGACGGTCGAAACAAAAAAATGATCGCCGTCTCGACGACCGCATTCATTGTGCTGAGTCTGCTCGGAGCCTCCGGCAGCTTTGCGTTTTGGCGCTCTGATGTGACGCTCGAGGACGAGTCGATCTACAACTATCTGCAGGTGCGCGACAATCCTCAACGGACGATCCTGTCGACCAACGTGATGTTCGGCGTGCAATCGATCCGCGTCAAGGATCGGCAGCTGACGGGCATGTATTACGATTACGCGTTGGCGGCGCCGGTGCTCACGTCGGATCGGGCGGAGATGAAAGTGCTGGTGCTCGGGATGGGCGCGGGGACGTTCGCGGAGCGCTGTCGACATTATTTCCCGCGCTCGAAAATAATCGGCGTGGAGATCGATGAGAAGATCACCGCGCTCGCTCGAGAATACTTCAGGCTGCCGTCGGACATACCGGTCGTGACGTATGACGGGCGGGCGTACCTTCAATCGGTCGATGAAAAGTTCGACGTGATAATGGTCGACGCCTATCAGGACATCACCATCCCGTTCCAAATGAGCTCGACGGAATTTTTCTCGATGGTGCGTGATCACTTGACGGCGGACGGAGTGATGATCGTCAACATGAGTCTGCGCGACGAGTCGGAGGGGAGCATCAACGATTATCTGACCGACACGATCGCCCGAAATTTTTCGGAAGTGCGGCTGGTCGACGTGGGGCGCGGGACGAATCGGGAACTGTTTGCTTCGCCGACGGTCGGGACGTTGGATCGATTGTCGGAGCGGGCGGCTTCGCTCGAGGACGGGGAACTTCGACGGTTGATGATCGAGATCGAAAACGATTGGCACGCTCCGCGCGGAGGCGATCACATCTTGACGGACGATCGGGCGCCGGTTGAACTATTGGGAATGCGGGCGCTCGACGGGCTGGTGCGCGAACAGTTGAGGCTTTTCAGGGATCGAGCCGAAAACTTTTCGCTTTGAGCAGTTGACAGTTCTGCTGCAATGCCTCCGCCTCCGGCTCGGGAATCCCGTCCGGCACATGACTTCTGATCACCAACTCGATCGAAATGTCCGCGCGCTCCAAACTCGTCAGTATGTCGACGATTTCATTTACCGCCCGATCGATCCCGTGCGACGGTCGCTCCAAATCCAATGCCGCCACCATCGAAAACCGCGTCGGCAACAGTTCCTCATCGACCTCCGGCTCGAACGTCGTCGGCGGCAGCTCCGAAGTCGTGTCCTCCTCGACGAGCGGCTCCTCGATTTTTAATTGCGCCTCTGCCGCTTCCCGTCGAACCAACAATTGCGCCAATGACTCGATCGTGATCGGCTCGTTCATCACCAGCCCGATGTAATTGCCCGACTCCTCGTCGAAGCTCTCCGCCAAACCGAAAACTCCCTCGCGCACACCAATCCGCACCGCGTCGAACAGCACCCGCCGATCGTACAGCCGCGGCGCGTAAAGGTAGCGCGTCAAATACTCCCACAAATCCTTCAGCGATATATGCGGCGCGCGCTTGAATACATACTTCTCGAGCTCCGCCGCCAAATGATTCGGCGCCAAATTCCACAGGATCGAGTCGCCGCTCCGAAGCCGCTCCCCTATAACCTCGATGTTCGGTCGATCCATGCAGTTGAGCTTGAACACTTGCCAATCGATCTTCTTGAGCTTGTCCGCCGGCGCCGTCGGCTCCAACAAATAATTATACGCTGCCGACTCCTGAGTCTTCACGCTCCTCTCGAGTTCGGCGATGTTCTTTTCGATCTCCTCGAGCTGCTTTCGATCGAAATTGCGTTCCTCGCGCTCCTTCGACAACGCCGTCCACGCCATCAGCTGCCGCACCAATTTCTTCAGCGAATCAAGCCCCGCTTTGTCGCCCGCCAAGAACAACAGCATATTTTTGTTCAGACGCTCGGTTTCCTTGCCCGCATACATCAAAATTTTTTCCGCCGCCAGCAACGTCGGCGATTTTTCATTCGAGCGCCGTTCATACGGCACATCCGGCGGCAGCACCACCAATCGAACCAACGCCGCATCCGGCACCCGCGTCGGATCTGAGGTGATGTGCTTTGCGTTGAACCACGAACCGAGTTTCATGTCCGTGTCGAGCCGATCGATTATCTCATAGCGCACGTCCTCGTCGCTGATGGTTTGCTCCTTCGCCTCCGCCACCTTCCGCAGCGTCGGACGCCCGTCAAACCAATAATGCGTCTCGTTCGAGTACAGATACGTCAGCTTCGACTTGAGCTTGCCGAGCATGTCTTTGAACTTGCCCGCGTCGGAGCGATCGCTCGGCATCAACACCCCCAACATTATCTCTTTCAACTCGAGCCCGCGCACGTTTTGTCCGCGCGCCGTCGGGGCGCTCCCCATAAAAAGCGTCCGCGTCAGCCGCCGCCCCATCTGCTGTTGCTTCTGATGAGCCGTCTCCTCCAAGCGACGCGGAGCCGAATCTTCCCCGTCGATTTCTTTGTCGATGATCGACTGCCAATTGCTCGGCAAATAATTCAGCAGCTCGCCAACCACGTCCTTATCGAACACGATCGACCCGGGCATGATCATCGGGCGCCGATCGCGGATTTCATACAACTTGTGCACGATCGTCGCCATCAGCCGCAGCACCCCGCGCGTCCGCTGAAACTTTTCGATCGTCGCCCACCGCTCGTAAAGCAAATCGAACAACATCGGATGGATCGGATAACACGCCTTCATTCGATTGATGTAGCGCGCCTCCCGCGTCTCGATCGGAAATATTTTTGAGCCGCGACTGTACATCGACGCAAACTCCGCGCAAATTTCGTCCCGCTCCTTTTCGAGCCGACACGGTTGAAACAAGCGCCGCCGAACGATCTCAAAACTCTCATGCGCCTCGACGGGACTCCACACCGATTGCACTCGTCCGAAATGATGTTCGATCGTCCGAAGCACCTCACGACCGCCGTCGCTCACGCCGATCTCGATCTCCGATTGCGGCAGCGATACCACCAAAATGCTCCGTTCACTCGTCCGCACCGCCTCCGTCAATTCTTGCAGAAAGACGATGAATCGATCAAAGTTGACGTTCGCGTCGTCGAGCCCCTTATAAATTTTCTTGCCGTACGGAACCGGCTCGTCTATCAATATCAGACAGCCCCCGCATCCGTCGAGGAACGCGCGAAGGTCTTTGACGCCGGGCGATGTGCCGCGCTCATCGTTGAGCCGAATGTATTTCTCATAAAGATCGAATCGACCGGCGGAGCGCGCCAACTGCGAAAACATTTCCCCCATCAGCGTGTGCGCTTGCACGCCCTCGAGCTCGGGGATATCGCTCGCGCGCTCGGGATTGAGCGCCGTGCCCACCACCACCGCGATCGCTATGTCATTCGGCAGATCGCTGATTTGCGCCTCCACCAATAACTTTTGCACGCCCTCGTCGACCGTCAGCGGATTGTATTTTCGATTGAACAGATGATACAGCGCCATCATCGAATGCGTTTTGCCGCCGCCGAACGGCGTTTTCACTTCGATGACCGGCTCGCCGTTGCCCTTGACCAGCCGATCGAGCGCCTCCAACATCAGCCGCTTCATTCCTGCCGTCAAATATGTCCGCCGAAAAAATTCCGTCGCGTCTTGATACTCGATCAATTTGCTTTCGCCGGCGGCAACCGCGGACAAGTCGGCGGCGAACTCCGCCTTTTTGAAGGTGCCGTCCTCCACGTCGGGGTTCGGTCGAATGACTTCCGACCAACTCGGATAATCGCCCTCGAGATGAAAAAATTGCAGGTCGCCGTCATCGATCTCCGCCTCGTTCGGGTGCAACGCCTGAAATTTTTGCAGCTCCGCGCGGAACTTGTCGGCAATCTCGTCATCGAGCCCCTTACAAAAAAGCATCATCGTGTCCAGCGCTCGCTCCACGTACGCGTCGGTGAACTTGTCGTAATTGGCATGCGCCCAATCGTTTCGAATCGCGCTCAGCTCGTCGAGCCACGCCTTCCGTTGTTTCGTCAACTGCGGTTCGTTCGCTCGATTGTATTGAAACATTTGCCTCGAGAGCACCGGTCGCAACTGATTGTTGAGCGCGCGACCGACCAGTTCGTGGTTTTCGATCAAATTGTCATTGCTCATAATGCTGCCCCCTCGACCGCATTCTGCTTGACCGATGCCGATGCTCCGCGCGGATTTACTCGACGGAACCGTTTCAACTGTTCGGTCGTCTGTTTGGGGCAGTCTTTATCGTAAACGATCGGGCGCCGAACTGCTGCTCGTACCTCCGCCAATTGCTCCGCCGTTGGCTTCGTCCCTTCAGGGATCGTCACTCGAATTGCATTCATCGTATTCACGCCTTTCATCTTCATCCGCCGCTCGCGCCGGGATCAATCTGATGTCCTTGCCGCGCTCCGTATACACCACAAACAATATATCTCCGACCTTGCCGACCGTGATCCAACGATCTTCGTCAACACTGTGCTCCTCGTCATACCGCTCGATCCGATTCTCATCCTCGAACACCAAGGCGGCCGTCTCAAAACTGATACCATGTTTAATTTTATTGCGCCGCGCCTTATCGTCATCCCATTGAAACGTTCGACCGATAATCTCCGCTCGCATCATTGATCACTCCATATTTTTCAACGTCATCTGTCCATGCGCGCGCTGCTCTTTTTGCGCCCTCAGCTGATCGATTATCTGATCCCACGCCTCCACCAATTGACCGTAGCCTTGCGCCTCCGTCGCGTTGCCCTGCACGTCCGACAGATTGTACAGCCGATACGCCAGCCGCTTGACCGGCTCCATTTTTCTTTCGTGATCGATCAGCAGATTCTTTACGCAATCCTCCGCGCCGCCGTCGGTTTGCTCCCAAAACACCGCCCGCTGCGTCAGCGCCCACACGTTGTCGATGTGATCCGCCAGCTCCTCGCGCCGCAACAGTCGAACCGTCCCGCGCCCCGACTCGATTATGCCCAGCTCCTTTATGCGCGTCAACGAGACGTTCTTCGCCGTCGCCAACAGTTGCGCCTCGCCGAATTTGATCTCCTCGAACCCGACCTGCTTGTAGAGCTCCACGCAAAACTTCGACTCGTCGTCGAGCTCCGAGTCCTGACTGTTTAGGAAGTCGTCGAGCACCTTGTTGATCAATTGCAGCGCGCTACGAACGTCCATCACCCGACCGTCCCCGCGTTGCACCATCGAGTATTTTGAGTAAAGCTCCATGCCCGGTCCGATCGCCGCTTGCGACATGTCCACCGGCGACAGATTTGCCTTCTGCAGCTCGACCAGCCGCGGCTCCAAGCGGAACATCATCTCGTGCAGGAAGCGATTGTACGAAGTCGACTCCTTAGGCGCGGGCGGCTTGCGACATACGATCACGATCGACGTCGACAGCGCATTTGAGTCGTTGTCGCGCATTCGACCCGCACGCTCCGTCCGAACCGGCCACGTCGCCGTGATGATGAAGCCCGCGTCGATGATCGCGCGCAACATCGTCTCCCAACCGCTTGACAGTCGATCGGCGTCGGCTTTATCGTCGTCCTGTTTGTACGCGTAATAGATCGTCGTCGGGAAATCGACGGTTGAGGCGTCGTAAATATTTTTGAGCGCCGTCCGCATCCCGTCCTCGAAAAAGCTCCGCGCGGAGTCTTTGCCGCCGTGCCGATACGGATTGGAGATCAGCTCTTCGTCCTTCGGCAGAGACATTTTCATGAGCAGGCGCGGATAAATTTTTTTGATCGAGCGACGGAGCCAGACATAAAAAAAATCCGACAGGTCGGCGTATGGTACATTGTCGTAATAAGGCGGATCGGTCGAGATTAAAACGTTGCCGAGCTCAAATGGCTTTGCGGCGTCGAATTGATGAGCTTCACTTTCGACCGTCGCCGGCAACTCTCGAATACATTTTACGATCCCATCCAACATACTATCGAAGCTACCGGTGGAGTTGGAAAAGGGATTGGCTTCGGCATAGTCCCATATCATCGGGATTGCCTGTCGCGTAAAAACTTGAGCGAGTCCGTCACGCAACGGATTCCAGCGGCAGTTACTCGAATTAAACATTGAGAGACGATCGACGAGGAGCGCAAGGTACGTGGCAAGGGCATCGGCATAATTTTTATCGCAGCCGTCCTTCACCGCCTCCGCGCGCACGTCGGAGATCAGATCGCTGAAGGTCGTCAGCGCCGTCAACTGCCGATTGGTGAACAGCTTGTTATAATTATCCAAGCCGTATAATGTCGTGAAGAACGCTCGAGTATCTTTCTCAGGGAGCGGCGCATCGATCGTGTCCTCGGGCTTGGGCACGTCGGCGGCTTTGACGTGCTCATCGTTCGGCGACAAATAACTCCGTTTGCTCTTGCCCTCGGCAACGATCGCCATCAAGCGCACGCCCAAACGTCCGGCGCGCGCCTCGGCTCTGATGTGCTCGAATTTGACGTTGGCGCCGCAATGAATGCACTTGCCGCCAAGGCGATTGATGGTGCCGTCAATGCTCGGCGCGCCCTTGACGATCTCGAAATGAAATTGCGCGTCGTCGTCGATGACGGGCTCGACGGCGTCACCTCGTTTTTTCGACAACACAAACGAATGAGCCAAAGGAAAAGTTTTCAGGCAGGCGGGATTGTTGCACGCCACCGTCCGCGCCCAAATCCAAGCGATGACCGTCGCCTCCGAGCCGTCGTCGAGCGTGACCGTCGGATATAAGGCGCCGATTTTTTCAGCCGCCAATTTTTTTAAGCGTCGACCGTAATACTCGACGTCGACCGCCAAACCTTGAGCGCCGTGCCAATCGGTATCGTTGCCGTAAGTTTGTTGAGCGTCGGGATTGACGGGCGGGCGATCCTTGAACAGAAAGGGCAGCTCGATCATCGCCTTGTTGATGATGACGGCGACGGGATTGAGATCGGCGGCATGCGCCTCGAGTCCGAGTCGTTGAGCCTCGAGAGGAATGGTGCCGCCGCCCGCAAAAGGATCGAGTACTGCCGGCAGCTCCGGCGCCGCCGCCCGCAATTCTTCGCGCACATCGTTCCAAATCGTTTTGTCGGAGCGATTCTCCCACTGCACCATCTTTTCGATCAGCTCGGAGAGTTTCTCTTGACGGCGCTTATCATTCTCGTCGGGAGCATCGACGATGGAGGCGAAGAGTACGGCGCGGGCGGTTGCCAACGGTCGGCGCGCCCACCACAAATGGAGCGTGGACGGATGCCCGTGCCGTATTGATTTCTCCCGCGCGGAAGCTTTGTTGATCGCCTCGAGCGGGATCGCGGTCTCGATCAATTTTTTTGACAACGTCAATCACTCCCCGTTCAAAAATTGCGCGGTCAGCTCAAAAACCTTTTCGCGCCCGTCTTTAAGCGGCAACAGATGCCCCATGTCCTCGAGCAAAATTATGTCTTTGACGGTCGACGACACTCGATCGAATATGAATTGAGCACTCTCGAGCCGCGCAGTGTGGTCAACCGTGCCGTGCATAATGAGCGTCGGAGTCGAAACGCGCGGCAATATTTTTTTTGTCTCGTCGATCAAGTTGACCAACTCGTGCACGCTCACCAACGGCATGCTCCGATAGACGTCGTTGACGCCCGTCGGTACGTCCTTCAGCGACCGACGCGGTTTGTGCACGACCAGCGTTCCACACTCTCCGCGCGGAGGAAGCTCGCTCAATCGCATCGACTCATCGACGAAGATCGGCGCCGACATTACCACCAGCCGATCGAGCTCGACCGTTGCCGCCAATTTCAACGCCAACAGCCCGCCCATCGAATGTCCGACGACCGAAATTTTTTCGCACACTCCGCTCAAGATCGATGCGCCGTCGAGCACGGAATGAAACCAATCCTCGCGCGTGGTGCGCATCAGATTGCCGACCGTCGTGCCGTGCCCCGCCAACCGAACGCACAGCACCGTCAAGCCCGTCGAGCACAGGTATTCTCCCAACAATCGAAGCTCCGCCGGATTGCCCGTGAAGCCGTGGATCAGCAGCACTCCTTTCGAGCCGCCGCGCAACAAAAAACTTTCGGCGCCTTTTATAATCATCGTCATCGACCCCTAAGCCGTCATCTTGGCGATGATCATCGTGATCACCGCGAACAGCAATCCGAATACAATCGTTACTCGAGCGAGGAAGGCGTCCATCCCGCGCGCCTTGCCGCTGAAGACCGTGTCGCCGCCGCCGTCCATTCCGCCCATGCCCGCCGACTTCGGCTCTTGACCGAGGATCGCTCCGATCAACACGATTGCCACGATCGCGTCGACCACCATCAATGCCGTCAACAAAATTCATTCCTCCTCATAAAAATTGCCCGCGTCGACCGACAACGGGCTTTATTTTTTTCGATTATCGATCAGAACGCCGCAACGATCGCGCCCTTATATTTTTCGTCAATGAAATCCTTGACCTTGTCGGACTTGAGATGCTTCATCAGAGTTTCGATCTCGGGGCGGGTTTCATCGCCGTCGCGCACGACCACGATATTGACATACGGCGAAGTGCTGTCCTCCATGAACATGGCGTCCTTGGTAGGCACGAGTTGAGCCTGCATTGCGAAATTGGTGTTGATGACGGCGGCATCAACGTCCTCGAGCGTGCGCGGCACTTGAGCCGCCTCGACTTCCTGAAGCAGGATGTTCTTCGGATTGCCGACGATATCCTGAACGGTGGCCTCGGCTCCGACGCCTTCCTTCAGCGTGATCAGACCGGCTTTCGACAGAAGAAGGAGCGCGCGACCGCCGTTGGTGGGATCGTTGGGGATCGAGACGCTTGCGCCGTCTTGAAGTTCGTCGAGATTTTTGATCTTGAGCGAATAGATGCCCATCGGCTCGATGTGAATGCCGCCGGCGCTCTTGATCTTCATCTCCTTGTGCTCGGCAACGAAGTTGTCAAGATAGGGCTGATGTTGGAAGAAGTTGGCGTCGAGTTCGCCGTCGTTGAGCGCGATATTGGGCTGGACGTAATCGCTGAACTCGACGATGTCAAGCGTGACGCCGTCCTTCTCGAGATCGGATCTTATCTGCTCGAGAATCTCAACGTGCGGGACGGGCGTTGCGCCGATCTTGACCGTTTTCATTTCCTGAGCGGTTTTTTGTTCGGGGGCTTCGCCGCCGCCGCCGCCGCAACCGGTGAAAAGCATCGCCGCAGTCATCATCGATGCCGCGATCGCCAAAAGTTTTCTCATCAAAAAATCCTCCTCGATCGGAAAAATCTGTTGAACGCCAAATATTTTATCGCCGCGCAATCGTCAAGTCAATAAGTTTTTCTCCCGCCCACCCGCCCATGAATGGCAAGCCCTTCGACCCAAAAGCAGCGGCGCCCGTCGAAGTCAGCGCCCGTCGAAGGCGGCGGCGACTGTCGAAGTCAGCGGCACTCGTCGAAACCGGCTGAGCCCGTCGAAGGCAGCGACGCCCGTCAAAACCGGCGGCGACTGTCGAAAGCAGCGGAGCCCGTCGAAGGCAGCGGCGCTCGTCGAAAGCGGCGGCGACTGTCAAAAGCGGCGGCGCTCGTCGAAGGCAGTGACGCCCGTCAAAACCGGCGGCGACTGTCGAAAGCAGCGGCCCCCGTCGAAGGTGGCAGCGCCCTTCGAAGGCGGCAGCCCGATCGGGGAATGGGGCGCCGACGGCGCCGGGTGGGATCGCGTTCCCTGTTGGGCGCCGAACACATTGGGCGGGAGCGTCGTCGGCGCCCCCCAAATCCGATGCCTGCAGGGAATAAAGGGCGGGCGGGAAAAATTATTTTTTGTTGAGCGACCGCGCGAGGGTATTGCCCGCGAACTGCACCAACTGCACGAGCACAATCAATATCACGACCGTCGCCAACATGATATCGGGGCGGAACCGTTGATATCCGTATCGAATCGCCAAATCCCCCAGCCCGCCGCCGCCGATCGCGCCCGCCATCGCCGACTCGCCGACCAGAGCGATTATCACCGTCGTCAATTGCGCCACGATTGACGGCATCGACTCGGGCAATAAAACTTTCGTGATGATTTGCAACGGCGTCGCGCCCATCGATTGCGCCGCCTCGATCAACCCGTACGGCACCTCCTTGAGCGAAGTTTCGACTTGCCGACCGATGAACGGCACCGACGCAATAACCAACGGCACCATTGCCGCCGTCGTCCCGATTGCCGTCCCGACCAACAGTCGCGTGAAGGGAATGATCGCCACCATCAAAATTATGAACGGGATCGAGCGGATTGCGTTGACGATCGAGCCGATCACTCGGTTGAGCGCCGGGCTCTCGAGAATTTGCCCCGCGCTCGTCACATTCAACAGCACGCCCAGCGGCACCCCGAACGCCGTCGCGATCGCCATCGACACCGCCACCATGTACACCGTCTCGCCGAGCGCCTTCGTCAGCAGCGGCAAACTTTCAGCCATCAGATCAAATTCCTTTCGTACGCGTCGTATAAATGCTTGAGCTCCTCGACTTTATCATACATCTCGACCTGCAACGCCGACGCCGTCTCGTAATCGCCGGCATTCAACGCATCCGTCAAGCGCGTGAACAGCGATTTGTTATCGATCGAATCCTTTGCCAGCTCCGCGCGGAGCTTCGCGATCTTATTCCAATTATACGAGTCCTGATCGGTTTTGAAATCCGTCTCGATCTTCCTCGAGCGCCGAACAATTTTCCTCATCTCGGGCAATATCCGCGCGATCAACTCCGTCCGCCAACGAAGCAGCGCCCCCGTCTTAAACGCGTGGATAATCTGATCGCGCAACGCACCGCTCTCGGTGATCACCTTGACCTTGTCGGGATATCGATCGAAGGCATTCATATTCTCCCACACCGTCGCGGGCGGCTTGCCGAACAATTTGTCGCGCTCCTCGGCGGTGTAATCCTCGAAAACATCCTTCTCGCTGCGATATTTCCGATCGCGCTCGAGATAAAAGCCCTCATGCCCCGCGTCTTTGCTAAGCTCCGCCAAGAGCTCCCGCGTCGAGCTGTCGATGGTCGAGCGAATCCCGTCGAGCAACGCCGTATAGCACGCCGCCAACACCAAATAAATATTCGTATACGGATTGCAGGAGCGCAACTCGAAACGCGTCGCCAGCGGATTATTGACATCGCGAATCAAGCCGAGCAGGATCGTCCGATTGCGCGAAGGCATCTTCGGCGAATGCCCGAGCGAAGTCACGATGCAAACCGGCGCCTCGAATCCCGGCTTTAATCGGTTGAGGGAATCATTCGTCGCGCTCACGAAGGGATTTATCACCTCGTAATTTTTGAGGATGCCCATAATCGCGCCGTAGCCGATCGCGCTCATAAAATCGACCTCGGGATTGTTCGCCGTGAAAAGGTTGTGCAGCTTGCCGTCGGCAGTGATCGCCGCCAGCCCGATGTGAGTGTGCTCGCCGTTGCCCGCCAGCCCGATCATCGGCTTGGCCTTGAAGAGTACCTCCAAACCGTTGGCTCGGAAAATTTCCCGCACCACCGTCCGAACGATGATCTCATTGTCGGCGGCTTGGACGGCGTTGTCGAATCGCCAATCGATCTCGAGTTGCTCGCAAACGTGCGTCATATGCCCGCTCTCGTCGATTTGCGCCTTGAGCCCGCCGACCTCCTTATGCCCCATCTCGACGTTGAAGCCGTACTTGTCGAGCTCGATGATGCACTGCTCAAGCGCGGTTCGAACGGCGCCGTGAGTCCGCTGCCAATATTGCTCCTGCATGACTTGCGACGCGCTCATTTCCTCGATGGCGGCCTCGTCGAGCGGCGTCTTGACCCAAAACTCGAGCTCCGTCGCGGAGGTGAAGATGATGTCGACAATTTCGCGCCCGTCGACGTCGAGCCCCGAGATGTTCGGATGCGAATGAAACAGCTCAAGCAGTTGCGCCTTGACGTAGGTGAGCGTATCGGTCAGCACCGCGCGGCTGTCGACGCGCTTGCCGTTATGGATCAAAAAGCTGGGGATGCGGAGCGTGCCGACGGGGCGGTTGGTCGCCTCGTCGTAGTTCTCGAAATTGTAATCGACGAACCAATTGACGTTGGGATCGATGGGGATGTCGACCTTGGCGTTGTTAATCGTCGCGATGCCCGGCAGCACCACGCTCGAGCCGTCGGTCTGGACGGCGGAGCCCGAATAAAAATCGTCCATGACCTTCAAAAACATTCGGATGGGAATTTTCTCGTCGGTATCGTTGCTCGCCATATCGATCCCGATCAACGAAACGAATTTAATCTCGGGATGCTCGCGAAGGAGCTTGACAATCTCGTCGCGCGGCGTGTTCGCCTTGATGGTGTAAAGCAGGTCAGCCATATCGGTCACCTCTCGAAAATTATTGCGCAATGTCGACTGATGATGTATATTGGCGGCGAAAAAATTTTTGGGGTGATGAGGATGAATTTCATTCAATCGCCGTCGGCAATCGAGCGTCGGAGCATGGAGATCATTGCGCCGTATCTTGCCGATTATAACTTAACGGCGGACGAAATAAAAGTCTACTCGAGAATTATACATGCGGCGGGCGATGTGGAGTATGCGCCGCTGATCAGAATTTCGACGGGGGCGATCGAATCGATCAAAGCGGCGCTGCTCGACGGGCGGGACGTATTTGTCGACGTGGAGATGGTTCGGACGGGGATCAACAAGCGCTCGCTGTCGAAGTTCGGAGGTGCGGTGCACTGTCGAGTGGCGGATGATGAGATCAAAAAAATCGCCGTCGACGAAAAGATTACTCGATCGATGGCGGCGATGAGATCATTCGGGCGCGGGCTCGACGGCGGGATCGTAGCGATCGGCAATGCTCCGACGGCGCTGTTTGAAGTGTTGAGGATGATCGAAGAGGACGACGTTCGACCGGCGGCGGTAATCGGAGTGCCTGTGGGGTTTGTGGGCGCGGCGGACTCGAAAGCGGCGTTGGCGGCTCAACAAGAAATTCCGTTCATCACGGTCGAGGGAACGAAGGGCGGCAGTCCGATTGCGGTTGCGGCGCTCAACGCGATACTTTACATGCTCGACTCCGCGCGGCGCTGATCGCGATGAACAGATCGATGGCGCTGCTGACGGTAGCGCTGGCAGGAATATTTTGGGCTTCGGGCGGAGTGGCGGTGCAAGATTTTTTCGCGCACACGACGAAAACGGCGATGGAGCTGACGAACATTCGCATGACGACGGCGGGGCTGATAATGCTGTTGATAGCGTGGCGGCTTGGCTGCTTGCGAAGGAGCGTTGCGATACTCAATCGGGAGCCGCGTCGATGGTTGGACACGGCGATCTACGGAGTGATCGGCGTAGTGATCATGCAGTTCACGTATTTCAAGGGCATCGAGACGGGCGGAGCGGCGGCGGCGACGGTGATCCAATATGCGTGCCCGGCGTTCGTAGTGATATGGCAATCGTTTTACCATCGACGGTTCCCGAAGCGCGGCGAAGTGATTGCGGTGGTGCTGGCAATGAGCGGCGTGCTGTTATTGGTGACGGGCGGCGACTTCACGAAGGTGCTCGTGCCGCTCGAGTGCGTCGCGTGGAGCCTGAGCTCGGGGGCGGCGTTTGCGTTCTCGGCGATATACCCGAAGCATCTGTTTGCGCTGCGGATCGATCAGTACTCGTTGACGGCGCTGGGGATGATCTTGGGCGGGCTGTCGACATTTTTTTTGATCGACGGAGCGGATTGGCGACCGTTCTTTGATGCGGACGTGCGCTTCGACGTGATCTGGATCGTCTTGGTGGCGACGGTAGGAGCATTTTTATGTTTCAACGCGGGGCTCAAGTACGTGACGCCGGAGGAGGCGTCGGTGACGGCGACGACTGAGCCGGCGGCGTCGGTAGTGATCTCGTATTTTATGTTCGGGACGGTGTTCGGTTCGATCGAGCTGATCGGGATCGGGCTGGTCATCCTGGCGATCCTCTGTCCGACATTCATCCGACGATGATATTGACAACAAAGGCAAGTTGATTTATTATTCAACGGGAGGAGGGATTGTAATGGAGACTTTCGGACAACGAATAAGGCGACTGCGCAAAGAGCGGCGGATCACTCAACTCGAGCTGGCGGAGCGGATCGGAGTGGATTTTACGTACGTCAGCAAAATCGAGAATGGCAGGACGGCTCGACCGCCGGCAGAATCGACCATCAGAAAAATTGCGGCGGTGCTGTCGACGGACGCCGAGGAGCTGATCTTATTGGCGAAGAAGGTGCCGCAAAACTTGCAGGAGACGATTGTGCAAGACCCGTTGGCAGTGGACTTCTTGCGCGTCGTGCCGAAATTCAACGCCGAACAACGTCGAGAGGTAAAGCGGATCATTGATATCGCGGAGGGCGCTCAATGAAATACCTTGATTAACAGATAATCTCGGCAGGAGGAACTTCACGATAGCGCACGAGATCGGACACTTTGTCTTGCATAGGAAGCCGGCGCAAGATCAATTGTCGGGCTTTGAAGGCGAGTTTTGGGATTACAGAGGTATGGAGCGATCGACAATCGGCATAGAGCGACAAGCGAATCTGTTTGCGACATATCTTTTGATGCCGAAAAAATTTATCGAAGAGGCAATTGCGAGTTTGTCTTTCCCGTTGCATCGACACAATGTGGGAGATTTGGCGAAGCAGTTTTGTGTGTCGACTCAGGCTATGACGATCCGCCTCGTTAACGAATTGAAACTTTTACATCCCGCGCGGGACGGCTTATATTACAGGAGCGAAACCGAGGTTTTGGAAGTGGGCGGTCAGCAGAGGCTGTTCTAATTTTTTTTGAGCCGCATATTGACTTGATTATCAACATCAAAAGCGTTAAGGAGAGGATAACATCATGATTAAAAATACGTTCGACGAAGGATTCCAGAGCCATCGGACATCATCTCCAAAAGGAGGGCGCCTATGTCATTACGAATATGCGCTGGGGCGATGAGCGCAGCTATACGACAGGCGTTCTGCCGGAGAAATTCGCCTTCCTTGGGGCGCTAAAAAACAGCATCGTATCCGTCGGCACTTACGGTTGCATCCGAGGCAAGGAGAAAAAATGCTGCTTCCGCGAGGGGCTTGAGGCTATGCTCGATGAATTGACGCCTGAGGTGGTTTTGGTTTACGGGCGCATGCCGCCGGCTGTCTTTGGCGGTTTGATGCACAGAACGAATTTTGTCGCTTATCCCGATTGGATATCGAGCGTCAGAGGGAAGGTGTAAAATATGGGGACAGGTAAATCCGGACGATGTCTTAACACCAAAGGTAGTGCTCGCACGGTCAGCGATTTTGCCATGGTTCATTCGAGCGAAGGCTTGTTTAAGAGATCGAAAATTGATCCCAATCAACTACTTTTGAAAAGTGGTGGTCATTGACAAAAAGGTATGTTATTGCTTAACAAATATGGCATAAAGTATAATATTAAGAAGATGTACCCTAACGGAGTCAGAGTTGGCAACGTTCCCAGTCATATGCGGAGATACAAACGGACGGGTATAAAGCAATCGTGGTTTCCGAAGAATTGGTCGCTGAAGGATATTCGGCGAGCCGGTATGCATGTTGCCGGACTGAAAAAAAATCGGCACGTTCCCGACGGAAAAATTGTATTCGGAATGTATAAAGGTGTCCGGGTTGGAATCATTAGAAGACATGGAAAGATCGCTACTGTGTTTCCTGATTCGGTACAACCAACGATAAAGAGGAGGAGAAAAACATGATTAAAGAGGAATTGGAACCTGTGTTGAAGGAGCGCATCCGCATCGCCGACGAAACGCAGGACGAATGGGATTACGGGATCGATAAATGTTGGGAGAAGGAAGTTGAGATTCTGACGCGGGACATGGCGGCAACGATAAATTTCATCGAGAACGAGTGCGACGACGAAACGTTTTGTTGGATAGGCGAAGTGTTTTACGAAGTAGTGGCGAAGACCCAAAGCAAAGATTTTTTCGAGGCGATCAAGCGGCGGGCGGCGAAGGTGGTTGATGACGAAGAACGTCGCTGTGTCGAGGTTGATTTGGAACACGCCGGATACGAGTTGCTCGACGATTGAAGCCCCTCGACCTCACGCGTCCGATAAATGTCCGCCGCCGTCGATGTTGAGCACTCGATCGTGCTGCTCAACCAACGTCGACCGATGCCCCACGCTGATTAACGTCAACGCGGGGAATTTTTTTTGCAACAGCTCATACATCTCCCGCTCGCGCGGCTCGTCGAGCGCACTCGTCGCCTCGTCCAAAAATAATATCGTCGGCTCCGTCAACAGCACCCGCGCAAACGCCAGCCGTTGTTGCTCGCCCAAGGACAATATCCGACTCCAATCGTCTGCGTCGTCGAGCTTCGATGTCAGTTCCGGCAAACCCACCGCCCTCAACACTTCCTGCAGCCGCTCCGTCGAATACGCCGCCTCCGATTCCGATTGCGGATATATCAGCGCCCGCTTCAATGTGCCCAACGGCAGGTACGGTCGCTGCGGCAGAAATAATATCTTCGCTCCGCGCGGAGTTTTGATCGCGCCCTTCGCGTAGAGCCAGATGCCCGCCAGCGTCCTCAACAGCGTCGACTTGCCCGAGCCCGAGGCGCCCGTCACCAATAATTTTTCGCCCGCCGTCAATCGCAAATCCAATCGATCGATTAAAATTTTCTTGTTCGGCAGCCCGACCGTCAAGCCCTCGATCGCCAACGCTTGATCGCCCGACTCCGTCCGCTCCACCCCGTCTTTGACTTCGATCGTCTCGTCAATGTGCTTCGTGAAGCCCGACAGTCGAGAAATCACCGAAGCCAGTTGCGCAATCGTGTCGTACGCCTCGACGAAATACGACAGCGCGTCTTGCACTCGACCGAACGCCGAGATCGTTTGCATCAAACCGCCCAGTTGGATCGCCCCGCCGAAATACCTCGGCGCCGCCAAAATCAGCGGCACGATCACCGCCAGTTGCGCGTAGCCGTTGACGTAGAAATTTAAGTGCTTGGTCTTCGTCATCAGCTCACGGTAATTTTGAATCACCCGCTTGAATTTCTCCAGGAAGCCTTCCATCTCCGACGGCTCCCCGCGATAGAACGCTATGCTCTCGGAGTTCTCTCGCACGCGCATCATGTTGAAGCGAAAATCCGCCTCGTATTTCTGTTGATCGAAATTCAATCCGATCAAGCGACGCCCGACCTTGTGCGCGAACCACGTGCCCACGCCCGAGTAGATGAATGAAAACCAAAACATATATCCGTAAATCACGAAATTCATGCCGCCCAGCTCGAGTGTGTATTCGCCCGACAGCTCCCATAACACCACGCCGAAGGCGCCCAGTGTCGTCAGCTGTTTCAGGAATCCGATCAACAATTGCAGCGTGATGTTGACGAATTGCCCGATGTCCTCGGAGATGCGCTGGTCGGGGTTATCCGCCGCGCCGCCCGTCAATTGCATCCGATAATATACTTGTCGCCCCATCCAATCATCGAGATATCGCCGCGTCATCCACGTCCGCCACTTGATCTGCAGCAGCTGTCGAAGGTAAATCGCGTAGACCGCTATCAATATGTAGGTGAACGCCAGCCCCGAAAATTCTCCAATCAGCGGCCAAAACGATTCCGCCTCGTAATTCTGCAGCGCGTTGTAGAATGTATTGTACCAGGTGTTGAGCTGCACCAGCAGATAGACCATCGCGAAGTTCATGGCGATCACGACGCCGAGCAGCCCGCGCGCCTTCCATTTTTCCTCCGACGACCAATAGCCTTTGAACAGCCGCCAAAAATCTTTAAGCATACTCTTCCTCCAAAAAAATATTTGTGGGCGCCGCCGACGCTCCCACCCACGAGCGCGGCGCCCAACCGTTCCTGCAATTCCCACCCCGCGCCGGCGGCGCCTGAACAGTGGCGATGTTGACTGCCGCCCCCGCTCGCGCTGCCACCGCTTTGGGGGATTGGCGCTCCCCGCTCTTTAAAAAATTTTTTGTGGGGGTGAAACCCCGCAGGGGTTTTGGGTGGGTGGACGGGAGAAAAAATTCTACGGGCGCCGCCAATAATCCTTTTTTATTGCCTTCGATCACGATCGATGATAAAATTCTTCGCGAATGTCAATCGAAACGGAGTGAGACTATGGATTTCTTGCATCAGCTCGTTCAGCAGCTCATCAACGGCGTATCACTCGGCAGCATCTACGCGCTGATCGCCCTCGGCTATACGATGATCTACGGCATCATCAAGCTGATCAACTTCGCGCACGGCGATATCTATATGGTCGGCGCTTACCTCGGCTTCTTCGCCGTCAGCCAACTGCACTTATCAATTTTTCCCGCGCTGCTTCTGTCGATGGCGATCACCGCCTGCCTGGGCATGCTCGTCGAGCGCCTCGCCTATAAGCCGCTCCGACACGCACCGCGCATCTCGATCCTCATCACCGCCATCGGCGTGTCGTTCTTCCTCGAGTACACTACGATGTATTTCGTCACGCCCACGCCGCGCACTTTCCCGAATGTCATCGAGAACATCTCCTTCAACGTCGCCGGCTTCATCATCAACGGGCAGCAACTCCTAATCTTGAGCATCACGATGATCCTGATGGCGATTTTGACTTACATCGTCCAAAAGACGAAACTCGGCAAGGCAATGCGCGCAGCGTCGTTCGATACGGAGACGGCTCAACTGATGGGCATCGACTCGGATCGAATCATCTCGCTGACGTTCTGCATCGGCTCGGCACTGGCGGCGGCGGCGGGCGTGCTCGTCGGCGTTTACTACAACACCATCGATCCGTTGATGGGAATAATGCCGGGCTTGAAAGCGTTCGTGGCAGCGGTGCTCGGCGGGATCGGAATATTGCCGGGCGCGGTGGTCGGCGGCATCATTCTCGGCGTGATCGAGGCGCTGGTGTCGGGCTTCCTGTCGTCGACCTTCAGGGACGCGGCGGCGTTCGCGATCCTCATCCTCGTGCTGTTGATCAAACCCTCGGGGCTGTTCGGCAAGAATACCAATGAGAAAGTGTAATTTCCCCGCCCACCCGCCCTTGGCATATTGCATATGCCGGCGCTCCGCGCGGAGCGGGAGAAGAATTATCGAAGGAGATGAACATCAGATAGATGAACGCGATTAGGAAACGGGATTTAATAATGCTGATCGTCGGGCTGATAATTTTCGGCGTGCTGCAGGCGATGATGAGCGCCAAAATGATCGGCTCGTTCTGGCAGCTCAACATCCTGCTGATCGGCATCAACATAATTATGTCGGTGAGTCTCAATCTGATCAACGGCTATACCGGTCAATTTTCGCTCGGACACGCGGGCTTTATGGCGATCGGCGCCTACGTCGGAGTCGTCGCCACGACCAATTTCGGTATGCCGCTGCTCGTCGCGCTGATTCTCGGAGCGATCGGCGCGGGACTGTTGGGCTTCACGATCGGATTGCCGACGCTGAGATTGCGCGGCGACTACCTTGCGATTGCCACGCTCGGGCTCGGCGAAATCATTCGCATCGTAATCATGAACATCGACTACGTCGGCGGCGCCGCCGGCTTCAAAGGCATCCCGCACTTGACGACCTTCCCGTGGGTGTTCTTCGTCATGCTCTTTACGCTCTTCTTTATAAAGAACTTCGTCAACTCGACGCACGGGCGCGCTTGCATCGCCATCCGCGAAAATGAAATCGCCGCCGAGTCGATGGGCGTCAACACCACCAAGTATAAGATTATGGCGTTTACGATCGGCGCGGCGTTTGCGGGCGTCGCCGGCGGATTGTTCGCGCACAGCTTCTATCTGATCAGCCCCAACTCATTCACATTCCTGTCGTCGTTCAACTACCTGATAATGGTGGTGCTCGGCGGGCTCGGCTCGATCACCGGCTCGATCGCGGGCGCCTTCGTCGTGACGTTCATCAGCGCCGCGCTCGCCGCCTGGCCCGAGTTCCGAATGATCATCTACGCGCTCGCGCTTATCCTGCTGATGTTCTATCGACCGCAAGGGCTGTTCGGCTATATGGAAGTGACCAATCTCGGACCGATCAAGAAATTCTTCGACGGACTCAAGGACAGCAGGTGAAGGTATGGCAATTCAAATCCGTGCGGAGGGTTCGAACGAACAATTCAAGACGGCGAACGTGTTGCGCGAGGCGTTTTGGAATCTCGAAAGACCGGGCGCGCTCGAGCATTACACGTTACTCCTGATGAGGCGCTGGGAGATGTTTCTTCCAAAGCTCTCAAGCGTTGCGGTCGAGGACGGACGGGTGGTCGGTTGCGCGTTCGGCTATCGAGCGCATATCGAGGGCGACGACGGTCGACGACTCGAGGTTGCGATGCTCGGACCGATAGGAGTATTGCCCGAGTGTCAACGGCGCGGGATCGGGCGGCGATTGATCGATCACATCAGAGAATTGGCGCGGGCATTCGGCTTTCAAGCGATTGTTTTGAGAGGCGATCCGAATTATTATACTCGGCGCGGATTCGAGGCGGCGGAGCGATTCGGCGTGCGCTTGCCGAGTGACAGATACTCATCGGAGCTGCACATTTGTGAGCTGGTTGAGGGTGCGGTGAGCCCCGGTCGTTTTGTCGAGCGCTCGATTGAAGAATATGATGCCGAGGAATTTGCGGCGTATGACAGGCGTTTTCCGAAAAAGGAGAAGATGAATTTCCTTGAATGGAATCGGCGCCGCAGGGGGGATTGAAACAATGGCGGAACTGTTGAGAGCGACGAACGTCTCTGAAATATTCGGCGGGCTAAAGGCGGTCGACGACTTCAATTTTTACATCAACGCGGGCGAATTGGTCGGGCTGATCGGTCCCAACGGCGCGGGCAAGACGACGATTTTCAATCTGATAACGGGCGTGTACATCCCGACGACGGGCGATATCACGCTCGAGGGCGCCTCGATCGTCGGGCTCAAGCCGTATCAGATCACGCAACGGGGCATCACGCGCACGTTTCAAAACATCAGGCTGTTCTCGGAGCTGTCGGTGCTCGATAACGTAAAGATCGCGTATCATTGCCGCGTCAAGTACGGGCTGCTCGAGGCGGTGTTGAGGCTCGGTCGGTATTTCGACGAGGAGCGCGAGATTGAGGAGGAAAGTCTGAAACTGCTGGAGATATTCAAGCTCGACGAGCACGCTTATGAGGTGGCGAAGAATCTGCCGTACGGCGCTCAACGGCGATTGGAGATCGCGCGGGCGTTGGCGGCGAAGCCGAAACTTTTGTTGCTCGACGAGCCGGCGGCGGGCATGAATCCGCAAGAGACGAAAGAGCTGATGGAGATGATCCGCTGGATCAGGAAGCAGTTCGGGCTGACGGTGCTGTTGATCGAGCACGATATGAGCTTGGTGATGGGGATTTGCGAGCGGATATATGTGCTCGAGTACGGGATGGTGATTGCGAGCGGCACGCCGGAGGACATTCAAAACGATCCCGAAGTGATCCGCGCCTACCTGGGCGAAGAGGCTGTAAACTGATCCGCGCGGAGCGACGAATGAAAGGGCGCCGTCGACGCTCCCACCCGTCACGGACGGCGCCCAACTGAGGATGCGATCCCACCCCGCGTCGTCGGCGCCCTTTGTCGAAAGACGGCAGGCGGCATCGCCGCTTTTCAAAGGGTGGGCGGGCGGGAAAAATTTTGGAGCCAAAGAAGTGAACGGAGTGAAAGCATGAGAATCGATGTGAGAGTTGACATGAATCCCACCGACACCTATCAGGGATTTAAATTGCGCCCGGGCTTTTTTATAAGGCGCGGCTCGAGTCTGGTGCCGGGCGGCATAAATTTTTCAATCTACTCGTCGCGCGCCAAAAGTTGCGATCTCGTCCTCTACAACGCCGGCGAAAAGGAGCCCTTTGCGATCATTCCGTTCCCGAAGAGTTATCGCATCGGCTATGTCTTTTCGATGATCGTCTTCGATCTCGACTATGAAAATCTCGAGTACGGCTTCCGAATGGACGGTGAGTACGTTCCTTCGCGCGGCGATATTTTTGATCGCAGCAAGATTTTGCTCGACCCGTATGCAAAGGTCGTCAGCGGACGCGAAGAGTGGGGCGCGCCGCCCGATTGGTCTAATCAGTTTCAATATCGATCGCGGATCGAGATCGATAATTTTGATTGGGAGGGCGATCGACCGCTGCAGACGCCGCATAACGAGTTGATTATCTACGAGACGCATGTCAGAGGCTTTACGCGAGACGAGTCCTCCGGCGTGGCGCATCCGGGCACTTACGAGGGGCTCAAGGAAAAAATTCCGTACTTGAAAGACCTCGGGATCACCGCAATCGAGCTGCTTCCGATTTTCGAGTTCGATGAGTGGGAGGACGCTCCCAAACCCCACCGTCGAGATCAAAACGGTCAGCCGCTCAAAAATTATTGGGGTTACAGCACCGTCGCCTTCTTCGCGCCCAAGGCGGGCTATTCGAGCGTCAAATTCAATCAGGTCAACGAGTTCAAATCGCTCGTCAAGGAGCTGCATCGCAACAACATAAAGGTGATCCTCGACGTCGTTTTCAATCACACCGCCGAGGGCGACGAGGAAGGTCCGTACATTTCGTTCAAGGGCATCGACAATCGAATGTTTTACATCCTCAAGCCCGACGGCTCGTATTACAACTTCAGCGGCTGCGGCAATACGCTCAACTGTAATCATCCGACCGTCCGAAATATGATCGTCGACTGCCTGCGCTATTGGGTGGGCGAATATCACATCGACGGCTTCCGATTCGATCTCGCGTCGATTCTCGGGCGCAATCAGGACGGTCAGCCGCTCCACAATCCGCCGCTGCTGGAGTTGCTTGCTGCGGCTCCGTTGCTCGCCGACGCCATTTTGATCGCGGAGGCTTGGGACGCGGGCGGGCTCTATCAAGTCGGCTCGTTCCCGTCCTACAAACGCTGGTCGGAATGGAACGGTCGATATCGCGACGACCTTCGCTGCTTCCTCAAGGGCGATGCCGGGCATACCGAGGACGCCGTCGCTCGAATTGCCGGCTCGGAGGATATTTACAATCGATATTGGCGCGGCGATTACGCGTCGATCAATTTCATCACCTGCCACGACGGCTTCACGCTCTTCGACCTGTATTCGTATAACGAGAAGCACAATCTTGCCAACGGTTGGAACAACAATGACGGCGCCAACGATAATCACACGTGGAATTGCGGTTGCGAGGGCGAGACGAGCGATCCGCAAATCAATGCGTTGCGGCATAAACTGATGAAGAATGCGGCGGCGGTTTTGCTGGTGAGCATGGGTGTGCCGATGATCCTTGCCGGCGACGAGTTCGGCAACACGCAGTTCGGCAATAACAATCCGTACTGTCAGGACAACAAAATTTCGTGGCTGGATTGGAATCGGATGCGGGAGTTCGCCGATGTGCACAAATTTTTCAAGGGCATGATTTGGTTCCGCCGCAAGCATCCGGTGTTGATGCGTCAAACGGTCGGCGAGGTGCCGGGTTATCCGTTGGTGAGCGTGCACGGCGTCAACGCGTGGCAGTTCGATCGGTCGGCTGAGACGCGCGTGGTAGGAGTGATGTTTGCGGGGCGGCTTGACGACGGCGCGGAGGATTTTGTTTACATCGGGATCAACACGCATTGGGAGGCGCATGAAATTTGGATTCCGCAGCTGCCGCCCGATAAGCAGTGGAGGTTGGTCGCGAACACCGACATGGGCTCGGCGGCGTGGTATGATGAGCCGGAGCCGCTCGACACGATCAACAAACAGTTTTTGCTCGGACCGCGGTCGGTGATCGTGTGTTACGGGGCAAAGTATTAAGGGAGGCGAGTCGATGGCGGTGATGCTCGACATCAAGGATATCAATGTGTATTACGGAGCGATTCACGCGATCAAGGGGATCAGCCTGACGGTCAACGAGGGCGAGATCGTGACGCTGATCGGCGCAAACGGCGCGGGCAAATCGACGACGCTCCGAACGATCAGCGGGCTGCTCAAGCCCAAGACGGGCTCGATCACATTCCTCGGCAAAGAGATCGGCGGGATGGCGGCGAATAAAATCGTGCGCGAAGGGATATCGCAAGTGCCGGAGGGGCGGCGGATATTCGCGGAGATGAGCGTGCTCGAAAATCTTGAGCTTGGAGCGTTCATTCGATCGGACGCGGACGGGATCGCGGCGGATATGGAGATGGTGTTTAAGAGGTTCCCGCGCCTGCAGGAGCGACGTGCTCAACCGGCGGGGACGCTCAGCGGCGGCGAGCAACAGATGTTGGCGATGGGGCGCGCGCTGATGAGTCGACCGAAGATGTTATTGTTGGATGAGCCGTCGATGGGGCTGGCGCCGCTGCTGATCAGAGAGATATTTTCGATCATCGAGGACATCAACGCAGCGGGGACGACGGTCTTATTGGTCGAGCAGAACGCGAACATGGCGCTGTCGATCGCGAATCGGGCGTATGTGCTCGAGACGGGTCGGATCACTTTGTCGGGCGACGCGAAAGATTTGGCGGCAAGTGAAGAGATCAGAAAGGCTTATCTTGGAGGCTGATGGTAATGAAGGCAATAATCTTTGCGGCGGTGCTGGCATTGGGATTGATGTTCGGCTCCGCGCGGAGCGAGGCGGCTCCGACAAATTTGCCCGCTTCGCCCGAGTGGATCACTCGACTGCCCGAGGCTCAAAACGCTCGACAGTTATTTGTGGTCGCCGCCGTCGGAAAAACCACCGCGTGGATTTCGATGCACGTCCGCGATCAATACGACCGCTGGCTCGAGTTGATGACCACGCCGGGCTTTATCGGCAAGAACGGGCTCGGCAAGGAACGCGAGGGCGATAATAAAACGCCCGTCGGCACCTTCCGCTTCACCAAGGCGTTCGGCATCAATCCCGATCCCGGCAGCAAACTCCCTTACACTCAAATCGACGACAATTATTATTGGTCGGGCGATCACCGCGCGGGCATGATGTATAATCAAATGGTCGATATCCGCCAGATGCCCAATCTCGACACCGCAAACAGCGAACATCTCGTCGACTACAACCCGAATTATCTCTACTGCCTCGACATGGGCTATAACGTCGAGTGCACGCCCGGGCGCGGCTCGGCGCTGTTTCTTCACTGCTTCGGAGCGGCGAAACCGTTCACCGGCGGTTGCGTGGCGATCCCCGTCGATAAGATGATCACCGTCCTGCAGAACGTCGAGCCCGATTGCGTGCTCGTGATCGACTCGCTCGAAAACCTCGACGGCGGTTTTTAATTAGGAATTAGGAATTAGGAATTAGGAATTAGGAATTAGGAATTAGGAATTA
>CAMKFB010000031.1 GCA_946411735.1 uncultured Selenomonadales bacterium
TGCTGACGAAGGGCGATGACGTTTGGATGTTCGGTGACGGCGATGCCGATGCCGACGCCGACGCCGACGCCGACGCCGACGCCGACGCCGACGCTGACACTGACGCCGATGCCGACGCCGACGGCGATGCCGACGGCGATGCCGACGCCGACGCTGACGCTGACGCCGATGCCGACGGCGATGCCGACGCCGACGGCGATGCCGACGCTGACGCTGACACTGACGCCGATGCCGACGCCGACGCCGACGCTGACACTGACGCCGATGCCGACGGCGATGCCGACGCCGACGCTGACACTGACAGTGACAGCGATGCTGATGCCGATGCCGACGCCGACTCTGACGCCGATGCCGACACTGACGCCGATGCCGACGGCGATGCCGACGCCGACGCTGACACTGACGCCGATGCCGACGGCGATGCCGACGACACCACTTCGACAGCTCCCGCCGACGACACCACTTCGCCTGCTCCTCCGATGCCGACCGTCCCGAGCGCCGTCGACGTCATTGGCGACAACACCGACGAATATACCGATGTCATCGTCGAAACTTCCGTCGAGCTCAATCCCGACGGCTCCATCACCAAGATCGTCGACCCGAACACCATCACCGACCACTCCGCCATCTTCCTTGACGACGATGTCGTCGATCCCAACACCGGCACGCCCGTCAACACCGTCGTCGATCTCTCCGGTATCAAAGTATCGATCATAGTCAACATCGAAAACGGCAATCAGAACGTCCGACTCTCTGATAAGGGCGACTCGATGGCGATCGTATACGAAGGCGCAATCGGCAAGAAAGATATCAAAGCGGGCGACGGCGGCGATATCCTCGTCAACATGTCGACCGATGCCGAAGTTAATCTGACCGGCGGCGCGGGCAACGACCGGATATATGCGGTCGGCGGCGCCAAAGAGAAGATTGATATCTCTCAAGGCGGCACCGATTCTGTCAACGTCACAAACGGCGCCAACATCGAGGGCTACGATGCCGACACCGGCTCGGTTATCATAGTCAACGTCGACGACATCTTCGAGGAGATCAACAGAGGCAGCATTGTATTCGGCGATGGCGATTTCTCCGTTGAAGGTTTCGAGAATCCCATCGTGACCGATCCCAACGCCGGTAACGTCGGCTCGCAACACTACAATCTCTCCGATCGCTACGGTCGAGTGAAGAAGGTCGTCAGCTCCAACACTGCGGGCGGCAATCTCGACGGCAGCGACAACTCTCAACCCGTCCTCTACGTCGGCAACGCTCGCAACGATAAGGACGGCTCGACCACCATCACCACCGGCACCGGCAACGACTCGATCATCGCCGGCGACGGCGATATCGTCAAGATCACCGGCGGCACCAACACCATCAGTATCAAGCACTCCGTCTCCCGCCTCGACGGCGCCATCCTCGATCAGACCGACGATAATAAGAAACGCACCGTCAACAACATCAGCGGCTACAATTCGGTGGTCAACGTCATTCGCACGACCGCCGATACTTTCCGTAACATGACGGCGCGTTTTGTCAACGGCGTGCTCAATACGATGCTCGGTCACACGACCAATATCTTCGACTCGAGCGGTTCAAGTTCGACGGCGCAACTGTTGAGCGTCGATCAAACCGTCGAGCCCAACGACGGCGACGTGAGCACGCTCCTCAACATTTCCCTCGACGACATCGACCTCGAGTACACCTCGATCGACAACGACAAGGTTCCGATTTCGATGCACGACGGCGGCGCGCTCACGCTAAACGGCAAGGCGGACGTCACATTCGAGATTGGCGACGGCTCGAGTTGGACGGTCGATCGCGGTAAGAAACAGTTCAATAAAAAATAAAATCCTTCGGCTCATCGACTTTTCTTGAGCAAAAAAATTGGGGGCGCCACGGACGGCGCCCTTTTTTATTGCAAAAAAAATCGGCAGCTCCGCGCGGAGCTGCCGTCAAATTTTATCGATAAGATTATTTGCCGGACTCGAGAAGCCCGTAAGCGCCGTCGTTACGCTTATAAACGACGCAAATTTCCTCGGTCTGCGCATCGCGAAACACGAAGAAATTATGGTTGAGCAGATTCATCTGCATGATCGCCTCTTGCACGTCCATCGGTTTGACCGCGAACCGTTTCGTTTTCACCACCGGATATTCCTCGCCCGCATCCTCCTGCTCGGGACGATACTTCGCCTCCTCGATGATCTCCGCCTTGAATCCGCCGCTGCGGAAGCGCTTGGCCAGTTTCGTCTTCTGTTTGTGGATCTGGCGCTCGAGCTTTTCGACGACCAGATCGATCGAAGTGTACATGTCGGTGGTGGACTCTTCGCCGCGCAATTGCAAGCCCGACGGAATCTCAACGGTAACCTCGACGACGTGGCGCCCCTTGCTGACCTTGAGCAGCACGGAAATGTTATCAACCCGATCGAAGTATTTGGTAACCTTGCCGACGCGTTTCTCGACGTAGTCGCGGAGCGACGGAGTGATCTCAACGTTCTTACCTCTGATGGTGAACTCTGCCATAACAAAACAACTCCCTTCGTGCAATGACTTTCCTTCGCTAATATTCTTCGCAGTGCTGTAAAATCCTTTCATCAATCCAAAAATCTTATACCCGTCGCTCGATTGAGCACGGCTTATATGGGGCGCCGCCGACGCTCATCGAGTGCGGCGCCCAACTGAGCCCGAGGTCCCACCCTGCGTCGGCGGCGCCCCCTTTTTGAAAAAATTTTTTTCGAGGGCGAGTGGGCGGGATCGAAAAATTTTTCTTCCGAACCCCCGTCGCTACAAAGCGCCGGCATATGCAATATGCCAAGGACGAGTGGGCGGGAGAAAAAAATTAAAAGACTCCGCCGCTCGGACGGAGCCCCCCCTTGATGCTATATCGATGGATTAAATTTTTTTGACGTTAGCCGCTTGAGGACCGCGCGCCCCCTCGACTTCCTCAAATTCAACCTGCTGACCCTCGTCGAGAGTGCGAAACCCGTCGCTCTGAATTGCCGAGAAGTGCACGAACACGTCGCCGCCCTCCTCGCGCTCGATGAAGCCGTAACCCTTCTCAGCGCTGAACCATTTCACTTTGCCGATTGCCATTCAAAAATCCCTCCAACCAAAAATCCTTGTTCAATTCGCAAAGGCTCATTAATTATAACACGCGGCAATCGGCTGTCAACCATAATACTCAACAATTTTTTTATTTACTCGAACTATCGTTGCTTAGAGCAAAATTCAATTGCCGAAGCTCAACATTCGCCTCGATCAGTTTGACCGTCACCTCGTCGCCGACGCGGAACGAATGCCCCGTCCGTCGACCGACCAACGCGTACTCGCGCTCGATGAAAGTATATTCGTCGCCTTTGATCGAGGTGATGCGCACCAGCCCGTCGACGCCGTTGTCGAGCTCGACGAAGAAACCGAATTTCGTCACGCTGCAGATCATCCCGACGAACGTCGCGCCCACGAATTGTTGCATGTATTCGACCGCCTTGAGCATCGTCGACTCGCGCTCCGCATCCACCGCCACACGCTCCCGCATCGACGAGTGCGCCGCGATCTCCGGCAGCCTCTTCGACCAACGCTCGATCCGCGCGGAGCTCATTGTCTGATTGCCGATCGTCTCTTTCAACAGTCGATGCACGACCAGATCGGGATAACGACGGATCGGCGAAGTGAAATGCGTGTAAAACCGCGCCGCCAGCCCGAAATGACCAACATTCTCCGAAGAGTAGCGCGCCTGTTGCATCGCGCGCAGTGTCGCCGCGTTGATCGTTTGCTCGCCGCGCCGCCCGCGGATCGCCGACAGGATTTTTTGAATGTCGACGGGACGGACGCGCTCATTCGCTCGAATCCGCAAGTGGAAGCCGAAGGCGTTGAGCAGTTCATTCAACCGCTCGAGACTGTCCTTATCCGGCGGCTCGTGGATGCGGTAGAGGCTCGGAATATTTTTTTCGCTCAGGTGCCGCGCGACCGTCTCATTCGCCGTCAGCATGCACTCCTCGATCACCGACTCCGCCAACTCCCGCCGCCGCTTGAACACGTCGATCGGACGACCTTCGTCGTCAAGCACCACCTTGATCTCCCCGAGATCGAAGTCGATCGCGCCTCGCTCCGCGCGGAGCCGAAACCGTTTATCTCGAATTTCCCTCAGGATCGACAGCATTTCCGTCAGCTCCGAAAGCTCCGTCCGCTCGCCCGCGAAAAATTTGTTCACCGCCTCGTACGTCAGCCGCCGATATACTTTGATCACCGTCGGGAATATTTTATACGCTTCCACACGCCCGCTCGCCGACAGCCGCATCTCGCACCCCATCGCCAGACGATCCGCGCCCGCGTTCAAACTGCAGATGCCGTTCGACAGCTCCTGCGGCAGCATCGGGATCACTCGATCGACGGGATAAACGCTCGTGCCGCGCTCATATGCCTCCGCGTCAAGCGGCGTACCCTCCCGCACATAATGACTCACGTCCGCGATGTACACGCCCAAAAAATATGAGCCGTCCGCGTTGCGCTCCGCATACACGCCGTCGTCGAGATCCTTCGCATCCGCCCCGTCGATCGTCACGATCCTCAGCCGCCGCCGATCGATACGTTGCGCGATCTCGCGCTCCGAAGGCGCCGTTTCGAGGCGCGCCGCCGCCGTCAAGACCGCCGCAGAAAATTCCTCCGGCAGATCGTATTTGCGTATGACCGATTGAGTTTCCTTGCTGATCGCCGAAATACGCTCGAGCACCTTGATGATGCGACCGTTGCGCTTGCGATTGCCGTCAAATCGCGAAAGGATCAACACCCGCACGCGATCGCCGTTGAGCGCTCCGCCCAGGTGATTCGACGCAATGTAAATGTCTTCGCCGTCGCGCTTGTCGTCGGGGATCACAAATCCGAAACCGCGCGCGCTCATCGCCAGCCGCCCGATTATAATCCGCTTCCTCATTTTCAGTCGCCCAACACCATTTGGTCGAGCCGCTTGCCGCCCGGCACCATCGGGATTACGTTCTCCTCCTCCGGCACGATCACGTCGATCACCGCCGCCCCCGCCGTCGACAATATCTCAGGCAGCCGCGTCGACAGCTCCTCGACCGTCGTCAGGCGATAGCCGCGCACGCCCATTGCCTCCGCCAACTTTACGAAGTCGCGCTTGCCCTTGAGCTCCGATTGCGAATAATGGTGGTTGTAGAACAGGCGCTGCCATTGCCCGACCATGCCGAGGATGAAGTTGTGCACGATGACGACCTTGACGTCGATGTCGTGATCGGCGACCGTCGCCAGCTCTTGTATGTTCATCATAATCGAGCCGTCGCCGGTTATCAGCACGACTTTCTTGTCGGGACAACCGAGCTTGGCGCCCATCGCCGCCGGCAGCCCGTAGCCCATCGTCCCTAGCCCGCCGCTCGTCAAAAAATGTCGCGGTTGATGTACTTTGAAGAATTGCGCCGCCCACATCTGATGCTGACCGACGTCCGTGACCGCAATCGTGTCGTCGCCGCATATCTCGCAGACCTTTGTGATCAACGCGCCGGGCTTTATCGCATCGCCCTCCGCGCGGAAGTTGAAAGGATGCTTGGCGGCAATCTCGAGCGCCTCACGCCGCCAACCGTCGAATCGGGCGCTGAAGTCCGTCGTCGATTGATCGAGACGATCACGCAACAGCGGCAGCGAATGTCGAAGATCGCCCTTCACTCGATGGTCGACGCGCACATTCTTATTGAACTCGGCAGGGTCGAGCTCGAGGTGAATGATCTTGGCGTTGGGCGCGAAATCGGCAACGCGCCCCGTCACGCGATCGCTGAACCTCATCCCGATCGCAATCAGCAGGTCGCAAGATTGAATCGCCATATTCGCGCCGTAGGAACCGTGCATTCCCGCAAAGCCAAGGAAATTTTTGTCGTCCTCATCGACACAACCCAGCCCCATTATCGTCGAGGTGATCGGGCAATCGAGCCGCGCGGCGATCGCTCGAAGAACGTCGGATGTGTTCGATAAGGTGACGCCGCCGCCGTAGAAAATCAGCGGCTTATGGCATTGTTCGATGGCGGCGACCGCTTGAGCGACTTCGGCGGGATCGACGGGATAATCGGCGGCATAACCGCGCAGATTGACTTCCGCAGGATATTCGAAGTCGAGCTCGGCGAAAAAAACGTCGGCGGCGATGTCGATCGATACAGGACCCGGTCTACCGGTGCGCGCGATATGAAACGCCTCCTTCAACACGCGCGGCAAGTCGTCGACGTGCTTGACGAGATAATTGTGCTTGGTGATGGGCGTGGTGACGCCGAACACGTCGACCTCCTGAAAAGAGTCCTTGCCGATGGCGGGGCGCGCAACTTGACCGGTGATGCAAACGAGCGGGATCGAATCCATATTCGCCGTGGCGATGCCCGTGATCAAATTGGCGGCGCCGGGACCGCTGGTGGCGAGCACGACTCCGACCTTGCCGGTGGCGCGGGCGTAGCCGTCGGCGGCGTGGACGGCGCCCTGCTCGTGACCGGTAAGGATGTGCGGGAAATTCTCTTTATAGATTTCGTCGTAGAGTTTCAACACCACGCCGCCGGGATAACCGAAAATCAAATCGACGCCTTCGCGTCGGAGGCATTCAAGTACTGCCTGTGCTCCGTTCATTTTCAAATTGCATTCCTCCAAAAATTTTTCTCCCGCCCGATTGGGCATGGTTTAATGGGGCGCCGTCGACGCTCCCACCCACGGAGCGCGGCGCCCAACAAAGACCGTTGCCCCACCCTGCGTCGGCGACGCCCTTCAATCGACTACAAAGCGCCCGCCGTTCGTCAAGCCCGTCGCCAACTGTCAAAGCCGTCGCAACCGTCAAAGCCGCCGCCAACCGTCAAAGCCCGCCGTCGCCGACCGTCGAGTCCGTCGCCGATCGTCAAAGCCCGCTGCCAATCGTCAAGCCCGCTGCCGACCGTCAAAGCCGCCGCCAACCGTCAAAGCCGTCGCCAACCGTCAAACCCACTGCCGACCATCAAAGCCGCCGTCCAACCGTCAAAGCCGCCGCCAACCGTCAAAGCCGTCGCCGATCGTTGAAGCCCGCTTTCGAAGGGCGCCGCCGACGCAGGGTGGGAACCTCTCACTCAGTCGGGCGCCTACCAACGGGGGTGGGGGCGTCGGTGGCGCCCAAAAAAACGTGCGCTGCCGCCCCCAAGTCCTCGCTCAACGCTCAGCGCGGAGCAATCGAACGATCTGCTCGACCGTCAGCGACAAATTCTTCGCCGCCGTCGCCTTCGACATCGCCTCCTCGACCGTGCACGCTCGATTCAATATCGAAAAGTACGCGTCAATCCCCGCTTCATGCACCGCCGACGCCCCATCTCCCACGCAACCGCATATCGCCACCGTCAGAATCTTTTCGTCGATCGATTTCGCCAACGACGCCGCTCCTGCCGGCGCCTTCCCCATCGCCGTCTGATTGTCAATACGACCCTCGCCCGTGAGCAGCATATCCGCCCCCGCAATCGCATCACGGAATTTGATCGCGTCGAGGATCAGATCGACGCCCTTTATCAATTCGCCGCCGAGGAACGTTCGGAACGCAAAGCCCAAGCCACCCGCCGCTCCGTCGCCCGCAACGCTCTTTCGATCGATCCCGAGCGTCTTGATCGTCAGCGCCGAGAATTTCTCGATCCAACCGTCCATCGCCTCGACAATCTCAGGTGTCGCTCCTTTTTGAGGTCCGTACACATACGAGCACCCGTTCGAACCCGTCAGCGGATTGTTCACGTCACACGCAATCCTGAATCGGCAACTCTTCAGTCGACCGTCCACGTACGACCGATCAATCGAAACAATATCGGCAAGATCGCGACCGTAGACGCCCGCCTGCCGCCCGTCCGAGCGTACAAATCTGAACCCCAGCGCCGTCAACATTCCAAGACCGCAATCGTTCGTCGCCGACCCGCCGATCCCAATTATAAAATCCCGACAGCCGTCGCCGAGCGCCCTCAAGATCAATTCCCCAAGCCCGAACGTCGTGGTGTTCAGCGGCGTGGGCGGCGCAAATTTCTTCGCCGAGTTCACCAGTGGCATCGGATGCGCCGCCAACGTCAAGCCCGCCGCGTCCGCCATCTCGATCACCGCCGTCCGTCCGATACGTCCGTATCGACTGTTGATCAGATTGAACTTGTCGCCGCGCGGATCGACTACAGGCTCCGTCTCGTCGAATATCCGCCGCAACAGCGTGCGCATCTCCAGCGGTCCCGTCACGTCGACCTTCATTATCTCGCCGCCCAGCCCCTCCGTCAGCGCGTCGACCGTGCCCTCCCCGCCGTCCGCCAACGGCAGCACCTTCACATCCGCCGTCGGCTCCGCGCGCAGCACCGCGTTTTTCGCGATTCGCCCCGCCTCCGCCGAGCTCAAGCTGCCTTTGAACGAGTCCATTGCGATTACGATTTTCATCTATCTTGCCTCCTTTGCGAGTTGTATTATGTGATCGGCGATTTCTGCCGCCGCTTGCGCCCGACTCAATCTCAAACACGCCGCCGACATTTCCTCCGACCGCGCCCGATCGCTCATCAGCCCTTCGACTATCGCCGCGATCGATTGCCCGTCCGCCGTCGACAGCGCCGCCCCGTTGTCCACCGCATACTTCGCGTTCAACGCCTCCGGTCCCGGGATCGGCGCGTGCAACACCATCGGCAGCCCCATCGCGAACGCCTCCGTCATCGTCAGCGCCCCGGGCTTGGTGATTAGCACCGTCGACCGCGCCATCAATTCTCTGACGTTGTCGACGTAGCCGAACACTTCTATCGAATGTCGCGAGCGGAGCGCTTTCAATCGGTCGATCAATTTCTCGTTGCGCCCCGCCACCACCGTGATCGACAGCGGCTCTTCAATCGATTCCAGATCGCTCAACGTCTTTTCGATCGAGCCCAGCCCCAGCCCGCCGCCCATTATCAATATCGAGCGCGCCGCCGCCGATTCCCTTTTTCGATCGAATATCGGATCGATCGGGATGCCCGTCGCAAAGACCGTCGGTCGTCGAGGCGCGTTCCGCTCGATCGCCGCCGCCATCTCCGCCGTCGCCACAAAGTACACATCGACCGCGCTGTATAGCCATATCTCGTGCAACGAGTAATCCGTCAGCACCGCCGCCAAGATGAATCGCCGCGCCGATTTGACGTGCAGGAATTTCCACAGCGCCGCCGCTGCCTCGGGGAACGGATGCGTGCAGATGATGACGTCCGGCGCCCGCGCCGCCAACAATCGGTTGAACGGCAAGTACATCAGCGTCGACCACAGCAGCCGCGTCAACGACCCCATTCGCCGCCCGCCCGCCAACCGGTATGTTCGATCGTACAGATCCGGCACCAGCGCCAGGATTGCCAGATACAGCCGCTTGAGCAGGTGATTGAACGTCGACACCGACCGCGACATGAAGTCGATGACCTCCACGTCCGATTGCCCCGCGCCGATCAGCGCTCGCTCGATTGCATCCGCCGCCCGCGTGTGACCCGAGCCGATCGACGCCGACAGAATTAATATTTTCAACTACGCAGTCAAGCCTCCGTCCACGCTCAATATCGCGCCCGTAATGAATCCCGCGCGCTCCGACGCCAAAAAATATATCGCCGACGCCACCTCCGCCGCCGTCGCTATCCGCCCCATCGGATATACGCTCGAGAGCTCCCCGATCGTTTCGCCCGAGCGCTTCATCTGTTCGACCGTCAACGGCGTCAGCACATCGCCCGGCGCCACGCAATTGACGCGGATCGGGATATGCGCCAGCTCGAGCGCCAGCGATTTGGTGAAGGCGACCACCGCCCCCTTGGAAGCAGCGTAGAGCGCGCAGAAGTAATTGCCCTTGATGCCGGCGTCGGAGGCGACCGTGACGATCGAGCCGCGCGTCTTTTCGAGATGAGCGATTGCGGCGCGGCTCATGAAAAAAGTTCCCTTGACGTTGGTGTCGATGATGCTGTCGAAAAGTTTTTCGTCGACGGAGCGAATGTCGCCGTCGGCGTAAATGCCCGCGCTCGTGACAAGCGCGTCAAGGCGCCCGAAGCGCGCTGCGGTCTCGAGAACTATTCTATCACACTCGGCGACTTTTGACACGTCGCCGCCAATAAAAAAAAGGCGCCGGTTAATCCCGTCGTCAGGCTCCGCGCGGAGCTCGGAAAGAGTTTTTACGGCGGCGCGACCGCGCTCGACATTGCGCCCGACTATCGCACAGTTGAAGTCGTGCTCGAGAAAAATTTTGGCGGCGGCAAGCCCGATGCCGCTCGTGCCGCCCGTGATCAAAACCGTTTTACGCATAAAAAAATAACGCCTCGCGCGTGAAAAGTCTATGGACAAATTATTTTTGACGTGATAAAATCATTGGCGACGGCGATCGAAAGCCGGCTTCCTCCCCGATGAAGGGAGGTGATAGCATGACGTTATATGAAAAAATCTCCCTCGCCCTCCAAATTGCGGGAACGGTCATCGCTCTCATCGGATTGTTCAAATAACATCCGCGAAGTCGGCTAGCTGAACCCTAGACGGCTCCAAACTATCATAACACCATAACTCGGAAGGAAGTCGGCGGCGGTTTCGGTCGTCGCCTTTTTCTATGTCCACAGTCAAATTTTATCAGCCCGAGCGCATCTCGTCAACCAAAAAGACTTTGGCTGAAATTTTTATGGACAATATTTTTTGTTTGTGTTAGAATGTTGGCGACGGCGATCGAAAGCCGGCTTCCTCCCCGCGAAGGGAGGTGATCCCATGAAGCGCAACTACGGAAAATGGTCGTTCGCGATCGGCGTAGCCAGGCTGATTGGCGACGTCGTGAGCACCATCATCGATTTCCTCTTCGGTTGACTCTCGAAAGCCGGTTAATTACCAGTTAACTCGGCTTCGTAAAAACCCGCTACCACATATACTGGAACTTTAGGGAGGAAGTCGGCGGCTGATTCGGTCGTCGTCTTTTGTTGTGTCCATAATCGGATTCTGTTAGAACGTCGGCAACTACCCTAACGGTCGTCGTCTTTTTCTATGTCCACAATCAAATTTTATCAGTCGAGGCGCCCGCTGTCAAGCGTTGATACATTTTCATCAGTCGAACCACAATCTCCAACTCCGACAGCCCCGCCTCGAAGCCGTACGCATCAAGCACTGCCAAGTCATTCGCCTCATGCGCCGCACGGAGCTCGGGCGGCATTTTTTGTTGGTCGTAGAGCGCCGCCAAAGTCCATGTCGGATATAACGCTCGAGCGTCGAGGATCGCTTGAGCCGTCTGCTCGATCCGCGCGGAGCGCTCGCACCACGGAAAATTATTGTACACGATCTGCGTCGAATATCTGTATCGACTCTCGAGCCGACCGCACACCATCCGAGTCCAAGCCATGTGCACGCTCGATGTGAGTACTCCGAAGTGAAACAGCTCAGCGTCGGCGACAAGCCTCAACAGATTGCTGCAAAGATTATCGGGCGTCATAAATCCGATCGGAATATATTGCCGCCGCTCCGATGAAACCTCCGGCACCACAATAAAATTTCCCTTCGGCATGTTCTCGAAATGAAAGCGCGTCGGAGTATCCGCCAACTTTCGCGTCGCCGCCCGTTTGCTCGCCAACCGATATCGCCGCACAGCTTCAATGCGCTCGGCGATTAAAGGCAACCGAAGATCGTCCTCCGCCGCTTCGCCCAACCACAAACACCATCGCTCACTGCCGTTGATAAATTCTTCCGCGCCGTACCACCGTCGAAAATATTTTTCCGCGCGCGGCTCCCGTCGAATAAATTCTTCCTTCTCGTCGGCTTTGAATAAATATTTGCCGCCGTCGATCGGCATATTACCGTAAGACATCGTCGGCACCGCGCTCAACGGCGTGCTCCGACTCGTCACGAAAAAATTCGGCGCGGGCAGCAGATATCCGTTGATGTTGTCCGTCTCGATTGTCTCATTGCCGTCGAAAATAACGCGCAGCTCATCATTGGGGGCGGCGCTGAATCCCACAATCACACAGTGAACCGCCGCCGTCTTATCAATGTCGTCCTGCTCGTGCGTCCACTTGAAAGTCCGATGCGCAAAGTCGATGTGAACGGTCTCGAACAGTTTGCGCCACAACACGCCGACCGTCTCGCCCTGAGTGATGCTGTTGGTGGCGACGAGCGCCGCGCGGATCGGATAAGAATCGCGGCTCATTAAGTCGGCGGCTTTTTTGAACCAACAGGCAACGAAGTCGAGATTGCCCGCATCCTTGAGCCCGTCGAAGACGCGGAGGAGATCGGCTTTGTTGGCGGCGGACATTAGGCGCGCGCCGCTGAAGGGCGGGTTGCCGATAATGTAGTCGACGCCGTCGGGCGCAACCTCGCGCCAGTCAAGCGTGAGCGCATTGCCCTCGACGATGTGAGCGGCGCTCGTCAAAGGCAGCGATTTGATGTCCCTGTGAAGAATAATCTCGGTCTCCTGCCGCATCTGATGCTCGGCAATCCACATCGCCGTGCGGGCAATCGCAACCGCAAAGTCGTTAATCTCGATGCCGTAGAAATTTTTAATGGTGACGAGAACGTGGCAGGGCTCGCCCAAGCCGTGGAGCGCGCGAATGACTTCATTCTCGAGAGTGCGGACGGCGATGAAAGTCTCGGTGAGGAAATTGCCTGAGCCGCAGGCAGGGTCGAGGAATTTGAGCGCGGCAAGTTTCAATTGAAAGTCTTGCAAGGCGCGGCGCTTATTTTTTCGACGAGCTTTGATGGCTTTGAACTCGTCGTGAAGGCGGTCGAGAAAAAGCGGGTCGATAACCTTGTGGATGTTGGCGGGCGATGTGTAGTGCATGCCGCCTTCGCGTCGCACGGTCGAGCGGTTGATTTCGACGACGTACTCGAAAAGAGCGCCGAAAATGGTCGGATTGATGTCGCGCCAATTGAAGCGATTGTCGTCGCCGACGTCGATGATGTAATGCTCGATGATGTCGCGGACGGCGGCGGTTTCGACGGCAGCGTTGGCGAAGAGATCGCCGTTGACATAAGGAAATTGCGCCAGCTCCGCGCGGAGATTTGGATTGCGTTGAGGCTCGGGAGTGTCGAGGACGGCAAAAAGATCGATGAGAGCCTGCCTGCGATCGGCGGCGGCTTTGAAGTAGTCGATGAACTGATGCGGGTCGAAAATGCCGGAGTCCTCGGCGTAGAGGCAAAAGACGAGGCGAACGCAAAACTTATTGAGTGCGGTCTCGTCGAGTGCGGCGCGCCTGCTTTTGAAGAACTTGTAAAGGTTGGCAATGAGCTCGCCGGCCTGCTTGGAGATTTTGATGGCGGGGTAAACGTTTTCGTCCTCGGGGTCGATGAGGAAATTGAGGCGTGAGAACTCAAATTGGAGGCGCTCGACGGCAATGACATTGGGGCGATAATTTTCGGCGCGCGGACTGTGGAAGCGATCCATATCCCAAATTTTGATCTCGTCGAAGTTGCAGACGACGATCCAGCGGGGGCGTTGAGAATAGGCGCGAGCGTCGGCGTAACGCAGCGCCTGCTCGAAAGGAGTAAACAATTTGCCGTCGGATTGTTTAGCGGGCTTGTCGAGATCGATGCCGCGACTTTTGTGCTCGATCAAGACGCGCGTGCGCTCGATCCAACCGTCGATGAAACAGGGGTGATTGTCGACGGTGACGGGCACTTCAAAGCGGATAAAATCTTCGGGATGAGCGATGCCGAGGGCTTGGAGCAACGCGCGCCAAAAGGATTGGGCGTCAGATTTTTCGGAGCCGCGCCCCCGCCACGCTCGAACGAAATCCTTGACGGCGTTGTAAGTTTTGATGCTGTCCATGATATCAAACGAGCTCGCCGGTTCGATAGGCGTGGAGGAGCAACAGCAGGTCGTCGATGTTTTCTTTGATCGCGCGTCCTTTGTCGGTGTCGCCGACGGTGGTGCTGTACGCCTGCAGCTCGACCTGCTCGGAGACGGATTCGATGTCGCGATTTTCGCGGAGCGCTGTCATGGGCAATTGCATTTTCATTGTGTCATCTGTTGATGCTGAAGAAGACGGAGCCCGCGGGAGTTTGAGATAAGAGTATAGCCGCTGATGCCGGTCTTTTTGTGATACGCCTCGCTGAAGCCGCCGTCGATGACGATGACCTTGCCGCGCGCCTTGGTGGGCGATTCGCCTTCTTTGACGAGCACGGGCACGTGACCGTTGATGATGTGACCGCGCTTGGGATCGAGCCCGAACTCGAGCAAAATTTTTTCGCAGACGGTCTCGTCGTCGATCAAGCGGTAGTAAGGATCGCTGGGCTCCTTCCAAGTTTTTTCGTCGGAAATGAACGTCCGCTCGAAAGTCTTGACCTCGCGCCCGGTGATCGGCGACAACAGTCCGCACCACAAAAAATACATGAAGTCGAGATCACACTGCTCGCGCTTGAGGAAGGCGCGCCGCACCCGCGCGTCGACGTAATCGAAGTAGGCGCGCCCGCTGTAGGTTTGACCCTCGAACGTGACCTGTCGGAAGGAGCCGTCGTCGTTGAGCGGCACGCACGCGTGAAACAGCAGATTGCCGTTGTAGCACTTGTAGACGGCGCCCTTGCGATAGAGGTAATCGAGATGGCGGCGGAGCATGTGGCTCTCGACGAAGTAGGATTTCAAATCGTCGATGACGGACTGCTCGTCGATGGTGAGATCGTACGGCGAAGTGATGTCCTCGGTGATGGTGGGGAAGTAGGAATTGTTGAGCTGATAGGATTCGCCGTCGCTCAAGAGCGCATAGGAGGATTGGAAGTCAACTTCGCCGAGGCGCAGCTGATTTTCCATTTTGAAGTCGGGATTGCGTTGAATCATTTGCCCCTCGAGTTTGAACATCATAATGGAGACGGCGCGTTCGGCGGCCTTGACGGGCGGGTCGTCGGGGTAAAGTTTCGAGGCGAAACTCATCAGGGAGCGGAGGCTGATGCCGTAACCGCGCTCGAGCACATCAGTGTTGTTGTAGTGGAGGGAATTGCGGACGACGCCGGCTATGCACACTTCGGAGCCGAGCGCCGCGCCCATCCAAAGGACATCGTGATTGCCCCATTGGATATCGACAGAGTGTCGTTGCATGAGGAGGTTGAGGATTTCGTCGGGGCGATTGCCGCGATCAAAGAAGTCGCCGACGATGTGCAATCGGCTGACGGCGAGGCGCTTGACGAGGGCGCAGAGTACCTCAATAAATTCGCCGCCGGCTTCGATGTCGATGATGGTCTCGAGGAGCTCGTCGTGATAAACGGCTTGGGCGCCGTCGAGCTCGGGATAAGTACCGATCAGCTCGATGACGATGGATTGAAACTTGTCGGGGATTTTGGATCGGACGGTCGAGGCGGTGTACTTGTAGGACATGAACTTGGCAAGCTCGATGAGGCGGGAGATGGTGATGCGGCACCATTCGGAGGGGTCGCTGATCGAAGGGAGGATTTCCTCCATTTTCTCGCGCGGGTAATAGATGAGGGTGCAGAACTCGGCGCGCTCTTCTCGAGTGAGGCGGCGGTTGAAGACGTGGTCGACCTTCTCTCGAATGACGCCGGAGCAGTTATTGACGATGTGGAAGAAGGCGGCGAACTCGCCGTGGAGGTCGCTGACGAAGTGCTCTGTGGGCTTGGGCAATGCCAATTGAGATTTGAGATGGATGATCTCCTCGTAGACGGCCTCTTTCGAGGGATATTGATCGGCAAGATAGTGGAGCATCTTCGCCGTTAATTTTTTTTTCTCCAATGTAAGTCAGCCCCTTCCTCGAAACTGCTCCGCGCGGAGCTTACAATTTTTGAATGACGATCTCGATCTGATACTCGCCGTCGCTGTGACGATTTGGAGCGGCGATCGTATGCCCGTAGTCGCATGCCTTAATGTATTTGATGTCGTAGCCGACGAGGCTCTCAAACGTAATCAAAACTCTCGGCGTCGATGCCCGAAAGATATTGCGCGTTGCCATTGCGAAAATCCCAGCCGGAGGCGGTCGGCGTGATCACATCGCCGCCGTAGCCGACGTCGAGCCCCTCACCTTGACAGTATTTGTCAAAAAATCCTTCGTGCGCCCGACGGGCATGCGCTCGAGAAGTTTCGCCTTCGTAGTGCTGATAAATTTCGGCGGGCTTTTTCGCGAACGGCACCTGCGGTTTAGCCTTCGGGATGATAAAGACGTCGTCGAGCGGACAACGACACAGAAATATATCGCCGTAGCACATCGAGATGTTCTTATAATCGAAACCGTTTTCGACGAGCAAACCGCGCAACCCGAAATCCGCACCGACGATGTAAACGCGATCGTAGACGGCGGGGCTGTCCAAATCCACGTCGCCTACTTCCTCGAACTCGGTATTCTCATCGACGGCGCTCGCATGATGATGAAGATGATGTTTCAGGTTCCCGTCACTGACGTAGATGTCCGCCTCGACGCCGGGCTGAAACCGAACGCTCTTGACGAACGCCATGAATTGCTCGGGATTGTGGCTTTCAAAGACGATGCATCTCATAAATTGACCTCCGATCAGTAGACGACGGGCGCGAGCAGAATTTTTTTGAGCGCCGAATAGCCCGCCGTGTAATAGGCGCCGTTCATGATCTCGTTGGCGCCGAACGGCTTGCCGCTGACGATGATCGACGGGGGCGCCTGCAATCTCTTCGCCGCCGCGATCCCTTTGTACTGATTCCACCAGCGCTCCAAATCGTTGACAAAGTCCTCGCACGTCGGAAAATATTTGTTGATCAGCGCCCGATCGCAACCGATCTCCATCGACAGCCGCCCGTCCGCATACGCCTTCAAAATATCCTCCGGCTGCCAACCGCCCTCGACGAACGCTTTGAACAAATGATCATGATAATCGTAGTGCACGGGATCGCCCTTGCCCTCGTCGACATTCTGATCGTTCGACAGCTCCGCGCTCGGCACGATGTCGATGATGCCCTGCGGGATCACCTCTCGACCGTAGACTTCGACATTGAAATACTCCGCCAACGCATACACTTGATACTTCCACAAATCCGCCGTCGCCGCCAATATCCCCGCGCAATCGCCGTAGAGCGTCGCGTAGCCGATCGTCGACTCCGCCTTGTTGGCGTTGCACGTGAAGCCGCATTTGAGCGATGCCGCCACCGCCGCCAACACTCGGGCGCTCCGATCGCGCGCCTGCATGTTCTCCTGCACGAAGGATGTCATCGTCAGCGTTGAGGTCGAGCCGTCCGACATCAGCGTCACCGGCGTCGACTCGAGCTGTTTGACCGTCGCCTCGATCGTCTCTTGAATCGGCACCACCATATATTGGCAGCCGAGATTTTTCGCCAATTGCTCCGACAGCCCGCGCGTCGTCGACGAATTGAATCGGCTTGGCATGTTGACCAGATAAACGTTCGCCGCGCCAAGCACATCACAATACAGCGCCGCCGCCACCGCCGAGTCGATCCCGCCCGAGATGCCGATCACGATTTTGTCCATGCCGATCAGCTCGAGGTAACGCTTCACGCCGTATTTGAGCGCCCGATAAATTTTTTCCGCTTCCGAAGGTTGCTCGATGTCCGGCGGAAATTTTTCTATCTCCTCCGAGTCCACATACACCCGCTGCTCGACGAACGGCGCCACGCGGAGCACTGCCGTGCCTTTCGAGTTGTAGATCGCCGAGCCGCCGTAGAGATAAATAAATTTGCCGACGTTGACGATGCCGATCGGGCTGACTTTGATGCGGGGTTTCTTGCCGGACATGAAACGCCCGAGGAAAGATTTTTTCTCTTCGATCGGAGCGGCGCTCGAATCGTTATCCTCGACGAGAGAAAAGTATTGCGCCCGATTGTCGATGGTAAAATCCTTGCGGGCTTCGCCGTCGAAAACCACCTCGATGCCCGAAGCCGCCGCCTTGATCTGTTGACGGCAGGCGTCGATGTCGGCGATCATCACATCGGACAAGCCGTCGGTCGGCGCGCCGAAAATCGCATTGTCGGGGAAAATAATCATCGCGGCGCCGTTGCGTTTGGCCTCGTAGATGGAGCGGATAATTTTTTGAGCGTTAATCTGCGGATGCCCCGCGCGGAGCTCGATTTGAGCAAGAGCGATTTTCACAGTAAACTCTCCTTTCGGATGTTGGCAATGAATTTTCGATTGACGTAGATTAAGAACACGAGCATCAGCACCGCCGCAAAGACCAGCGTCGACAGCGCGTACATTTCGGGGTGCACGCCCAGTTTCAGTTCGGCGTAAATTTCGGTGGGGAGCGTGTCGATGCCCGCGCCCTTGGTGAAGTGGGTGATGATGAAGTCGTCGGCGGACATGGTGAACGCCAATAAAAAGCCCGCCGCGATCGACGGCTTGAGCTCCGGCAGCACGACCAATCGGAACGCTTGAAAGGGCGAAGCGCCCAAGTCGAGCGCCGCCTCGTAGAGATTTTGGTTGAGCGTCATGAGGCGCGGCATAATGCAGAGCATCACATAAGGCAGGCAAAAAACGATGTGCGCGAGCAGAATCGAGCAGTAGCCGAGCCGCAAGCCCATCGCCAAAAACAACAGCATCAGCGAAATGCCGGTGACGATGTCGGCGTTGAGCATCGGGATGTTGGCGACGCTCATTAAAGCCGCGCGGGTTCGTCGGCGCATGCCGTGGAGCGCAACGCATGTGATCAGCCCGAGGATCGTTGAGACCGTCGCCGCCGTCAAGCCGATTGACAGAGTGTTCATCAGCGCCTCAAAAATTTCTTCGCTCTCGAAAAGCGCTGCGTACCAATCGAGCGTGAAGCCCGTCCAATGCCCCCGATAACGACTTGCGTTGAAGGATTGAGCGATCATCACGGCGATTGGAGCGTAAAGGAGCGTCAGCACCGCCGCGACGTAGATGTGTTTCAATCGGTTTGACAATCAGCTCGCCTCCTCGGTCGTGTCGAATCGAATCGTCAAAAACATGTTGGCGATCACGAAAATCATCAGCACCATCGACAGCGCGCTGCCGATATGAAAATCATAGCCGGCGGTGAACGCCTGTTCGATGACGTTGCCGATCAGCAGAATTTTGTTGCCGCCAAGCAGGGCGCTGATGAAGAAGGTCGTGAGCGACGGAATGAAGACGAGGGTGATCGCGCTCACCGCGCCCGGCAGGCTCAACGGCAATTGCACGTGACGAAAGGTCTGCCACTGCGAGGCGCCGAGATCGCGCGCGGCTTCGATGACGCTTTGATCGATTTTCGACAGCGCGATGAAGATCGGCAGGATCGCGTACGGCAGGAAGTTGACGACCATGCCGAGCACGATCGCGAACGGCGTGTTGAGGACGTAGATGTCCGGCAGACTCAGCAGCCGCAGAAATTGATTGAGCACGCCGTTTTTCTCGAGGATCGTTTGAACAGCCATTGTCAGCAGCAGCGATTGAATCAGAAGCGGCACGACGCACAGCGCGACGAGCATGTCTCGAGTGTTGCCGGTTTTTTCGAGCAGGATCAGGCAGAGCGGATAAGCGATCACGACGCACGCCGCCGTCGAGACCAGAGCCAACAGCAGAGAAAATATGAGCGCCTTGAAATATCCCGGGCGTGTGATCATCGCCAGGCTCGAGAATGAAAAGACGCCGTCGTCGTTGGTCAAGCCGTACCACGCGATGACGACGAACGGCACCACCACGAACAGCACCGCCCACAACGCGAACGGCGCCAGGAAAATATTTCTGATTGATGCCGACTTGATCATTGTGAGTCATCCTTTTGCGCGTCGTTCGGCGTATCGGGCGCCGGCTCGAGCGCTCCTTCGGGAAGCGCCTCGGGCTCCTCATCCTCCGGCACCACGTCGGTGAATTGCAACGTCATATTGCCCTCGTCGAGGCGATCCGCCTCCGGCTCCGCAAACGCGTTGACCAGATTCGCGCTTGCCGGCTCGATCGACATGATCCCGTACTTCGACAGCAGCATTTTCATCACGGTTTTCTTGGCCATGGCGTCGAAATTCGTCGACCACAGACTGGTGTGCTTGCCGTATTTTTTGTCGTAAGAGTAGCTCTTGCTGAACGTGGCGGCGTGCTGCTCAATCTCGTCGACGGTCATATAAAGCGACTTGCTGAAGCCGTTGTTGAGCTCGAAATAGGCGATGTAGCCGACGATTTTGGTGCTAATCATTTCGCCGCGAACGATTTCGCCGGTGATGAAGTCGATGTCGCGAATTTGCCCCTCGCGGACGGCGGAGGCGTTGATGAGCCGATATTGCCCCGAGCGCAGCGCCAGTTGAATGATGCCTTTATAACCGATTTGGAAGGTGGCGGTCTGATTGTAAGGGATGATGTAAGCGAAGCCGAGCGCGGGCGAAACGGGCAATCGGAGCGCGGCGGCGGTGGCGGCGGCGGACAGGATCGACGACACCGAGCAACGTTTGAGGTTCTCGTTGCTGTTGACGGTGGTGAGCACGCTCGAGATGAAGGGCGCGGTGGCGTCGCCGAGCACATCGACGAAGCGTTTGCGGACGCTCTCCGAGTCGAGGATTTGTTGCAAACTTTGTTGACGCTGCGGCAGTTCTGCCATGATTGATCAACCTCCCGTTGCTGAGCGCGGCGCGGTGTGATACACTGGCGCGCATGAAAATAATTTTAGTGCTTTTGTCGACAATGATAATGTGGTTGCCGAGCAAAGTCAACGCCGCCGATAAAATTTTGCTGGTGCCGCTCGACAGCCGACCGTTCTGCACGAAAACGGTGGTCGACGCGGCGCGAATCGGGTCGATGGAGGTGATGATGCCGCCTCATTCGATGCTCGACTACTTCACGATAGCGGGCGAAGTCGCTCAACTGCGGCGGTGGACGTTGGATCACATCGGTGAAGTGGACGCAGCGATTCTTTCGCTCGATCAATTGACGGCGGGCGGGCTGATGGCGTCGAGGGAAAAAATGATAACGCCGGCGGAGATCGACGGGCTGATCGATTTTTTGATCGAGTTGCGCCGTCGGGCGCCGACTAAAAAGATTTACGCGTTCAGCATATTGCCGCGCCACCTGCCGCCTTCGGCTATCGAAAATTATCATCAACGACAGGCGCTGCTCGAGTACTCGCGACAGATGCTCCGCGCGGAGCCGGACGATGAGGCGCTGTTGGAGCTGGAGCGATTCATTCTGCCTGAGAACAGGCGGCTGTATTTCGGTCGATTTCGACGGAGCGAGTGGCTCAACCGAAATTTGATTCGCTTGACGAATGTGGGCGTGCTTGACCGGCTGTTGATCGGACGCGACGACTCGGAAAAATATTCGATGCAGAACGTGATCGCGGGGCGGCTCGGAAAAATAATCGTCGACGATCGGACGGCGTTGACGCATGGCGCGGACGAGTTGGCGATGACGATGTTGGCACGACACGCGGCGGGCGCTCGACGGTTGAAGGTTCGCGTGCAGTACAACGATCGGGACGCGGCATATCGAGTGATGCCGTTCATGTCGGTGCCGGTGGGCGCGGTGGTCGTTGAAAAAATTGCCCTGATGGGCGGTGTGATCGTCGAGCGCGGCGAGGATTTTACGTTGATGGTGAGCATCAATCGATCGGACAAAAAAACCCGTCGATCGCGGCGGGCGTTGGCGGATGATCTCAAGGCGCGGATCGATCGGCGGGAGCGGATCGCTCTGGTCGATCTGAGCGTGCACTTCGATCGCGACGAGACGCTGTTGCCTGTGCTGATCGAGCGGGGCGCGGCGCTCAACGGGCTGCTGTCGTATTCGAGTTTCAACACGGCGAGCAACGCGATCGGCTGTGCGCTGTCGGAGGCGGCGCTCACATTAGCGGCGCTCGAGCGGGGCAGCGCGGAGAAAGTTTTGCGGTCGAACATCAAATTTTTGACGGGGCGGGTGATCGAGGATCAGTTTTATCTGAAGGAAACGATCGACGCGGTGAATTGGTCGCTGCGGAAAATCGGGCGCGATCCGGCGTGGCTTGACGCGGGTCTTGAGTTTGACACGGCGACGTTTGTAATGCGGCAGGTGCTGTCGCAAAAAGTTGAGCGCTACGAACGGTCGGCGGCGTTTCGAGCTCCTGTGACATTCGAGACGCCGGAGGGCTTGATCACACTCCGCGCGGAGCGAATCGAAATGCAGGCGCGCTATCCATGGTTTCGCACATTCGAGATCGAATTGAATTGCGCGGCGACGATCGGGTCGTGAGTGATGACGATGAGCGTTCTTGGCAGTTTCAACAGCGCGCTGATTAATCGATCCGCCGTCGCTCGATCAAGCCCTGCGGTCGGCTCGTCCAATATAAGAATGTCGGCGTCCGAGGCGAGCGCCAAAGCCGTCTGCAATCGGCACCGTTGACCGCCGCTCAAGCGCGCTCCGTCGAGCCCGATATCGGCGTCGAGATCGACGTCGTCAAGTTGAGCGACGCGAAGGCACTCGACAATTTTTTCTTCGGTAATCGACGGGTGCAGGATCAAAAAATTTTCTCGGATCGAGTGGGAAAAAATATAATCGGCGTTGGTCGCCGCCGCGATCGAGCCGCCGATTTTGATCGAGCCCGCCTCCGGCGTCAACAGCCCCATTATAAGATACAGCAGCGTGGTTTTGCCCGCGCCCGACTCTCCGACGATCGCAACCCGATCCGCGCGGAGCACGTCGAGACTGAAGTCGTCGAGCACGAGCCGCCCGTCGTAGCCGAATCTGATGTGGTCGATCTCGATCATCTTATCGGTCGTCGCCGTCGGAGTCGTCGTTTCGTTTTTGATTTCGTTGACGAAATTCATCTTATCGACGAGCCGGACAGCAGTCGGCACCGTCGCGCCCGTCTCGAGATTGATCAACAGCAGAAACAGATGAACGGCAAGCTCGACCAAATCAAGTCGCGCGGATAATTCGTTGAGCACGATGCAAAGCGCGGCGGCGTTGAGGATTGCGCAAACGGAATCGGCGTTGATGATGTCGTTTCGATTATCCGAAAGGCGCTCGGCTTGACGGTCGAGGATAGGTCGAATGCGCTCAAAGGAATTGGCGATTGCGATCTCGTCGCGCCCGTCGTTGAGGTCGAGCAGCGCCGCCCGATAATCGCCGTCATTAATGGTTTTCTCTTTGACGACTCGAGCGATGATCGCCGTCAATAAAAAAGTAGCCGGCAAAATCAACGCGGTCGCTCCGATCGAGCGAAAAACGATCGCAGTCGTGACGACGTTGAGAATGACGGCGGTTGTGAGCGGAACGAGGACGCGCGGGAGAAAATCTTTCAACAGCTCCGCGCGGACGGTGAGATCGTGGAGAGCGTCGGCGCGGTTGACGGAAAAATTTTTGAGCGCGGCTTGATAGAGCTTGACGCGAATGCGATTGAGATCGGCGAGTGCGGCGGCGTGAGTGGCAAGGCGCTCGAGATATCGAAAGACGGCGCGCCCGATGCCTGCGGCTCTGACGGCGGTGATGCCGAGCGCCAATTCCGACAGCGGCGGTTTGAAGGAGGCGGACGTGATGAGCCACGCCGAGGCGGTCAACAGCACGACGGTCGAGGCGAGCGCGACGAGCGCGGCGGCAACGGAAGCGAACACCATTCATCACCTTGACAAAAAGATTTTTTGCAATATGATTGACGCGAGGAGATGATCAAATGAAACGAGAAATCGAAGTGTTTGATTACGCGGGCGCGATCTTCGGCGCGCTGCCGACGGGAATATTGGTGGTGACGGAGGCGGAGGAATGCGCCAATGCGATGACGATCGGCTGGGGGAGCCTCGGGATCGAATGGGGGACGAAACTCTTTACGATCTATGTGCGCGAAAGTCGCTTCACGCGGGAGCTGCTGGATCGTAGCGGCGAATTTGTAGTGTCGGTGCCGTACGGCGATCAGCACGCGGCGAAAGTGAAAAAGGCGCTGGGCATTTGCGGGAGCCGTTCGGGTCGCGACGTCGACAAAATTGCGATGGCGGGGCTGACGCTGGTCGATTCGGAGATTGTGCAGCCGTCGGCGATCAAAGAATTTCCGTTGACACTCGAATGCAAAGTCGTGTTCAGTCAAGAAGAAACGTTGGACACGCTCGAGCGGCGGTTTGTCGATAAGTTTTATCCGTCGGGAGTGCAGCGCGACCACGACACGGTCGACGACCATCACATCATGTACTGCGGCGAGATTTTGAAGTCGTACATCATAGAGTAAGCTGTTTGAATTGCACGTCGAGCGCGCGTTCAAACTCGTAAAGCTTGTCCAATTCCTTTGGATCGACGAGCGTGATGACGTTGCCGGTCGCGCCGGCGCGCGCCGTCCGTCCCGCGCGGTGCAAGTACATTTTATGATCCTCCGGCAGATCAAGGTTTATGACGTAATCGATGTCGGGAATGTCGAGCCCGCGCGCGGCGAGATCGGTCGACAGCAGCAGTTGAGCCTTGCCGTTTTTGAAGTTGGCGATGGCGTTTTTTCGATCGACCTTGCCGGCGTCGCCGACGAGAGACTCCGCGCGGATGCCTTCAAAGCGGAGCTTTTCGAGCGCGCGCCCGACATCGAAATTTTTATTGACGAAAACAAGCCCGCATTTGATCTCGAGCCTTCTGGTCAAGCGGCGGACTTTATTTATTTTGTCGCGGAACTCGACGACAGCGAAGAAATTATTGCGCGGAGCGGCGAAAGTTTTATCCTCATCGACAGCGATCAGTTCGAACGTACCGAAGGAATCCGCGCGGTTGAGCGCCTTTTTGGGAGCGGTGGCGGAGAACATCAGGCATTGGATGTTGGACGGGAGGATATTTTTGAGGTCGGCGGCGGATTTAAAATTTTGATCGTCGAGCAGTCGATCGAACTCGTCAAGCACAAAAAATTTGACGGCGTGGAGTTTCAGTTTATTTTTTCGATGCAGCTCGAGAATGCGCCCGACGGAGCCGATGATGATATGAGGCTTTTTTTTGAGCGCATCGATCTGTCGATTGATGTTGGCGCCGCCGATGAGCGCTTGAGTTTTTATATTGAGCGGGGCGGCGAAGTCGGCGGCGACGCGGGCGGTCTGCATGGCGAGCTCGTAAGTGGGCGCGACGACGACGGCTTGAATGCTGTTCGATTGTTTGTCGATCGACTGCAGGATCGGGAGCAAATAGGCGAGCGTTTTGCCGGTACCGGTAGGCGCGCGCCCGACCACGTTGACGCCGTCGAGGATTTTGGGGATGGCGGCGCGTTGAATGGCGGTAGGTTGGTCGAAATTCTTTTCTTTCAACAACGAGAACATAATTGACCTCCGATTACACTTCGGGATTGAGCTCATGCCCGTACTCTCGAAGAAAAATTTTTTGATAGCGCTTGTAAGCGGGCGCCAACGGTTTTTCCTTGGGACAATGAATGCACCAAAAATCGTCGCTTTGATTGGGCACGACAACGCGATACCCCGCGCGATGCATTTCCATGCAGAGCGACGTGTCATAGAGATGCCAGCCGTCGAAGAGATCGGCGCGCCACGGCAGATCGTATTGCGTGGCGATGAAAAGCCCGTCGACGGACTCGACATCAATGAAAGCCCCGTCGGGCTCGGAGCAATGCGAATCGACGACGGACTCGGGCTCGCAAGCGTGCAGCACTCGACCGTAAGTACGGAGCCCGTCCCACCAAACGCCGGATTTAGGGAGATTGCGGCAGCCGATGACGCCGACGGCGCCGATGGTAGGATCGGCGAAGATATTTTTTAGGTCGGCGAGGAGATTTTTATTGACGACGAGCGTGTCCTGATGGAGATAAATTTTATATTTGGCGTCGGATTGGAGCATAGCGGATTGATAGCCGGCGGTCATCGAGGGCGCATCGCGGACGGGAATGAGCTCGACGGCGCAACCGGCGGGCACGTCAAGGTGTTGAAGGTAGAGGCGACATTCGGCGTACCAAGCGTCGTCATTGACGCAGGTGATGAAGGCGAATTTATAAGGATTCAAAGCATCAGCCCCTTAAATTTTTTCAATGATAACATCGACAGTGACGCCTTTCAAGCTGCAATCCGAAGCAGGGGCGTGGGGGCGGCAGCCCCCATATATGCCCCGCAGGGATCAGGGTGGGTGGGCGGGAAAAAATTTTTTTAAAATGGGCTTGACAAAAGGAAATTTGGTTGTTATCATGCGCAAGTCGTTTGAAACGACGCGCGTTCTTTGAAATCTA
>CAMKFB010000032.1 GCA_946411735.1 uncultured Selenomonadales bacterium
CGGCGAGGTCGTCATTTTTCCGTCCGGCGACGAGGGAAGGACGTTGCTTGATTTTCTGCACTATAAGCGTCGACTCGGTTCGATCCGTTGTATTGCTGCGGAGAAGGGCGTGTCGGCGAACAAATTCGTCCACAACCTTCCGATCATCTCAATCGGAGTGATGCCCCAATTTCGAGAGACTGCAACTTTCGTCGTGGCGGCGTCCGAATCAAAGACCGAAGAGCTTGCCGTGATGCTCGCCAATCGCGGCTTCAGGGAGATATTTTGTCTTACCGTCGAGCTGAACGATGTGATGAGGGACGAACTGCAGCAGTTCGCAAACCCCGGCGAGGCGTATGACATGATGGAAGCATTCTCCGGCACGATCACCGGCGCGAGATATTCGGCTTCGATGCGGGATGAAATTTGCGATTTGAATACGACCGCCTTTGAAAAGTACAGAGGTCGCTGTCGCGGCAAAAAGGTGGTCATTTGCGGCTGCGGTCCGACGCTGAAGTATTACAAGCCCATTCCCGATGCCGTTCACATCAGTTTGAACAGAGCATTCTTGGATGAGCGGATTAAATTTGATTTCCTGTTTGCTCACGATCCCGGCGGCGGCAATAAAATCCCTTCGATTGCCGCGAGTTTCGATAAAATTCGCGAGAGAATATTTATCGGCAAACCGATGTCCGGCGGGGGCTTTTCGGAGTGGTGGTCGACTGCCGGCAGCAAAGTTGCGCGTTATTTCAAGGGCAGTAATAACGTCGGTCAAACGATACATCGGGATATTTGTTATCATCCGTTGACGGATTTTTGGAGTATCTACAGCAGCGGTGTGGAGTTTGCGTTTTTCATGCACCCGTCGGAGATTTATTTGGTCGGCTGTGATGTTTCAATGAGCGGACATTTTTATCACTACACCGAAGCCGACTCGACCAAGTACTGGCTCAATACTCCGGTTGTGAAGGTCGGCTATTCGCGCCTCAAGCTGTTCGGCAAGCAATATTATCCCGATACGAAATTTATTTCGATCAATCCCGTCGGCTTGAAAACTTTATTCGAGGACGTTTACACCGACGAGTATAAGACCGCGCTTGCCGCTTAAGAAAACAAATCGGAGTGATATAATGGCTATGGAATATATCAAAGACATGGACTCGTTGCTCGAGATTGTTGAGCGCGGCAACATAATATCTTTTCCGTACGGCGCCGAGGGCGTTTCCTTTCTCGAATGGTTACGTCATACGGATCGGTTGGATAATGTCTTATGCGTCACCCAGCGATCGGGCACGACGCTCAACCGATTCCTTTGCGATCGTCCGCTGATTCATCTTGGGATGTTGCCGCACCTTCGTGAGGACGCCGTTTTCATTATCTCGGGACCGGACTCCGCGTACCCCGGCATTCATAAAAGCCTGATCGAGTTCGGTTGCAAGACGGTTTATTGCTTGCACGTCGATGTTCGCAACGAGATGAAAAATGAGCTGAACGATCTCAGAGCCTCCGGCGACATGGAAGTTGCAACTTTGGAGAATCTCACCGAGCGGCTGAACGGGCTGGACAGTCTGATGAAAATGCAGACCGATATCTGTCGGAGCAATGCGACGGCGTTTGAACCTTATCGAAACTGCCATCGCGGCAAAAAGGTTGTGATCGTCGGCGCCGGTGAGACCGCTCAATATTACGAGCCGATCCCCGACGCCGTTCATATTGCCGTGGACGGTGTCGCGCCGCGCGACGACATATCATTCGATTTTCGATTCATTCATGAAACCAACGATGACGGCTCGCTAACAATTACTTTCTTCGACGCGAATCTCAATAAATCATGTTCGTTCGCAGTGAGCGACGGCGCCGCCGATCAAGTGCTGTATCAAGACATTTCGGCTCATCCTCTGTCGAATTTCGGTGACGGGAGGGGGGTCGCTGAGGCGCTTCATTTCGCCGAGTTCACCTTCCCTGATGCACTGTATCTTGTCGGCTGTGATCTGACGTCGGAGGATGAGGACGTACTTCCACAGAAAATCGGTTATGCGCGTTTGAAAATGCTTGTCGGGAAGAGTTATCCCGGCATAAAACTTTTCTCGATCAATCCGATCGGGCTCAAGGGCTTGTTTCAAGATATTTACACTGAAGAATATGAGGTTGCAATTGAAGAGAAGGCGATGCTTGCCTCCGAGCCCGCCGAGAGAATTGCATTGAATAAAAACAGGCTTGCAAACATCCAACAAGCCGTCGCGGAAAATAATTTCGGAGTTGCTTCCAACGAGATTGAGATTTTTTCGAGCGATACTCCGAAAGAAAATCTGAAACTCTACGAAAACGAACTGGTGAGCATTTGGCAAGCCGTTTTGCCGAAAGTATCGAGCGAAAACAAGTCGGTCGAGCAGAAGAATTTCGAGGGCGCGCTGAGCGTTGTGCTGGATAATATGATCAGGCGGTCGCCCGAGGACGGAGCTTCGGTCGATGTGGTCGCTCGTCTTAATGATTTTGCGCTCAACTGTGTAAAACAATTGGCGGCGCGAAAGCATTGGGAGAGGGCGCTTCGTTTTGCCGAGATTGTCAAGCAACTCAATCAGCCGTTGAATCCCAATGACAATGTGTTGATGGCGGAAGTTTTTTATCACAACGATCGCCGCGAGACGACGTCCGAGTATGTGTTGAGAGCTGCCGCGCCCGGCAAATTCTCCAAAGTGATGGTGGTCGATACCGTCTTGACGACGCTGTTATATATTCTCATTTTTGATGATTGGCGAGACACTTGCTTTGTTGCGGGCAATTGGCTCAACAGAGCATTCATCAATAAGCTGCTGCATTACGGTGTGCCGGGTTTTTACTCCAAGAATTTCTTCGGCGGCATCGATTCCGACAAAACCGCTTTGAAAAAGCTCGCCATCTATGTGAAGGAGCATAAAATTCCCACATACGGTCACGATCATTTAGCCGGAATGGCGGAGTTCTTTGTCGATGAAAATTTTTCAGTCGTTGAGGACGGGGTAGGTAATTACAGAGAAACGGCTCCGAGCCCCAGCAGAACTTTGCCGAACGGGACGCGTTATATCACATTCGGATATGACAAGCTCATAAAGCATGTTTATCTGACGGCTCGAAAGCCCGTTCCAAAGCTCCTCGCGGAGAAGGCGATCATCGTCGACATGGTGGAATGCTGGCAGCGACGAACGCCGGAAGAACAAAAGATTATTGCGGACATATTCTCCGTACCGGTGGAGAGGCTGTTGGAGCTGTTCGATCAAGGGCGGAATCAAATTCTCCTGACTCAGCCCATGCAAGAAACTTTTGGCGGAGATATAGCCGAGCGCAAGCGCAAGGTTGTTGAGTTCTACAAAAAGGTGCTGACTCGATACGACAAGTCTCGAGTCTTTATAAAAACTCATCCGCGCGACTCGATAAATTATGCAAGGTTTATTCCGGATTGTCCGGTCATCAGCGTTCGTTTCCCGATGGAGTTTTTGATGTTGCTCGGTCTGTCGGACAGGATCGACAAAATGATCTCCGTAAATTGCGCTGCGAATGATGGTGTGATTGACAGAAGTAAGGTCGACGAGCTGGCGAACGAGTGGAAGAATTTCCTTAAGACCGGCGAGTTGTAAACCGATTCCCCCGCCGCGTAAATTGTAAGAAAATTTTTCTTGCATTTCATCTTAGAACTGATATAATCATTGCAGTGTCATACACTATCGTTTTCAAGTTGATTTCTGTGAATAGGGGGATTGTTCAATGGGCAAAATGAAAGGCGCTTCCAAGATCGCAAAAATTATCGGTCGTGAAATTCTCGATTCGCGCGGCAATCCGACTGTCGAAGTCGATGTCGTCCTCGAGTGCGGCGTCATCGGTCGCGCTGCCGTTCCTTCCGGCGCCTCCACCGGTGAGAATGAGGCTCTCGAGCTCCGCGATGGCGATAAGGGTCGCTACCTCGGCAAAGGCACGCTCAAAGCCGTTGCCAACGTCAATGAAGTCATTGCTCCCGCGCTCGTGGGCGATTGCGTCCTCAACCAGCGCGCGCTCGACTATAAGATGCTCGGTCTCGACGGCACGCCGACCAAATCCAAACTCGGCGCGAACGCCATCCTTGGTGTCAGCCTCGCTGCCGCTAAAGCCGCTGCCAATTTCCTCGGCATTCCCCTCTATCGCTATATCGGCGGCTGCAATACCTATAAGCTCCCCGTCCCGATGATGAACATCATCAACGGCGGTTCGCATTCCGATGCTCCGATCGCTTTCCAAGAGTTCATGATCCGTCCCGTCGGCGCCCCCAACCTCAAAGAGGCTGTTCGCTGGGGCTGCGAAGTCTTCCATAACCTTGCCAAACTCCTCAAAAAGCGCGGACTTTCGACCGCTGTCGGCGACGAGGGCGGCTTCGCTCCGAAACTCGACGGCATTGATGATGCGCTCCAGATCATCGTCGACGCCATCAAAGCTGCAGGTTACGAGCCGGGCAAAGATGTCAAGATCGCTATGGACTGCGCCGCCTCCGAGTTCGCGTATAACGAGAACGGCGAGTGGTTCTATGATTACAAGAGACTCAAGAGCGGCGTAGAGAAAGATCCGAACGGCAAGAAACTCTCCGCAAAAGAGCAGATCGATTATCTCGAGGAGCTCATCACCAAATACCCGATCGACTCCATCGAAGATGGTCTCGACGAGAATGACTGGGATAACTGGGTTGAGCTCACCAAGCGCATCGGCGATCGCTGCCAGCTCGTCGGCGACGACCTGTTCGTCACCAACACCAAGTTCCTCGAGAAGGGCATCAAGATGGGCGCTGCCAACTCCATCCTCATCAAAGTCAATCAGATCGGATCCCTCACCGAGACCCTCGAGGCGATCGAGATGGCTCATCGTCACAACTACACCACCGTTACCTCCCATCGCTCCGGCGAGACCGAGGACGCCACCATTGCCGACATCGCCGTTGCGACCAACAGCGGGCAGATCAAGACCGGTTCGCTCAGCCGCACCGATCGCATGGCGAAATACAATCAGCTCATCCGCATCGAAGAAGAGCTCGGCGATTGCGCAGTTTACGAGCGTAAACCGCTCCTCAACCGCACCGTCGGCGGCATTTGGGAACCTGCAAAATAATCTGATCCAATCAGACTTACATAGCGGCAAAAAAAATAAGGGCATCGACTTCGGTCGGTGCCTTTTAGTTTTATCGATAAAGGTTGGTGACAATATTTTTGAGCGTGTCGACCGCGCCCACATTGCCGGGGAATATGATGTAGCTCAGCCCCGGGAATTTACTTTCGGCTCCGAGCTTCCACACGGGAATGCCCGGCGCCGCTTGACCGATCACCAGCGCCTTTCTTACGTGCAGCCCGATCGTTCCAACGTCGCTCGAGGTAATCCCACCCTTTGCAATCAAAAAGCGCGGGCGAATCGACAGCCGATCCACTATGCTCGTCAGCGCTGCCGATATCCTCACCGATAAATCCAGTGACGCCTCCTCCGAAGGCAACGTAATCAGCCGCCGCGAAGTATAAATCGCCGCCGTCCGTCCTTCGCGAAGGCTTTTTTCGATCTCAAAAACTTTTTCGTCGACCGCCTTTTCGAGATCGCCGCTCACGTCAAACTCTATAAAGTTTATGCCGTCCACCGCGCGGAGCTCCTCCAATTGCGCCGTCGTCTTTTGAACGTGCGAACCGACTATGATCAAGCCGCCGTTCGGATTGCCCGCGTCAATCAATTCTTCCCGCGTCAATAACGGTCGATCCGCCACTCCGCCGATCACTTTCGGCAACGCCGCCGCCGTTCGGAACAAAAAATTTTTCCCAGCCGTCAACGCCCGTTCCAGCGCCGCCACAAAAACTTCTACATCCGCATACTCCGTCGCGTTCACGACTACCTTATTAAAGCCCGTCACGCGCTCCAGCTTCGACGCGATCCCTTCGACATCCTCCGCGCGGAGCTCCTCAAGCGTGATGCTCTCGACCGACGCCGCCTTGTAGTGACCGCCCGTCTTCTCCTCGATATACTCCTTCAAATCCGATCGCGTGTAGCCAAAGGTCTTGTCACGCGCAAATTCCGTCGACGCCGCAGGGATCAATCGATCACCCTCTCGAACGTAATGCACGTCACCGATCGTCACTCGCCCGCCCTCCAAAAAGAACGGCATCAATATCTCCCCATCGATCGCATACCCTTCGCGCTCGAATGTCTCACGTAAAATTTCCGTCTCCAGCGGATAATGCCCCCGCAATGTCGAGTCGCTCCGACTGATCACCAAAAAATTTTTTCCAAGCCGCCGTCCGACCGCCGATATCCGCTCGGCGATTTTTTTATACTCCGTCCGAACACGCTCCGTCGAGAACGCCCGCGAATTCGTCAGGATATAAAACATCGAACGCGGCTCCGAAAATCCCTCTTCAATGCTCTCCTCCGTCCAATCCGTGTAAACGCTGATCCCGTTGACCGTCTGCACGCCCGTCGGGTCGTCGTCGAGCACGATGATTTTCCGTTCCTTCAGCCCCATCCGTCAAATCTCCCCGTCAAAAATATTCTTCGCCCTGTCAAACGTGACGGCGTTGCCGGCAACCTTCTTGCTCGCGTACACGCCGTTGTCCGCCCTCTTGTACAGCTCGTCGAACGTGCACGGCGTCCTCTCACTGAACAGCGCCGCCCCCAGACTGATCGTGATCTTGCGCTCGCCCAACTCGGGCAGATCAATCCGATTGATCTCCTCAAAAAGCCGCTCGACCATCGCCCGCCCTTTCTTCTCGTCGACAATGCCGACCACGTACGCCGCAAACTCGTCGCCGCCCAGCCTCATCGTCACGTCACTGATTCGGAACGCGCGCTTCATGCAATCGGCAATCGCCTTCAACACTTTGTCGCCGACATCGTGCCCGTAGTTGTCGTTGATCGTCTTGAATTTGTCCGCGTCAAACAGACAGAACATGCCCTCCGCGCCTTTCGACAGCAAATCATTGATCGCCTTCTCGCCGCTGCCGCGATTGCGCAAGCCCGTCAGCGCGTCGATCTGCGACAGGTACATCAGCCGACTCTCACGCTGCTTCTCCGCGTCTATCACCTCGATCGCAAACACTATCTCGTTGATACGCCCCGACGGATTTTGATCCGCCACAATGAAATACGCCTTGCACCATCCGTGCTTGCGACTCAAAAATTCCATGTGGATCATATTTTTATCGTCCAGCCGCGTCTCCAGCGTCTTGAGATTGATGAACGCCAACATCGACGGTTGGCTCTGCAGATCCGTCATCTCCTTCACCGCGTACGTCAGCCGATTTTGCACGTCGCCTCCGTCGGCAATCCTCATCAGCTCGATCTTCGGCTGCCGACTTAGCTCGTGGATCGAGTCGTCGACCAGCTCGATCAGATGCATCGTCGCATACAAACCCGCATGGCTCGCCAACCCGTGCTTCTTCGCCATCTCTTCGATTTGCCGCTGCTTGCGACTCACGCTCAGCTGCACCAACGTCAAGACGACCATCAGCGTCAACAAAAAGCCCGTCAGCATGTACAATATCAAATTCGAGAAGGTTCCAATCTCGCGATTTTTGTCGCGCTGGATCACCAAAAACCAATCGAACTCCGGGATGTATTTTATTATCAGATACACGTCGTCGAGCTTCTTCAAGATGATCTGCTCGTTCGGCTCGACGCCGATCGCACTCTCGATGCGCGCGCTCTCGATACGATACGAGTCGGTGTCGACCTTGATCATCCCGTTCTTGTCGACCAAATTGATCTTGATCTTGTAGCGATCCTCTTCTGCGGCAAGCATGGTCTGAATATTTTCCATCAGCATTCCGATCGCGCACACCCCGAGCAGATTGCCGTTCTCGTCCTCGATGCGCGCGTCCGCGAACAGCGTCCAAATGTCATCGTTGATCTCGTCGTGATTGACGTCAAAACTGTACCTAACGCCGTCCTCAACAAAATTCTTATACCAAATGTCATACTCGTCGTAGAGCGGCGCCACTATCTTATGAAAACCTTTGTACGTGTAATACCGCATCGTGCCGTTGGAGGTGATTGCCGCGCAACTGTAGCCGAAGCCGTCCTTGATCGAGCTGAGATATTTCGACAAAATCTCGACCTCCGTATCGAATGGGATCGTTTTTTCGGCTTTGAGATTCTCGATCAAAAATCGGTCGTGCGTCACCGTCTGCGCCACAATCAGCGGGCGGAGCAACTCCCGATTGATATCGTCGTAGACGTACGACACCAGCACCTTTAACATCTCTTCGTTGTGGCTCTCGATAACACGGTTGAGGATAAGACACGAAATCGAAATCGACAGCAGCGAAGTGAACGCGATGATCGCAATGACCATCTTTGACAGACTGCGACCGTCCGCTAAATGTCTCATCCCCGTCACACCTCACCGTTGTGCCGCGCTCACACTCAATCGGATCAGAATCAACAAAATTAACAATGTCGCGAAGAACGCGCCGCCGGTGTAGAGCACCGCGTTGAGGAACGTGTTCATCAGATTGACCTCGTCGCGCTGCACCACGAGGTACCAATCGAGCTCGGGAATGTGCTTTACGATCAGCCGCGAGCCGTTGAGTTTTTTGAGCGCAAATTCCTCCGACGGCTGATCGCCGATCAGTTTCATCAGCGCCGCCGTGTCGAGATTGAGCGACTCGTTATTGAGCTGCAGGTTGCCGTCCTTATCGACGAGCGTGATGCGAATGCCGTCCGTCTGTTCGAGCGTCTTGAGCGTCTTTTGAAGGTTTTGCAGTCCGACGCTCACGCCGCACACTCCGAGCATTGTCTCGTCGCTGTCCTCGATGCGCGCGTCGACGAGATCAAGAATTTTTCTTGATCTCGTCGACGTTAATCTTGAGCATGTACTCGACCTTGCTGTCGGCGAAACGTTTATACCAAGCGTCGCGCGTGTCCTTTGTCGGATCGAGAATTTTGGCGATGCCGCCTTGCGTGTAATAATTTTTCGAGGCGTCGGAGACCACATAGGCGGTGGCATATCCGAAGCGCCGCCTGATGCCGTCGAGATAATTCTGCATCGATTTCAATTCGCCTTCGGAGGGCGTGGGATTTTCGAGTTTGAGATTTTGGATCAGGAAGGAGTCGGAGGCGATGGTGAGCGCGACGGACAACGGGCGGCGCAACTCGACGTTGAGCGCGTCGAATGTTTTTGAAGCGAGCACCTTCAGCATCTGCTCATCGTTTCGCGTGACGACCGAGCGGAGTGTCAGGCAGGTGATCGACAACGATATCACGGTCGTCACGAGCATTATCACGATAACCAATTTTGACACGTTGCGCACGTCGGCGGTGTAGCGTTTCATCCCAAAAAACCTCCGATAACGAAAAAAGCCCCGATTCTCATCGAAGCCTCCTTCCATATTCAATTTGACTGGCGGAGTGGAGAGGATTTGAACCTCCGCGCCCTTGCGAGCCTAACGATTTAGCAAACCGTCCTCTTCAGCCTCTTGAGTACCACTCCGCTTATTCAACCGATCAGCTTTCGGTCGCTGATCAAAACCTTGCGTATAATATCATCGAAGCGCGCCCTTGTCAATAGCAATTGCACAAAAAAAGAGGCGATCCCCATCGAGATCGCCCCGGAAATTTTTATGTCATTCGATGTTAATGTCGTTGATATTCAGCGTTGATTATTTCTTCGAGCGATGACGAGCGCCGGTGATGGCTGCCGCTTTGCTCTCGAAAGAAGTATTGGTGAAGAAAGCGTCGCCGTCGAGCGACGCGAGATCGCCGTTGAGTGCGCCCTTGACGTCGAGGATCGAGTCGAGTTCGCTGACCGAAGCGTTGTCGGTCGAGACGACTTTGTTGAACCAGCCATCGGTCGCCGCATACTGAGACGAAGCAGCCGGCTCATAGACGCTGATGCCGTTTTCATCGTCCGCTTCCAAACTCGTGACCTTGCCGCCCTTGAGATCTTTGACGGAGCTGTCGAACAGATACGTCGTCACATCACTGTTGACGATCAGCGTGCCGTTCTCGTAAGAGCCGGTCGCGAACGTCACGGGCGTCGCCGAAGTGATCGGATCGAACTTCTTCATTACGCCGTCATCGTTGTTCACACCGTTGATGGTCAGCGTGCTCTTAACTGTCTTGCCCTCTTTGTTGGGATCGGCTTCTTCAAAGGTAAGAACAATGGTCTTGCCGTCGGCTTTGACGCTCGAAACTTCACTGCCCAGGACAATGACATCGCCGTTCTCATAATTGTAGTTGTAAACGATATCCGCCTCGGCGCCCTTATCCGGCTGCGTCCCGAAGTAGAAGTAATCTTGACCCGCGCCGCCGTAGAGCTGATCCTTGACAGACTTGGCGCCTGCGGTGCCGCCGAAGAGCGTCGAGCCGCCACTGCCCGCATAGATCGCATCCGCGTTGGCATTGCCGACGAGCACGACCGCGCCGCTCGAAGTGCGCGCATCGATCGTCTTGGGCTGAGAGTTGATGACCGAAGCATCGACCGTCACCGGAGCATCCGATGAAACGTTAAGCGCCGACATCTTCTTGGGATCGTCGTAGGAAGCGCCGCTCGGCAGACTGCCGTAGACCAATTCGGTGGTGTTTTCGCCCGAGCCGAAAACGAAGTGTACGGAATCGAGGCTGCTTGCCTTGGTGATCGAGAAGGTGCTGTTGGCGGTGGTGTTGATCGCACCCCTTTCGGTCGAAATGGCGTCGCCGCCGATGACCACATTGACCACGGTGCCCTTATCGGTGATCGTCAGATCGTCCGCCGTGATGTCCTCATTATTGATCGAAATGATGTCTTGCGACTCGACATTGATGAACGAATCCTTGCCGTAGCCGGCATCGTAGACGAACACATCTGCGCCCGCGCCGCCGGTGAGCTTATCCGCAACCGGCTTAATCTTGGGATTCGCCTCGAGCATTTCTTCAGTGATCGCGCCGCCGTCGAGCGTGTCGCCGCCATCGCCCGCAATGAGCTCATTGGCAAGGGTGTTGCCGGAAATGGCAGCTGCAAGACTATTGGCAGCTGCAAGGACATTGCCGCTTTTATCGACTTGCTTGCCCAGATCGACTTTCTTGATCGTGCTGTAGTAGGTTGCATAGTCGTTGAGATCGATTGTACCGTTAAATGCAGCGCCGGCCTCGAGCGAGACAGTCGTATTCTTTGCGTCGTATGCAAGACCTTCGGGCGGTTGATGACCGAACGTGTAGGTGGTATCGGTATCTGTGGAGTCTTGGATGTAGAATTTCTTGCCGGCAGCGTTTTTGATCGTGATCGTGTTGGATTTGTTAACGCTGATGACGACGTCGGCTTTGGTGTCGTTGAAGCCGTCGACCCACGTATCCGCCTTGCTCTGATACTGCATGGTGCTGTTGCCGTCAGCATCGGTGCCCAACGACGCCATGAGGGTATCGCTGCCTTCAGCCTCACTAAGGACGCTCTGATCGATGACAATGATATCGCCGTCGTTGAAGTTGTAGATGACGTCTTTCTTGCCCTTGAGCTGCGGCTGGAAGACGTAAGTGGTCTGACCGCCGGTGACACTGTTGCCGTAGAGGTTGTCGTTGCCGGTGCCGCCGTCGAGCGTGGTCGCGATCTTCTTCGCCGTCGGAGCGTAGATGGTGTTGGCAGCGCTGCTGCCGGTGATGCTGAGTTTGCTTGCGCCGGTGACGGCCTGTGCATCGATCGTCTTGAGATTCGCCCCGCCGTAATCCTCCGCCGAAAGGACGGTGTCTTTGAACGCGGTGCCTGCAATGATGCCGGTTCTGTCGATCTTGTTGCCCTTCTGATTGTAGCTGACGCCCGTCTGCATTGCCGGCGCGCCGACGACTTTTTGGAAAGCTTCCCCGTCCGCGGTTAGAGCATCGCCGAGGATTGTGGCGCCGGTGTCGGAGTCGAAGTTTTTGACGGTGACGACGGTATAAGCATTGCCTTCATTGTCGCTGACTTTGATGTTGAGATCCTTACCTTTTTCTTCAACGGAGAGATTGTCGGCAGTAGCACCGGCAATCGAGATCAGATCGCTGCCGGAGGCATTGAAGTTCGTAATGACATCGGCTTTTGCCTTCGCTGGAGTTTCAGCCTCGAGAACTTTGTCGCTGTTGATTGCGAAGAAATCATCGCCTGCGCCGGCGGTAAACGTCTGACCGTTGGTTGCGCTGCCGGTGACCGTGCCGCCTTCCTTACCGACCGAAACCGAAGTGACCTTGGTTCCGTATTCTTGGGAAGTGTCGATGATGACGGGCGCCGTCGAAGCGGAGAGATCGATCATCGTAACGGTGGACTCGAACGGAACATCGACGGCATTCTCACCGGAATCCGTATACGAGCCTCCGATGTAAATCGGATCGGCAGGAAGAGTAGTGATCGCCGCAGTCATATTGCCTTCCGAGTCGACCACAATTTTGGGCGTACCGTCGTCGTTGTAAACCAATTCGACTTTTACTTTGATCTTCGAGGCATCCGCCGTGATCTTCGACAGCTTTGCGTCGTAGGCAAGAGCGCTCGGGAGCGTGTGACTGTTGTCCGCATCAATGATGCCATTAATGCTAATCGCCTGACCGAGCACGTTCTTGATGGTGAACGAGGTGTCCTTGCTGAGCGTGTAGGTGATGTCCATGCCACTCTGCTTGGTGGTAATTTCACCATCAACAAGAGCCGGGTCATAGACAATGTTGTCGCCGGTCTTGTAGTTGTAGATGACGTCCTTGCCGCCGTTGGCGACGAAGGTGACGGCTTTGTTGCTCGTGCCGTAGAGATTGTCGGCGACCGCCTTTCCTTTGGCGGTATCATAGCCGCCCTCGAGCGTGCCGCCCGCCGCCCCGATGGAGGCGGTGGTGCCGTTGGCGTTGCCTTTGATGTAGAGCGCTTTGGTGGCGCCGGTGCCATTGATGGTTTTGACGGTCGAAGAAATCATGCCCACATCGACGGTGCCGGAAGCGCCGCTGCCGATCGTGAGCATCGTGGTATCTTCTTTGGCGCCCTTCAAGCCGTAACCGTAATTGGTCATCGCGCCGTAGACAGAGCTGGTCACGCCACCGTCTGCATCGACGAGATCGATGTGGAAGCCGTAGGATGAATCCGCCAACTTGGTCTTGACGCCGTCGACGGTAAGGACGCTGTTTTTGGCAGTGGTGCCGGCTTTGCCACCGTCGGCAGTATCGGCGTCGTCGTTAATGGTGAGGGTAAGACCGCCGTTCTTGTCAACGAAGCTCAACGATTGCGTCGAGGCATTCCAATTCTCGATCCGAATGACGTCGCCGTTACCGTAGTTGAAAATCTGAACCTTGCCGCCGTTAGCGGAGTAAACAAAAGTATCGGCACCTCCACTGGCATCGCCGGTGCCGCCGTAGAATTTGTCGGCAGAGGTGACCAGTTTGCCTTTGGCATTCATATATCCGGTACCGCCGTCGAACGTGCCGCCGCCGGCTCCGGCATAGATTACTTGCGCGACATTGGAGTTGCCTTTGACCTCGACCGCATCAGTGTAGTCGGCAGAGATACTCACGGTTTTGTAGATCGAAGAAACCGTGGCGGTATCGCTACCGCTGACGTCGTTGGAAACATCGATCACGCCATCGAAATCCGAGCCCAACGACACTGCAATGGTGCCCTTTTTGGTATCGACGCCGATATTTCTCTCAGAACCGAGCAAAGTATCTGCACTGATGTTAGCCGTATCTTTCGTTGTTTCTGCTTTAAATTGTGCCATTTTTTTCCGCTCCTTCTTTTTAATTCGATTCGAACAGCAGGGCTCCGACTTCCTTAAAGGTGTTTCATCATCGATATTGAACTTGATCGGGCTGCAGTCGATATCAAATATATTCCCTTATAATCCGTCCCGGCTGCCTTGGCGCGACAGCAGGGATAATTCCTTTTGACTCCTTTTTTGACGGTGAGTCGACCGCCGCGTTTGTGTTTTACGACGCCGCGCCTTTGACGTCAACCGCTTGCGCAGTGGGAACCGCCCGTGTCGTCAGAGGATCGCATCTCGCCCATGACGCAGATCGATTCGCATCTGATCCACAGGCTTGACATCCCGTTCGATCGCGGCACTTCGGAATCGACTTCCGTCTTCTATAGGCATCACTCCTTCCGATAGACAAAAACACCAAACCATAGCTATTGAAAACTAGAGTTCTAACCTTTTTATCGGCGTTATTATATGCAAAATTAAGCGCCCTGTCAATTTTTTTAGTGATGCCTTTGACGCTCAAAGCGTTTCATGATAAGATTCTCAACCAACGAATAAGATTGGAGACTCAACGGATGAGGATAGTAATTTGGTTTCAATCGCCGCATTTTCATGTGCTCGGCATCGCGCTCGGGGTGCTCAATCGGCTCTACGGCTCAACCGGAGTGATCGGCTTGACAAACGTGCCGCCGGTTGTCAACATGCAAAATAAAGTTTTCGGCGCCGCGATCGAAAAAAAAGAACTCGCCTCGACCGACTTCGATCTGATCATCGTCACCGGTCAGGACACTTCCCTGCCGCCCGTGCTCAAAGAGGCGGCGACGCTCGCGCTCGATCCCGATAAAATCATCTTGGATCGGACGATTTGCATCCCGGGCTTCACGCTCGAGAAGTACCGACGGCTCCGTCGCTCAAAACTTTCGATCCTGTCGATGAACTGTTGGGGCGGCTTGATCTCTCACGCTTTCGGTCTGCAATTCCTCTCGCCGACTGTCAATCTCTACATGGACGAGCCCGACTTCCTCCGACTGTTGAGCGATCCGAAGTTGAATCTCGACGCGGAGTTGCGGTTTTACTCGACGGCAATCAATGACGAGGACGACCACGAATATCCCGTGATGATGCTCGGCGCATCCAAAATCCACATGATCCATTACAACGATGCCGGCTCCGCGCGGAGGAAGTGGGAGGAGCGCCGTCTTAGGATCAATTGGTACAACCTGCTGGTGATGATGTACACCGAGCGGCGTGACATGCTCGAGGCGTTCGATCGATTGCCCTTCGGAAAAAAAGTCTGCTTCGTGCCTTTCGAGAGCGACATCGACTGCGCGTTTTACATCCCGCCCGATCTCGTTCGCGGTCGAAATTTTTACGAGGCGGTCAACGATCTTGCCGCCAATAAAATTTTCTGCTTCGATTTGTGGGACATGCTTTTCTACGGGCTCCGCACGCCCATCAATGTCAATTCGTAAAATCCAAAGGAGATGTGTCTTATCCATGAAAGTGATCATCTGGCTACAATCTGCACGCCGTCCTCTGCTCCTGCGCGCGAGCAATATCATCGAAAAAACTTACGGCTCGTTCGATTGCGTCGGCATGTTTGATCCGAACAACTTCACGGGGGTGGGGGGGGGGGCGGGGGGGGCGGGGGGGGGGGGGCGGGGGGGGGGGGGGGGGGGGGGGGGGGGGCTGGAAGCGCGTAGATAATAAAGTCGGAGTCAAGGGGCAGATCGTTCCCGTGCTCGATAAGGAAATGATCGCGTCGCTCGATTACGACATCATCCTCGGCGGAGGATTCAAGGTGCAGATGGCTGCCGCCATGAAAGAGGCGTCGGAGTGGGGACTCGATCCGAATAAAATCGTGCTCGACAGAACCGTTTGCGTCCCGGGCTTTACTTTGGAGCGCTATCAGCTCCTTCGGCAGTCAAGGCTGTCGATCTTCTCGCTCATTTGCTGGGGCGGGCTCGTTTCCAATCTCATGGGCATGCAGTTTTTCTCGCCGACGGTCAACATGTATTTCGAGCCGCCGGATTTCATGAAGTTTCTTCGGAATCCGCATCATTATCTCGAGCAAACGCCGGTGTACGTCGGTCAACATAAAAAAGGCTGGCCGATTTTCAATCTCGGTGACATCACGCTCCAAATGAGCCATTATAGAAATGCCGGCACCGAAACGGCTTTCAATGATTGGGTTCGTCGCGCACCCAAGGTGAATTGGGATAACATCCTCGTCATGATGTTTACTCAGGATCCGAAAATGCTCGCCGAGTTTGATGCACTGCCTTATGCAAAGAAGGTCTGCTTTACTTATCTCGAATCCGACTTGCCGTCCGCCTTCCATATCCCTCCGAAATTCAGGAATGCCAAGCTTCTTTGGACCGTCGCCAATAACACCGCGCGCAACACCGTTCAATGCTTCGACATGTGGGATATGCTCCTCTACGGCAAAAATACTCCCGTCAATCGATAACCAATCAGAGGTGAAACCCTTTTGAAGGACGACAACATCATTTTCGGGCGCAATCCCGTCATCGAACTAATCAATTCGCATCACTCGATCAACAAAATTCTCGTCGCCGACGGCGCCAAAGACGGCTCCATCAAAAAAATTATCGCGCTCGCCGTCGATCGAAAAATCCGCGTCGAGTTCGTCCCGCGCGCCAAGCTCGATCAACTCTCCGACCGTCAAAATCATCAGGGCGTCGTCGCGCTCGCCGCCCCAGTCGAATATTCCTCCCTCGACGACATTCTCGAACACGCTCGCGCGATCGATCAGCCGCCGTTCATTCTCCTCCTCGACGAAATTCAAGACCCTCATAATTTCGGCGCGATACTCCGTACCGCCGAAGCCGCCGGAGTCCACGGCGTACTCATTCCCAAGCACCGCTCCGTCCCGCTCAACGCCACCGTCGAGAAAACCTCCGCCGGCGCCGCCTCCTACGTCCGCGTCGCTCAAATCGGCAACGTCGCTCAGACACTCCGCCAATTGAAGGAGCTCGACTTGACCGTACTCGGCGCCGATCTCGACGGGCTATCGATCTTCGATCAATCCGCGCGGAGCGATCTCACCGTCCCGCTCGTTCTCGCAATCGGCAACGAAGGCAAGGGTCTCCGTCGCTTGACCAAAGAACTTTGCGATCGGCTGATCGCCATCCCGATGTTCGGCAACATCAATTCACTCAACGCCTCTTGCGCCGCCGCCGTCCTCATTTACGAAGTCGTTCGTCAGCGCGCCAACCTATGAGCAGACCGCGTCCTCATTATCTCGTCGACGGCTACAATCTCATTCACGCTTGGGAGGAGTTGCGCGGCTTGGAGCTCTACGTCGCGCGCGACCAATTGATCCACGCGCTGATCGAGTACGGTGGCTACGAAAAATTTGACATCACGCTCGTCTTCGATGCCGCCTTTACCGAAGAGGACGAGAAGATTGAGCCCTTCGGCGACCACTTCCGCGTCATTTACACCGCCGCCGGCATCTCTGCCGATAAAGTCATCGAGCGCATCACTTACGAGTTGACGCGCCGTCGATTGGAAGTTCACGTCGTTTCCTCCGACGCCGTCATCGAATCCGTCATACTCGGCGCCGGCGCCTATCGACATCCCTCTCGAGAATTTTATCGGGCTATCAAACGCGCCAAGCAACAGCTCCGAAAGGATTATTTGAGCAATGTCACTCTGCCCGTCGTGCGCAACGAGGTCGGCGATCGGATCGAGCAAAGCGTCTTCGCAAAGTTGGACGCCCTCCGTCGAGGAAAATGAATTGACTTCGATCTGCCGTTGACGTATAATCCGATCAATTATTACAGGGAAGGTGTTTGACATTGGAGGCGGCAGCAGTACGATGGACATCAACAGCGAATTTGAAAAGTTCGAGGCTCTGACCGATGAGGAGCTCATCGTCGAGATTAAGGATAAGTCCAACTCCTCTGCGCTCGATTATCTTATCAATCGTTACCGAAGTTTTGTCCGCGCAAAAGCCCGTTCCTATTTCCTTATCGGCGCCGACCGTGAGGATATCATTCATGAGGGTATGATCGGTTTTTATAAGGCGGTGCGCGATTTTCGGAGCGACAAGCTCTCGTCGTTTCACGCCTTCGCCGAGCTGTGCGTCACTCGACAGATTATCACCGCCATTAAGACCGCCACCAGGCAAAAACATATCCCGCTTAACTCATATATCTCGCTCAACAAGCCAATTTACGACGAGGACTCCGATCGGACGCTGCTCGATGTGATAAGCGGCGTGAAGGTTGCCGATCCCGAGGAGCTCGTCATCAGCCGCGAAGAATTTTTGACGATCGAGAAGAAGATGGAAGAGATTTTGAGCGATCTCGAGTGGCAGGTGCTGATGGCTTATCTCGACGGCAAGTCGTATCAAGAGATCGCGGCGGGGCTCAATCGTCACGTCAAGTCGATCGATAACGCCCTCCAACGCGTCAAGCGCAAGCTCGAAAGGTACGTCGCCAGTCGCGGCGAGGCGATCGACATCAGCACCGTCTATCGCGGACTGTCGACCATCGACCGAAGAATGAAGCCGCTCAACGAACGGGCGGTCAAATAAACGGAAGGCGGCGCCGCTCCGGTGGAGGAGCGACGCCGCCTCTTTCATTTCAGAATGTCTTTGATCATCATCATGATCTGATTGTTGTTCGGGATTCGATTGTCATCCCTGAGTTTCATGTATTTTTTCTTCTTTATATAGTAATTAATATCCGTGGCAAAGTGCTTTGACAAAATTACATTCATCGTGCTTAAGCCCTCGCTGACGTTTTAGCTTGTACCGCCTCACGCTCAAGCCGTTCTTCTTCTTGCGCCTCACGCTCAATTTGATCAAGAATTTCACGCCAACTGATAGTGGGCTTGGGCGCGCGTCCTTCAATCATCGCCTTGACTTCCTTGCACGCTTCGATGAATCGCTCGTTGAATGTCGAGCCGCGCTCGATCTCCTCCTCCGACCAGCCCGTCATGTCTCGCGTCTCCACTTTTTTCTCATCCATTACTATCATCTCCTTTCCTCGAATTATATCATCGCCGTCAATCCATCGCCTTGACTTTGTCCTCGACGAACGTGATCTCGTCGGGCGTCAAGCCGTATTTCTTATACAGTTGCCGATCGAGCTCCGCCGGCGTCGCCGACCAATCCAAATCCGAGTCGACGGTGAAGTCCTGCAGCGGCACGTTCGCCCACGTCGCCGGAGGATTGTGTTGCGTCACTTTCAAGATGCCCAGCATCGCCCGACAGAATTTCGTCTTGATATACTTGCACGCTGCCTCCGCCTCTGATATACTGTCAAACGATCCTACCGTGATGAAGGTTTGCGTACATATGACAAGCGGCGAGCCGACAAGCGGCGAGCCGACAAGCGGCGAGCCGACAAGCGGCGAGCCGACAAGCGGCGAGCTTAGTGCGCCTCCGAGCGCGCCTGAACCGTTCGCCGATGGCAAAAATACTTTATATTTGTCAATTGTCGGGTGCTCGGTGATATAATCTCGTCGAACGTAGCGAAATGTCCTCTTCAACTTACTCAAGCCGTACACTTTCAAATACTCCCGATCGTCGTCGGGCTTTTTTAATGTAAAAATCTCCGGCAGCCGATCGAAAATATTCGTCCCCACCTCATATTCATGTCCCTTGCTCGACCGCTTGACAACTTCCGGATGCTCGCGATGAAGTTTCTCCGTCAGCTTGGCGGTGCTTTTGGGAATGATGATCGCGCTCAACGGCTTAAAATCTTTGTTGTCGACCACCACCTTTTGGCGCATCGAACGAAGCTCGTCGAAGGGAATAAACATATCCGTCGAGCCGAAATCCTTCTCGGCGTCGTAGTACGTGATCGCTATGCCGCCTTTGATGTCGCACGCGGGGAAAATTTTTTTGCTGTCGGGCTCGTATTTGACAACCGTCCAATGCTTGTCGAGCAAAATTTTTTTGTTCCAATTCTTGGGCGTGGCGCCCGCATCGAACAAAAAACGCGCCGGATGAATCAGCGTCGCCCGATCCGCCAACTTTTGAGCCGCCTCCATAAAGTGATGATACAGCGGCATATCGGTGCCGCCCTCCGCTTTCGACTGATAGGGCGGATTGCCCACCACCGCGTCAAATTTCATAACGCCGCGCCTGCCTTTCTTCCAAAAAATTTTGCTGCACACCTCGAGCACGAACTCCTCAAAATCATCGCGCTCGAAACAATCACGGAGCCGCTCGGCAATATTCTCGACGCACTTGATATTCGCCTTCGCGTGCCCGTCGAATCCGATCAGCGTGCGACGAGTGATCGCCGCCGCCATCTCCGTCCGACATAACGCGAAAATATTTTTCTCGATCGTCTCGCGCCAAATTTTGATCTTCGTCTCGAACGCAGGCTCGCGCCCGAATTTTTTCGCCCGCTCCACATTCATCTTGCCGCTCCAAATGTCGCGCGCAAGGTACAGCGAATACAGCCCCGTCTTGGAATTGATGTCGAGGAAGGTCGAGTCGACGGATAAAAAGTCGGCGCGGTCGACGGTCGCGCTCAAATGCATGTCGATGATGCTCCACGGCGTCAGCACGGTTTCCTTATCGGGATTTTTGAAGGTCGAGAACAGCTCGGCGATTTTTTTTGCACGGGCATCGGGCTCGAGATCGTCGGCGGCGCGGGCGGTGTCAAGAATTTTGCGGGCGGCAGCGGCAAAAATGTCCTCGTCGAAGTACTTGACGAAGGTGCGAAACAGATTTTTATCCAAGCCGCGCGGCATAAATTCTTCCCACGAACGGTCGTCGACAATCGAGGCGATGTGCGCAATCGAGATGTCGGAGTCGACGTCGGCGCCGTAAATGAGCAGCGGCAAGCGAACGGCGACGGCGCGCAGCAGCGCGATTATTTTATTCTTCTCCCTCCGCGCGGAGTCGACGGCAGATTTTCTCGAACCGCCGACTTTAAATTTCCTGTCGAAGCCCTGATTGTTTATGTTGACCTCGGCGTTCTTGTCGAGGTTTTGAGCGGCGATGATTTTTCCGAGGCGACGGAAGGCGTCGCGATCAACGGCGTCGAGAAGAAAATTCTTAAACAGGAGCGGGGAATCGAAACCGGCGCGAAAAACTTTATCGGCGTTGATGTGCTTGAGCTGCTCGAAAAAATTTTTGACATCGTAATCGAGCATGCGGGAGCCGTCGAAGGCAATGACGGGCGCGAAATTGATGAACTCGTCGAGAGCGGCGCGGCGGTCGGAGGAATTATCGGCGACGGCGGCGGCAATCACCTTCAACGTCCGATCGGGCGCGAAATCGAAAACAAAGCAATCGGTCTTGATGGCGCCGTCGAAGGTGCAGGGCGATTGCACGCGAAAAACGGTCTGCATGTAAGCGGCGGCGGAAGTGGCGCCGGAGCCGTTGAGCATCAGGACGGCGGTCCACTCGGGAACGGTGACGCCGACAGTCAAGCGGCGGCAGGAGACGGTGATCGAGCGCGCGTTTTCGTTGATAGCCTTGCGAACGCGGTCGAGCGCGCCGTTGGTGTGTTCTTTACCGGCGACGTTGACGACGGCGAAGCGATTGAAGACGGCGTGATTTTTGAGAAGGCGGCAGAGCGCGGCGGCCTCGCTGACGCCCGGGACGGTCCAGAGCGTGTGCTTGAAAAGGCGGCGGAAGCGGTCGTTGGCGAAAGGAAAATTATCGGCGGTGCAGAGGAGATTGATGAAATTGTCGACGGCGCGGGCGTGGACGAAATTTTTGTCGGCGACGCGAAAGAACTCGGGGAAGTCGAAAGCCTTGTCGTCGATGTCGACGAAGCTGCCGCCGACGAGCTTGCCGATGTCGTAGGTGAAAATATTGAGGCGCGGGAGCTCGGAGTAGGGATTATGGTCGAGCGGGTGAGCGGCGGCGAAAAATTTTTTGGCGCGCTGTTCGTCGACATACGACCACGTGAAGGTGCGGGCGGCGTCAAAGTCGTCGATGAGATTGAAGGGCGTGCCGCTGAGCATCAGGACGTTGGCGCTGTTTTTGACGAGCGCGCTGATGACGTCGTCGCCGAGGGTGGTTTTGATGCCCTCGTGCGCCTCGTCGACGATCACCAAATCCCAAGCGGCGTCAAAGATGTCGGTGTTCTTATCGAAGTTGCCGCCGACAGTCGAGGAGCCGCGAAGGTCTTGCATCGAGGTGAAGTAAACGAAGGGGCGCGCGGCGGGCGCAAGCCGATCGAAGGGCTCGCCGAAAGTTTTCGAGCCGAAGCGGTAATCGGAGCCGCCGAAAATTTTGTTGAAGTCGTCGAACCAAGCGTCATTGACGACGGGGCGATGCGTGACGATGATCGAACGGCGGAAATTGCAGCGGCGAACGACTTCCAAGGCGCAAATGGTTTTGCCGAAGCGCATTTTTGCATTCCAAAGGACGCGCTCGTTGGCGGTGCCGTTAAAAATTTTGGCTGCCATCTCGATCGCCTCGAGTTGCTCCGCGCGGAAAGTGATCGGCTCGACGGCGCTCCTGACGGCGATGCTCGAGTCGCCGCGCTTGACGGTTTTGATTGCATTGATCGCGGTCGTGAGATTGATGCGGAACCATTCTCGAGCGGAGGAATGTTTGAAGGAGACGGCGGGGCATCCCGAGCGCTTGAGAACGGCGTGGACGTCGCGGTCGGAAAAAGTTTTTCGGTCGTCGGTGACGGCAAGCTCGACGTGCAGGAGATTGTACTCGATCGCGGCGGTGCGTGTGTACTGATCGATGCGGTTCCGCGCGGAGGCTTCCATCATTGATCGGTCGGGCGGGACGTCGGCTTTGACTGTGGTCTCGCCGATTTTGAGCAGCCCGCGATGAATTTGATCGTCGATCGAAAGAATATAAATGATGCGATGCTCGAAAGGATTTTTGAAATCGTACATTGATTGATGCTCCGTTGGTTGTTAATGATCGGCTCGGCGTAAAACACGTCCCGAATGTCAGTCGCGAAGAAGTCAAAGCCCGCGGCGCTCGACGGCGGGAACGCTCTCGAAAAATTGTCGGCGATGGTGCTGTCGGCGCCGTAAAGAACGCGCCAGATATCGGAGTGGTTCGGATATTTCGCCCGATCGAAGTCGACGCTCGCAAGCTCGACGTCGTGGAGCGCGCCGCCGAAGAAAATTTTTATCCGACGCTTTTCGCCGTGCGACAACGCGCCGCCGCTCAAACATTGCGCCACGGTCTTGTGATGCTTAACGGGGATGACGAAGCCCTGCGTGAGCAGCGACTTGTCGACCGTCTTATGGAAGATGAAATGATTGCTCATGGGAATGGTACCGTTTCGCCCGTCGACCAATTTTTGATCCGGCACTCGTTGAACAGCCCGCCTTGCGCGCTGAACGGCAGGCAATTGTTGAAGCCGTCGAACTGCCAAAAATTCCAGTTGATGATGTCGACCAGCTCGAGCAGAAATTTATACGACGGCTCCGCGCGGAATTTTTCGCGGTGATATTCGACGGCGCTCAACAGCAGATTGCAACGGGCGATCAACAGATTGTCGCCTTGAAATTCGTAGCCGTAGACTGATTGAAACGCCCGCCGCGCCGATTCGATCCAACGCTCGGGCTCGTCGCAATGTTGATTGACGAGTCGAAGTTTGCGATCGAGCAGCCCGACGCGTTCACCGATCTCGAGCGGCTTGCCGTCGACCACATCATAGCGGCTGACGATATACGGCGCCTCCCCGCAAGCGATCTCGAGAAATGTCGCGTCCAAAAATTCTTCCCACGGTCGATTGATCCACGGCTCGACGATCATCTCATTCTGCTGATCACAGACGTTGTGCGGCGTGAAGACTTCGGCGAGTTCCCGAGTGCGTTTCGATTGCCGCTCACGCTCCTTCATAAAGCGCGGCTCGATCAGAATGGCGTCGTCGTGTTCGATGGGCGCGGTCGGATCGGAGCGGGCAACATCCGCCCAAATGATATTTTCGCCCGTCGTTTGATCACAAAGAAGGAGATCGACCACCCCGAGCAAGGCGGCGACCTCCGAAATTGGATTTTGCATCATGGTCTCAGCGGACGACGGCGATCAGCACTTCCTCGCCGTTGATATTCCACGTCTTCATGCCGGCGACGGCGTTCTCGATGATGTCATCGCTCAGCGTCACGCGGTTGATCTCCGCATAGTTGCGCCGCATGATCTCCGCGATCTTCTGATTGCCGTCGACGTAAATCTTTATCCGATCGGTCACCTCGAAATTGCTGTCGCGCCGCATCGTCTGTACCTTGCTGATGATCTCCCGCACGAAGCCCTCTTCGATCAGCTCCGGCGTCAATGTGGTCGACAGAGCGATCGTCACTTCGCCCGAGCGTTGACAGTTGAATCCTTCCGCCTGCGTCATTGTGATCTCGACATCCTCCGCCGTCAACGACAGCTCCGCGCTCGACAGTTGCAACTTAAATTCGCCGTTCCGATCGAGCGCCGCCTTTGCCGATGCCGCGTCTATTTTTTCGAGCGCGCCTTTGACTTCCTTCATGAGCTTGCCCGCCTTCTTGCCGAGCACGCGGAAGTTCGGTTTGATTTCGTATTTGATGAACTCGTCCATCTCCGCGCGGAACTCGACGCGCTTGACGTTGAGCTCGTCCTCGATAATCTCTATGAAATACTCCGTCAGGGGCGCCGGCGCCTTCACGTACATCTCGCCGATCGGCTGACGGTTTTTGATGTTCGTCTCGTTGCGCGCCGCCCGACCGAGCGTGACGATATCGAGAACGGCTTGCATGGTCTGCTCGAGCTCGTTGTCGATCAAAGTTTCGTCGGCGACGGGATAATCGCAAAGGTGCACGCTGATCGGCGCGCTCGAATCGATCCCCGCCACCAAATTGCGATAGATGCTCTCGGTGATGAACGGCACCATCGGCGCCGCCGCTTTCGCGATCGTCGTCAGCGCGGTGTAGAGCGTCATGTAAGCATCAATCTTATCCTGCTCCATGCCCTTCGCCCAAAACCGCGCCCGGCTCCGACGCACGTACCAATTCGACAGCTCCTCGACGAAACTCTGAAGTGCCTTCGCCGGCTCCGTCACCTTGTAGCTCGACAGCTGCTCGTCGACGAGCTTGACGGTCGAGTTAAGCCGCGACAGCAGCCACCGATCCATCACGCCGAGCGTCGAGCAATCGAGCCGATAATTTTTCGGGTCGAACCGATCGATGTTGGCATAGAGCACGAAGAACGCGTACGTGTTCCACAACGTCCCCATGAATTTGCGCTGCCCTTCCTTGACGGACTCGTCGTTCCAACGATTGGGGAGCCACGGCGCCGAGTTCTCGTAAAAATACCAACGGACGGCATCGGCGCCATGCCGGCGGAGCGCCGCCATCGGATCGACCGCATTGCCCTTCGACTTCGACATCTTTTGCCCGTCCTTGTCTTGGACGTGACCGAGCACGATCACATTCCTATAAGGCGCCCGCTCGAACAGCAACGTCGAGATCGCAATCAGCGAATAGAACCAGCCGCGCGTCTGATCGACCGCCTCCGAAATGAAGTCGGCGGGGAAGCGCTCCTTAAAAATATCTTTGTGCTCGAACGGATAATGCCATTGCGCGAAGGGCATGGCGCCGCTGTCAAACCAACAGTCGATGACCTCCGGCACGCGATGCATTTCGTGACCGCACTCGGGGCAATCGATCACGATCCGATCGACGTACGGGCGATGCAACTCGAGCGCGCCGCGCGTCTGATTGGGGTCGCCCTCATTGGTTAATTGAAATTCGTCGTTGACACTGCTATAATTTTTGCTAAGCGCCTTCAGCTCCTCGAGCGAACCGATCGCGTGCTGATGTCCGCAATCGCACTCCCAAATGTTGAGCGGCGTCCCCCAATATCGATTGCGACTGATGCCCCAATCCTGCACGTGCTCAAGCCAATCGCCGAAGCGCCCCTTGCCGATCGTCGGCGGAATCCAATTGACGGTGTCGTTATTCTTGAGCAGCTCGTCGCGGACGGCAGTCATCTTGATAAACCACGACTCGCGCGCGTAATAAATCAGCGGCGTGTCGCAACGCCAGCAATGCGGATAACTGTGCTCGAAC
>CAMKFB010000033.1 GCA_946411735.1 uncultured Selenomonadales bacterium
AGTACGCGTTCGTCGGAAATACTCCATGAACTTCCACGGGAAATATCATCGAATCAGCCCCTCTCCTGAATTTCGCGCAGCGCTTCCGTGATCGCCTCCGTCGGCTGCGCGCCCGACATCGCATACTTGCCGTCGATCAAAAAGAACGGCACCGAATTGACTTGCAGCGAATAAGCCCGCTTCTCATTGTTGCGAACGTCCGCCGCAAACGCGTCGCCCTTTATAACGTCGTCGACCTCGACGGGATCAAGCCCGCTGTCGACGGCGATTTTTTTCAACACGGCGGGATCGCTCAGCTCGAGACCCTTGGTAAAGTACGCGTCGAAAAGTTTTTCGATGATCTCCGTGCGTCCTTTCGATTGCGCAAACTTCGTCAGCCGATGTGCGTCAAACGTGTTCGTGTAGCGCGTCTCGGCATAGCGAAAGTCAATGCCCTCGCCGCGCCCCATCTCGGAGATGCTCTCGACCCTGCGCGCGGCGTCCTCGCGACTCAGCCCGTATTTTTCGGCGAACCGATCGACCGTCGACGACTCGACTTCGCGTCCCGCATAGGGATCAAGCTCGAAACTTTTAAACTCGATTGCGGTGATATCGCGCGCGTTGAGCGCCTCAAGCGCCTTCGTCAAACGCCGCTCGCCGATATAGCAGAACGGGCATGCGTAATCCGACCAAACTTCAATCTTCATGGCAACCGCCCTCCTTGAAATTATATGCCGCTCATTATACAATCGGCGGCGCGAAAAGTAAATTGGAGGCGTGACCGTGAATATTTTTGTGCTGTTGACGTTGGCGCTGGCGCTCATCATTTTGATGCTCCGACGAAAAATCTCAATCGGCTTGTGCATGCTCGCCGCCGGCTTATTCATCTGGCTGATTCGCTCCGCGCGGATCGGCGATCTTTCGACGGCGCTGTCGACGATGATGACGATGCCGCGCACCTACGACATTATCTTGGCGCTGTACTTCGTGATGTGCTTGGAGATCGAGTTGCGCACGAGCGGCGCGTTGCACGACATGGTCGAGGCGCTCAAGCGAAAATTCTCGGGCGTGAAAGTTTTGTTGGCGGTGATGCCCGCCTTCCTCGGGCTGCTGCCGTCGCCGGGCGGGGCGCGCTTTTCGGCTCCGATCGTCGAGGAGTTGAGCCGCTCGATTTCGATCGATCAAAACACGAAGGCGGCGATCAATTTTTGGTTTCGACACTTATTCGAGTTCTCGTCGCCGATCATCCCGGGCATGATCCTGGCGTGCTCGATTGCGGGCGTGGCGTTCGGCGACATGTTACGGCATCTGTCGTGGCTGACGGTGCTGGCGTTCGCAACGGGCTGGTTCGTCCTCATTCGACCGATCCGCGCGGAGCTCGATCTCACATCGGCTCGCTCGGACGCTCGAGAAGAGCATGGAATGTACCTTGCACTCGGCTCGGTGGCGTCGATTTTCATATTGGTGATCGCGTTCGGGCTGAGCGCGTCGATAGGGACAGCGGCGGTCGTGCTCGCAATGGTGGTCGTGTTGCGGGCGATCGGACGCCCCGTCGGCGTCAAAGAGATTTTCGTCGGCGCGCTCAATAAAAAAATGTTCGTCGACATCAGCGGCATCCTGTACTTCATACAGCTGCTCGATGTGACGAACGTATTGACGGAGGTCGTCGCGGCGTTTCAAAGTTCGCCGCTGCCGGTGCCGGTGATAATCGCGTGCGTGTCGCTGATTATCGGCGTGCTGACGGGCATGTCGCAAGGGCACGTGGCAATCGTAATGCCGATCGTGGCGGCGCTGGGCGCGGGCAATCTCGACCTTGCGGGCGTGGCAATGGCGTTCGGCGTGGCGGGACAAATGTTGACGCCGACGCATTTCTGTCTGATCGTGACGATGAATTATTTCAACTCGAGCCTGCTTGGAACTCTTAAGCCGATTTTTATCTGCGAGGTGATCATCCTGACGATCTTCAGCGCCTTCACCTTCCTGACGTGGTCTAGCCCTTGAACTCTTGCACCCAATAGTGTTTGTACTTGCCCTTGCCGCTGTAGAGGTAGGCGACGCCGAGATACTTGAATTTCTTATTCAGGATATTGGCGCGATGCCCGGGCGAATCCATCCACTGTTGCATTACCATTTCGCTCGACGTTTGACCTGCCGCCAAATTTTCTCCGACAGTCTTGTAGGTGATCCCGTAGAAGACGGAGTTGAACGGCAGCCCGTTGGGACGCGTGTGCGAAAAGCTCTTGACGATCTCCCGCGCGCGGATCATCGCCGGTCGATACAGCTCTCGAGACAACTTCACCGGCGGCAGCCCCGCCTTTTTGCGCTCGATGTTGACCAGCTCGACAATTTCTTCGGCGGCCTGATCGCGAGTGATTGCCTCGACCGAGCCGACCGCCGATATGAGTATCAGCATCGCCACCAATGCCGTCGAAAAAATTCTTCTCATGAGTTACGCTCCTATTGATTTTCGATCCTCGTCGATTTGTTTTCGATGTGATTCGATTTGCCGCTCGACTTGCCGATACGATGTGCCGCCGAGCGAATTTCGATTGGCGACGCAAGTCTCCGGCTTGATTGCCTCGAGCACATCATCATCGAACAGCGGCGAATATTTTTTGTACTCGTCGACCGTCATATCCTTGAGATATATCCCGCGCGCTATGCAATCGTGCACGATCCGCCCCGCAATCGAGTGCGTCTCACGGAAGGGCATCCCGCGCCGGACAAGGTAATCGGCGAGATCGGTCGCATTGCTGAAATCCTCCTCGACCGCGCGGCGCATATTCTCGACCTTGATCTTCATTCCGTCGAGCAGCTGAGCGAACACCAACAGGCTGAATTTGATCGTGTCGATTGCGTCGAACAGCCCTTCCTTATCCTCCTGCAGGTCTTTGTTGTAGGCGAGCGGCAGCGCTTTGACGGTCGTGAGCATCGACATCAGATGCCCGATCACGCGCCCCGTTTTGCCGCGGACGAGTTCGGGGACGTCGGGATTTTTTTTCTGCGGCATCATCGAGGAGCCGGTGCAATGAGCGTCGTCGAGCTCGACGAACGAAAACTCCCGACTGCACCAGAGGATAATCTCTTCGCTCAATCGCGACAGATGCACCATCAGGATCGAGGCGGCGGCTAAAAATTCCATGACGTAATCGCGATCGCTGACCGCGTCGAGGCTGTTGTCGTAAATCCGATCGAAATCGAGCAGCCGCGCCGTCATTTGACGATCGATCGGGAGGGTGGTGCCGGCGAGCGCGCCCGCGCCGAGCGGCATGATGTCCGCCCGTCGATACACTCCGTCGAAGCGAGCGAAGTCGCGCGCCAACATCGACGCGTACGCCAGAATGTGATGCGCGAACAGAATCGGTTGAGCACGCTGCAGGTGAGTATAGCCCGGCATGATCACGTCGCGATGTTTCGATGCGCAATCGACCAGCGCCCTTCGAAGATCGACAATCAGCCGTTGAACCTCGCGCGTCTGCCGTTTGACGTGCAAATGCATATCGAGTGCCACCTGATCGTTGCGACTCCTCGCGGTGTGCAATCGAGCGCCGGCGTCGCCGATCCGATCGGTCAACGCCTTCTCGATATTCATGTGAATGTCCTCGAGCTCGACGCTGAAGTCGAATTTGCCTTCGTCGATCTCCGCGCGGATTTTTTTCAAGCCGTCGATGATCCGATCGCGATCGTCGTCGGAGATAATTTTTTGCTTGGCAAGCATCGCGGCGTGAGCGATCGAGCCGTCAATGTCCTCTCGATACAGCCGCTTGTCGAAACCGATCGACGCCTGAAACTCGTTAATCATCTCATCGGTCGTCTTCTCGAAGCGCCCGCCCCAAAGTTTTTTGTTCGTATCAGTCATAATCACACCCGGTCGAATTTGGAGTCTATGAGCGCCACCAGCTGTCGAACCGCCTCGGTTGCGTCGGGACCTTCGGCGCTGATCGTCACCTTGTCGCCCTTCGACAGCCCCGCCGACATCAGCATCAAAAGATTTTTAGCGTCGACCGTCTTATGCAGGCTTTTGATTTGGATGTTCGAGCGGAACTTCGACGCCTTCTGCACGAAAATCGCCGCCGGACGCGCGTGAATGCCCGTCTCGTTTTCGATGACGGTCGACGCCTCGTATCTGCCGTTGTGATTCATCACCGCCCGATTTGCGTAATTCGCCGCATCACGGAACGAGTGCGGAGCGTGCGGCGGCGGAGCTGTATTCTTATTGTTCCATGCCATGATTTTTACCGCCCTTGCATTTTTTATTTCGAGCGCCCCTTCATCATCAGCGCCCGCACCTTCAGCGGCAGCCCGAACAGATTGATGAAGCCCTCGGCATCCGCCTGATTGTACACGTCGTCGTGCTCGAATGTGACGAACTCCTGACTGTAAAGCGAATACGGCGACTTCGCGCCCGCGCTGATGATATTGCCCTTGTAGAGTTTCAGGCGGACGGTGCCGGTGACGGTCCGCTGAGTGCTGTCGACGAACGCGGCAAGCGCCTCGCGCAATTGACAGAACCACATTCCGTCGTAGACCAGCTCGCCGTATTTGACCGCAACGTGCTGTTTGAAATGGAAAGTAGCGCGATCAAGCGTGAGATATTCGAGCTCACGATGAGCATAGAAGAGTATAGAGCCGGCAGGATTCTCGTACACGCCGCGGCTCTTCATGCCGACCAGACGATTCTCGCAGATGTCGACGATGCCCACGCCGTTGCGCGCGCCGATCGTGTTTAGCAGCTCGACGATCTCAACCGCGCCGAGTCTCTTGCCGTCGACGGCGATGGGAATGCCGCGCTCGAAATCGATCGAGACGATCTCGGAGTAATCGGGAGCATCCTCGGGCGCCTTGCTGATCTCGAACATCTCATTCTTCGGCGCGTTCCACGGATCCTCGAGATCGGAGCCCTCGTGCGACAGATGCCAGATGTTTCGATCCTGACTGTAGGTTTTGTTCGACGCCGCGATCGGAATGTCATGCTTCTTGGCGTACTCGATCTCCGCCGTCCGAGAATCGAACTCCCACTCCCGCCACGGAGCAATGATCTTCAATTGCGGCGCGAGTGCTTTAACTGTCAGCTCGAAACGAACTTGATCATTGCCCTTGCCGGTCGCGCCGTGAGCGATCGCGTCGGCGCCTTCCTGCTCGGCGATCTCGACCAGCGCCTTTGCGATCAACGGGCGCGCAAACGATGTGCCGAGCAAATATTTGTCCTCGTAGACGGCGCCCGCCTTGAGCGTCGGGAAGATGTACTGCTCGATGAACTCCCGCTTGAGATCCTTGATGAAAACCTTCGACGCGCCGGACTTGAGCGCCTTCTGCTCGACCGCGGAAAGTTCGTCGCCCTGACCGAGGTCCGCGCACACCGCTATCACTTCGCAGCCGTCGTAATTCTCCTTCAGCCACGGGATGATCACCGATGTGTCGAGCCCGCCCGAATACGCCAGTACCACTTTGTTGACTTTTGCCATTGAAAAATTCTCCTCTCAAATTGTAATCAATTACTTCTCGAATGTAATCGCGTCATACGGCAGCATGCGAAGCTCGTCGGCGCTCAGCGGTCGATCGAAAATCGCGCAGCCGTTCGCTTGCGCCTTCAACGGACGCGGTCGACACAGTTGCGGATATCTCGAGTGCAAATAACTGAAGTAGACCGTCGCCGCCGAAAAGTTTGCGGCTTTCGATTTATCCGCCGCGATCATGTTCAAGAGCCGCCGCCAAAAATCTTGACCGCCCAGTTCGTTGATCATCTCGCGCATAATCGACGTCTTGACGAGCACACCGTTGCGCTCCGGCGTCGAATCGAAAAACATTTCCCCGAGCCGATTGCGGAAATACAGCGGGCGAATCGGAACCGTGTTCGCGTCCCACATCAAATAATATTCCTTGTCGCAAACGACCGCGTAATACATCAGCAAGAACTCTTGAAAGTGCGGCTGACCGTTCACCTCCGGCAGCAGCGCCTCCTCGTCGATCCACTCGACGCCCGATTGCTCAAACGGCTCATGCGTTTTCGCCGAGCACAACATAATGATCTTGTCGTGCCCGAGATTTTCCTCGATCAACGGCAGCCCGCGCCGCAATCGATCAACCTCCGTCGGCTCCGCGCTGATGATGATATCGTAGTTCTCGAGCTCCGCATCGTGATAATTCTCCAGCTCCGAAGGATAAAACAGATAATTGGTCGCGTCGGTCGAGATGTGCCGATAGTCGAGCCGCGAGAAAAATTCTTCCACCAACGGATATCGCTCGGGGAACGACTCCGTCATTATGATCGGGCGCGTGCGCTTGATTGTTTCGAGCGCGCCGGCGAGAAGCAGATGCTCCATGTTCTCGACGTCGATCTTCATGAGCGTGACCTTCGGGAGGTTGAGCGAGTCGATCGTCGTCAAGATCAATTCGCCGTCGCCCTTCTTCAACGCCGTGCCGCCGACATTGCCCTCGTTGAAGGCGGCGATCACCGCGCGCCCGGGCTTATCCGCCAAGCCCTCTTTGTGGAGCTCGACTTTGTTTTGCAAGCCGTTGATCTCAATATTTTTCTTGAGAATGTCGAACGTGGCGGGGACGGGCTCAAAAGAAATTATTTTGCCGGCGTGAACTTCGTTTGCGAAGAACAGCGTGTGATTGCCGATGTTGGCGCCGAGATCGAGCACAACGCTGTCGTCGCGCCCGACCAGTTTCGCGATCAGCCCGCCCTTGAACTCGTAGAAAACCTTCCAAAGCAGCTCTGCATCGAAATAATCTTCGTGGAGCAGGATTGATTGCTGAATGAAATCGTCGTGCACGAGCGGCAGAAACATTTTCGAATGTCCCCTTGGCAGTTGCAAAACCATGCCTTGCGCCTCAAAATTAATTGCCTGCGCCTTCGCCCGCGCCTGTTCTTTGAATTGTTGCGTCCCGCCCAATCCCGTCCGATTGAACGCCTCGTATTGTTGCGGATTGTAGTTGAGCGCGCCGATGTTGGGCATCTGATCGCCCAGATAAACATTCGGCGGATGCCCGCTGACGTAAGCATGAGCGTAGCGCGCGGGATTGTAAAGTTCTTCGGCTCGAGCGGGCTCAATAAACTTGTGCTCGGCAAGCTCCTCTCGAACGAAAAATGCATTGACGCCGTTAAGATTTGTGCCGACCAATTGATAGCCCAGCTCGCGCCCGAGCAATTCGAGCGCCTTGAGCGACGCCCCCTGCCAATCGGAGCCGTCCCAATGATGTTGCGCGTTATAAGCCTGCTTCCAAGCATGATTGGGCGGGAACTTCGCGTTGTACTCAACTATGACCGCGCGCGGCTTGACGACGTTGATCGCCTTCCAAACGTAATAATCGTTGCCGTCGATGTCGACGCTCAACAGATCAATCTCGCCGACCATGCCGCCCTCGGCGATCAGCTCGTTGATGTTGTCCTTGGTGATGAACGCGTTCAGGCATTTGAGTTGATTGTTTCTGATCGCGGGATAAAACCGCGCGTTGATCTCGGCGACCGACTTCTCATTGCCCTCGAGCCACAGCCCGCGCCAACCTTTGTGCAGAAGGTAATGCGAATTGCACTCGAGCCCGTTCTCGACGCCGAACTCGACGAACGTCTTATTGGTCGTGCCGATTCGATTGAAAATCTCCTCGATGATGCCGTCCTCGTCGTTCTGCGAATAAACCTTGAAGCCGTAGCGCTCGAGGCATTTCTCGTTCTCAATCCGTCTCGCCGTCAAAATGTCATACGCCAGCCCCGCGCGATTGCCGCCCGTAATATATGTCAAAAGCACTTCCTTTACGTCCACGACAACACTCCTTTCAATGCGGCAGGCGCGCCCACCGTCGGGCAAATTCTTCGTCCGACATTCGACCGTACCGTCGCATAAAACTTTTAAACCGTCGATGCCCGTATTCGCCGATCACCACGCCCATGTTGATGCGCGGGATCGACCATCGCGCCGCCCGCTCGAACGTCCCGCCGTCGAGCACATCAACTATGAACGCCGCCTCGTAGCCCGCCTCAATCACGCCGTCGATCACGTTCTGATCATAGTCGCCGTACGGATATGCGATAAGTTTTATCGACCGCCCGATCAAATTTTCAAGCGCGGCTTTCGATTCCGTCAGCTCCCGTCGGAGCTCGTCGCCCGACAGTTGATCCAAATGCGGGTGGCTCAACGTGTGCGAGCCGATTGAAAAATTCGCCGCCGATATCCTTCGCAATTCCTCCGTCGATGCATGCCAATAGTCGCGCGACAGCGTCTTATCGATGCTGTTGACGATCACGAAGAACACCGCCGTCATGCCCCGCGCCTCGAGCTCCGGCGCCGCGTATCGAACGATCCCGCCGTAGGCGTCGTCGAATGTGATCAGCAGCGTCTTTTTCGGGAACGGCTCCCGCCGCTCGAGATAACTCAAAAATTCCTCCGCCGTCAGCGTCCGCCAGCCGTGCGACTTCAACCAATCCAGTTGATATCGAAACTCCTCGAGCGACACGTCAAAGCCTTCCATCACCGGGCGCGCCTTGATATCGTGGTAGATCAGCACCGGCGGGAAGTAAGAACGATCCTCCGCCGCTTCGCTCCGCGCGGAGCCGAACATCATCAAAAGCGCCAAAAATATTGCCGGCAGTCTCATTGTCCCAGCGGCTCCCAGCGCTCCGCAAACGCCTCGGGCGGCATCTTCCGATAGTTGCGCACGAAGTTCTTAAACATTTTCTGCCGGTCGGCGCAAACCTCCAAGCCCATGTAGATGCGCGGGATCGACCAACGCGCGGCTCGATCGAACAGCCCGCGATCGTCGACCGCAAATCCAACCGAATAGCCCGCCGCCTTCGACGCGTCGATCACGCCTTGATCGTAATCGCCGTACGGATATGCGATCGCCTTGACCGATTGCCCCGTCAGACTTTCGAGTGCCGCTTTTGACTGTTCGAGTTCGATTTTGAGTTCCTCCGCCGAGATTTGCGTCAAATGCGGGTGGCTCATCGTATGCGCCTCGATCGAAAACCATGGCTCCGACGCCAGCGCTTTGACTTCCTCCGCCGTCAAATACGGATAACCCTCGAGCGCCGTCCCGAGCAGATTCGGATTGACGAAGAACGTCGCCTTCATGCCCCGATCGCGCAATTCCCGCGCCGCGTATAAGCCCGCGCCCTGATATCCGTCGTCGAATGTGATCAGCACCATTCGGCTCGAAAATTTCTTGCCGCTCTCGAGGATCTCAATAAACTCGTCCATCGACAGCGTCTCGTAATTATTTTTCTGCAACCATTTGATCTGCTCGACGAAGTCTTTGATCGTCACGTCGAATTTGTTGAGCGCGAACAGCTTGATGTCGTGATACATGATCACCGGCGGGAAATCCGATCGCTCCTCCGCCGCCGCTAAGCTCCGCGCGGAGCCGATCACCAACATCAGCAGCAGTGTGATCGAAAATATTTTTCTCAACGGTCGCCGCCTCCCTTCGCAACAAATTTATATGGGGCGCCGCCGCCGCTCCCACCCACGATGTTCGGCGCCCAACAGAGAACGCGATCCCACCCTGCGTCGGCAGCGCCCGCCTTTATTGAAAAAATTTTTTCGTGGGCGGGTGGGCGGGAGCGAAAAAAATTTTTTCCAATCCCCATCAATTGCCCATCGTCAAAACCATTATCGCTTTTTGAGTGTGCAGCCGATTTTCCGCCTCGTCGAAGATCACAGGCGCATTCGCCTCAAGCACTTCCTCTGTGATCTCCTCGCCGCGATACGCCGGCAGACAATGCATCACTATCGCATTACGATCCGCCCGCGCCAACAGCTCCGCGTTTACTTGGTACGGCGCGAAGATTTTCTTGCGCTCGTCATGCTCCGCCTCTTGCCCCATCGACGCCCACGTGTCCGTCGCGATTACGTCCGCACCCTCGACCGCTTTGTACGGATCCTCCATCCATTCGAGCGTCGCGCCCGTCAACTTCGCATCGTCCTGCGCCAAACCGAAGATGTTTTCATCCGGCTTGTAATTCGGCGGCGTCGCCACCGTCAAGCTCATCCCGACCTTCGCCGCCCCGCATAAATACGAGTTCGCCATGTTGTTGCCGTCGCCCACATACGCCATCTTCAGCCGTCGCAAATCTTTACCCTTGTGCTCGCGAATCGTCAACAAATCCGTCAGCACTTGGCACGGATGCAGCAAATCCGTCAGACCGTTGATGATCGGAATCGTCGCATACTCCGCCAGCTCCAGCACACGCTCATGCCCGTACGTTCGTATCATGATCCCGTCGAGATAGCGCGACAGCACACGCGCCGTGTCCTTGATCGGCTCCCCGCGCCCCAATTGCAGATCGCGATTGGAAAGAAACAGCGCCGAGCCTCCCAATTGAAACATGCCGACCTCGAACGAAACGCGCGTCCGCGTCGACGACTTCTCGAATATCATCCCGAGCGTCTTGCCCTCGAGAAAGCGATGCGGCACGCCCGTCCGTTGCATCGTTTTGAGATCGGCGGCGAGCGACAAAATTTCTTCGACTTCGTCCGCGCTCAGATCGTGGATCGCCAACAAATTTTTGCCTTTCAGCATTGACTTCACTCCCATTTTTCGAGATTTGAAACGCCGAAAGTCTAGCATAAAAAAAAAATTTGATCAATGATCAAATGTCGCCCGCCAAATGACATCTTTCGAGCGCCGGCGGTGTATTATTCGCTCAACAGTTTGAAGGGAGCGTTGATAAATTATGGCGAACAACAATATGACGGAGGTCGTGTTCATCCTCGACAAGAGCGGTTCGATGTGGAGCCTGCGCGACGACACAATCGGCGGTTTCAATTCGATGCTCGAAAAACAGAAGAAGAGCGACAGCAAGGTGCTCGTCTCGACGATTTTGTTCGATGACGTGATCAAGGTCGTGCACGATCGGGTGCCGATCGAGGAGATCAAGCCGATGACTCGTGAGGATTACGATCCCGAGGGTTGCACGGCGCTGCTCGACGCCATGGGCGAGACGATCAAGCACATCAAGACGATTCATAAGTACGCGCGCGAGGAGGATTGCCCGGCAAAGACGCTGTTCATCATCACCACCGACGGCATGGAGAATGCGAGCGTTCGATACAGCGCCGCCGACGTCAAGAAATTGGTCGAGTCTCAAAAGGAGGCGGGCTGGGAGTTTCTGTTCGTGGGCGCCAACATCGACGCCATCACGACGGCGCAGAGCTTCGGCATCGATGCCAACCGCGCGGTGAACTATCACAGCGATTCCATCGGTACGCGCAAGGCTTTTGATACGTTCAGCGATATAATGTGCTGCTTTGCGGCGGCGCCGGCGATGGACATAAAACTCGACGAGAAGTGGTTGGACGAGCTCAAAAAAGATTTCGAGGAGCGCAAGCCCGATAAATAATCCGCCTCAAAGCGATTGCTCGAGGACGGCGTCGACCACATCAATGACTTCGTCGACGTGAGCTTTCTCGATAATGAGTGGCGGAATGAAGCGAAGCACTTTACCGGCGGTGCAATTGATGATGGCGCCGCGATTCATACAATCGGCAACGATTTCGCTGCCGGTTTTTTTATTGGCGCCCGACAGTTCCGCGCCGAGGATCAAGCCCTTGCCTCTGACTTCGGTGATGAGGGCGGGATATTTTTTCTGCAGCTCGATCAAGCGACGCTTAAGGTAAGCGCCAATCTCGACCACGTGAGCGAGGAATTTCGGCTCGGGAACGGTATCGAGCACCACATTCGCCGCCGCGCACGCCAAAGGATTGCCGCCGAAGGTCGTGCCGTGATCGCCGGGCTTGAGTGTCTTGGCGACTTCCTCCGTCGAGATGAACGCTCCGATCGGAACGCCGCCCGCCAACCCCTTCGCCAACGTCACGATATCGGGCTTGATGCCGTAATTCTCGTAAGCAAAGAACTTGCCGCTCCGACCGATCCCCGCCTGAATTTCGTCGAGGATCAACAGCGCGCCGTGTCGATCGCACAACTCGCGGACGCGCTTGAGATAATCGTCCTTCGGAGGATAGACGCCGCCCTCGCCCTGAATCGTCTCGAGCATCACCGCGCACGTCTTATCGCTCATCATCCGCTCGAGCGCGTCGATGTCGTTATAAGGAACGTAATCGAAGCCGGCGGGGAGCGGCTCAAAACCCTTGTGATACTTCGGTTGCCCCGTCGCCGTCAGCGTCGCCAGCGTCCGACCGTGAAAGCTGTCGAGCGCGGTAATTATCTGCGACTTATCGGGATCAATCGAGTGCGCGTACTTGCGCGCGATTTTGATTGCGCCCTCGTTGGCCTCGGCGCCGCTGTTTGCGAAGAACGCGCGGTCGAGCCCGCTGAGCTTGACGAGCTTTGCGGCGGCATCGGCTTGCGGTCGAGTGTAGTAGAGGTTGGAGATGTGAATGACCTTGGCGGCTTGACGGGCGATCGCCTCGACGAGCGGCTTATAATTGTGACCGAGCACATTGACGGCGATGCCGCCGAGGAAGTCGATGTACTTTTCGCCGTCAACGGAGAAAACGTAGGGACCTTCGCCGCGCTCGACGACGAGATTGTAGCGATTGAAGACGGGCAGATACGCCTGCCGATCCTTGTCGACGATTTGTTGAGCAGTTTCGTTCAATTGAAAGCCTCCCAAAAAAAATCACTCTACCTGAGTGCCGATGCCTTGATCCGTGAACAGCTCGAGAATGATCGAATGCGGCAGGCGCCCGTCAATGATGTGCGTCTTTTTGGTGCCGCCGTTGATCGAGCGAAGACACGCCTCAACCTTCGGGATCATCCCGCCCGCGATCACTCCGTCGCGGATCATTTGACGCGCCTCGTCCGCCTTCAACGTCGAGACAAACGTCGACTTGTCCTCGAAATTCTTATAGACGCCTTCCGTGTCGGTCAACAGCAAAAGTTTTTCCGCCTTCAACGCCCCGGCGATGTCCGCCGCCACGTAGTCCGCGTTGATGTTGTAGCTCTCGCCGCCCTCGCCGACGCCGATCGGAGCAATCACCGGCACGTAATTTTTGTTGAGTAAATCCTCGACGATCGTAATGTCGACGTGCTTCGCCTTGCCGACGTAGCCGATATCAACCTTCATCTTCTCGCCCTGCTCGTAGACCGTCGCCAATTTTTTCTCCGCTTGGATCAAGCCGGCATCCTTGCCGCTCAATCCCACCGCGCGCAGCCCACGCCGGTTGAGTAATGTGACGATCTCCGAATTGATCTTGCCGTCGAGCACCATCTCCGCGATCTCGACCGTCTCCTCGTCGGTCACGCGCAGTCCGCTCACGAACGATGACTCCTTGCCGACTTTCTTCAAAAAGCCCGTGATCTCCGGACCGCCCCCGTGCACGATCACCACGCGGATGCCGACGAATTTCATCAGCGCAATGTCCTGCATCACTTTATCTTTGAGGTCGTCGTTGATCATCGCGTTGCCGCCGTATTTGATCACGACCGTCTTGCCGAAAAACTCTTGGATGTAAGGGAGCGCCTCGACCAGGATTGACGCGCGATCCGTCGCCGAAAATTGCATTGCCGTCACCTCACGTGTGATACTCGCCGTTGATCTTGACGTACTCGTAAGACAGATCGCATGTCCAGATCGTCGCCTCCGAATCGCCCTCGCCAAGGTCGATGTCGATCACGATGTCATGCGCCGACATAACTTTCTTGAGCGCCTCCGCGTCATACGCCGCGCCCACGCTGTGCGCATAAACCGGAATGTCGCCGAACTTGACGATCGTCTTCTCGGGGCTCATCTTCACGCCCGAATAGCCCACCGCGCAAATCACGCGCCCCCAATTGGGGTCCTCGCCGAAGAAGGCGGTCTTGACCAGCGGGCTGTTGGCAACGCTCATCCCGACGCGCTTGGCATCGACAAAACTCTCCGCGCCATGCACGTGCACCGTCAAGAATTTCGACGCGCCCTCGCCGTCCGCCGCGATCTTTTTCGACAGCTCCGTGCAAACGGTTTTGAGCGTGTCAAAGAAAATCCGATAGTCCTCGCCCTTGTCGACGATCTTTTTGTTATCAGCCGCGCCGTTGGCAAGCACCACCACCATATCATTCGTCGACATATCGCCGTCGACGCTTATCATATTGAAAGTGACCTCGTTGATCTCCGACAGCGCGCTTTGAAGCAGTTTCTGATCGATCGCCGCGTCGGTCGTGATGAAACAGAGCATCGTCGCCATATCGGGGCGGATCATGCCCGAGCCCTTGGCAATCACGCCGAAGCGCACTTCCTTGCCGCCGATCATCACCTCGGTCGCGCATGTCTTAGAATACGTATCGGTCGTGATGATCGCATTGCCCGCGTTGACGCTGCCCTCGCGCGACAGCTCTTTGACGGCGGCTTTGATGCCCGCCTCCATCTTATCCATCGGAAGGTTGACGCCGATCACGCCCGTCGAGGCGACGATCACCTCATTCTCCTGACAGTTGAGCGCTTGAGCGGCGACTTCGCACATCTTTTCGGCGTCGCGAAGTCCCTGCTCACCGGTGCAAGCGTTGGCGCAGCCGGCGTTGGCAACGATCGCCCGCGCGGAGCCCGTGCCGACGATCACCTTGCTGACGCGGATCGGAGCGGCGGCGACTTGATTCTTCGTAAAAACGCCGGCGACGGCAGCGGGACGATCGGAATAAATTACGGCGACGTCGAGGTTGCCGCTCTTTTTGATGCCCGCGCGCACTCCGGCAGCGGTGAATCCGAGCGGATACGCAACGCCCGCGAGTTTGTGCTCTTCACTAAACATTTGAATTGCCCCTTTCAATTGAGCGCTGAAAAAACTTTGCGTATGATATCAAACCGGCGCGGCAAAATCAAGAAAGCGGCTTGCATTTTCCGCCGCCGATCGATAAACTGTTAGCAATAAAACTGCAGAGAGTGATGTCCTTGAAAAAATTTGTATGGATTGCGGCGGGCTTTGTAGTGATGATGCTCATCGTCGGCACCGGTGTGCTGGTCACCTACTGGCAGCTGCAAAGTCAGCCGGCGAACTCTTTCAAGACGATCCGAACCGCGATCGCCGAGCACGACGCCGAAACTTTTTATAAGATAGTCGACATCGACGCCGTCCTAAACTCCGCCGCCGAGCAGATTCTCGTCGAGCAGCTCAGTCAGGACAAGACCGCCTACTCGACTCAGCAGGTCGCCGCCGTTTTCAACAACGAGCTCAAGCCGGATTTTATTTCGATCACCAAGCGCGCGGTCGGGGAGTATTTGACGACGGGTAAAGTTTCGTTTGACAGCGTGGCGATGACGAACACTCAACGTTGGCTCAAGCGCTCGTCAATCAACTCGTGCGTGATCGAGGGCGTGTCGAAGCCGGCGGTGATGGGCGAAAACGGCTCGGCGCTGATCATGTTTCGCAACACCGATCTCAATTTCAGTTTCGAGTTGGAGCTTGAATTGGAGCGGACGGAGGAGGGCGGCTGGAGGATCGTCAACGCGAAGGGCTTTGACGATTACAACAAGGCGCTCAATCGGGCGCTCGACAAAAAATTGGCGGCGCTCAACGCTCCGATCTACGCTCAGCTCGAGAGGATCGTTGACGTGAAGGAGCTCAACGCGCGGATTGGCGAGGGCGATGAATACGGTTTTTCGCAGACGCTTCGGATCGCGATGAAGGCGGACGTGAAAGCGGATAAGCCGTTGGCGCGGATAGTCGGCAAGATCATAATCGGCTACAACGACGAGGAGAGCAATCCGGCGCCGTTTGTGATCGACATGGCGTATCATCCGACGGGGCTGCAGACCTTCAAAATCGACAAGGTGCTGAATCCGTTCGTGCGCTCTGACGTGGACATCATGAAGCACGGGCTGAGGCGGTCGGCGCTCCGCGCGGAGATCGACGAAGTAGATTTTCTCGACGGCACATCGATCAAGATACTTGACAAACTGCCGGATTGATTTTTGTCGACGGCGGCAGGATTATCGGCGGGCGGCTAGAATATTTTAATCGATTGCAGATCAAATTCTTGGAGGTACTTTTGAATGAACGATTACACGACCAAAAACATTCGCAATGTGGCAGTCGTCGGACACGGCAAGACCGGCAAGACTTCTCTGCTTGAGGCGTGCCTGTTCGACAGCGGCGCAACCAAGCGGCTCGGCAGTGTCGACGGCGGCACCGGCGTGCTCGATTACGAGGCGGAGGAAGAAAAGCGCAAGATGACGATCGGCGATTCGCTTGCCGTCTCCGAGTGGAAGGGTTGCAAGATAAATTTCATCGACACGCCGGGTTATCCCGATTTCGTCGGCGATGTGATCGGAGCGCTGACGGCGGTCGACAGCGCGCTGATAATCGTGTCGGCGCCGGCGGGCGTTGAGGTCGAGACCGAAAAGGCTTGGAATCTTGCCGAGCAGTTGAAGTTGCCGCGCGCGTTCTTCATCAACAAGATGGATCGCGAGCACGCCGATTTCCATAAATGCGTCGAGGAGCTCCGCGCCAAGTTCGGCAACAACGTCATCCCGATCCAAATCCCGATCGGGCGCGAGGATTCTTTCAAGGGCGTGATCAATCTCGTGAGCAAGGCGAACATCCCCGCCGAGCTCGAGGACGAGGTCGAAGAGGCGCACATGCAGATGATTGAAGCGGCGGTCGATGTGAGCGACGAGCTTGCCGAGAAATATCTGATGGAAGAAGAATTGACGGAGGCGGAAGTGAACGCGGCGATCGCCGAGGGCATCAAGATCGCGAAGGTATTTCCTGTGTTCGTGGGCAGCGCGCTGAAGAATATCGGCGTGAAAGAGCTGATGGACGCGGTGGTTGACAACCTTCCTTCGCCCGAAGCGAAAGTCTATACCGGCGTCAATCCGAAGAACGATGAGATTGTCGAGCGGACGGTGAGCGATCCGTTCAGCGGTCAGATTTTCAAGACGATGGTCGATCCGTTCGTGGGTCGTATGTCGTACATTCGAGTGATCAGCGGCGACATGAAGGGCGACGCGACGTATCAGCTTGCGAGCGGCGAGAAGGAAGGTCAGGAGCGCCTGAGCGGCATCTCGACGATGCAGGGCAAAAAGCAGATCACGATGCCGATCGCGCACGCGGGTGATATCGTGGTGACGGCAAAACTGTCGAGCGCAAAGACGGGCGACACGCTCTACGACAAGGCGGCGCCGATTCGCTACGCGGCGATCCAATATCCGGAGCCGATGTTGGCGATGTCGGTGAGCGCGCTGAAGAAGGGCGAGGAGGACAAAATCTTCTCGTCGATCTCGAAACAGCAGGACGAGGACCCGACGATCAAGCTGACGAAGGACCCCGAGACGAAGCAGGTCATTTTGTACGGGATCGGCGAGGTGCATCTTGACGTGCTGGGCGACAAGATACAGCGCAAGTTCGGAGTGCAGATGGCGCTGGGCGAGCCGAAGGTGGATTATCGCGAGACGATCCGCAAGAACGTCGAGGTGCAGGGCAAACATAAGAAGCAATCGGGCGGTCACGGTCAGTACGGCGACGTGTGGCTCAAGATCGGTCCGAATAAGACGCCCGAGGAAGGCAATAAATTCGGCAACGTGTTCAGTGAGAGCATCTTCGGCGGCTCGGTGCCGCGTCAGTACTTCCCCGCGGTCGAAAAGGGCACGCACGAGACGCTTGCCGAGGGCGTCATCGCCGGTTATCCCGTGGTGAATGTGAGCGTTAATCTCTACGACGGTTCGTATCACGCGGTCGACAGCTCCGAGGCGGCGTTTAAGACGGCGACATCGATTGCGATCAAGAAGGGCGTGTTGGCGGCGGAGCCGATCCTGCTCGAGCCGATCGACGAAGTGACCGTCATGACTCCCGATGAGTACATGGGAGATATCATCGGCAAGCTCAACAGCAAGCGCGGCAAGGTGCTGGGTATGGAGCCGAAGGGCAAGGGCTTTACGGAAGTGAAAGCGTATGTGCCGGCGTCGGAGCTTTACAAGTATGCGACGGATTTGCGTTCGCAGACGCAGGGGCGCGGCTCGTACTCGGTGAAGTTCTCGCATTACGATCCCATGCCCGACAACCTCGCGGCGAAGATCATCGAAGAGCACAAAGCGGCTAAAGAACAATAAAAAATCGCCGCCCGACGACGGACGACGTAAAAATATTGAAGGGGGGCGCCATTTGACGGCGCCCCCCGATTTTTATTTTTTGAAGCGACGGACGAACACTTCTTCCATCTCGGGATAACCGAAGAAGAAGCCTTGAATGTAATCGGCATCGCACTCGTCGCGCAGGAAGATGTACGCCTTTTCCTCCTCCACGCCTTCGATGCAAACCTCCGTCCCGATCGAGTGACACAGCTTGATCGTGTACTTCACCAAATTCCGATCGAACTCGCTCTTCAACAAATCTTGTATGAATACCCGATCGATCTTGATCAGATTGCATTTGAAATTCTTCAGGAAGCTCAGCGACGCATAGCCCGTGCCGAAATCGTCCATCGCAATCTTGATCCCAAGGTCGTGGAAATTCTTAAACTGCTGATTGACAAAATCCCAATCGTAAACGTTGTGGCTCTCCGTCAGCTCGAATGTGATCGTCGCCGGATCGATCTCGTGCCGCGCCAGGCAATCCTCCACGAACGGGAAAAACATATGCTCCTCAAGCTGATACAGCGAGATGTTGATGCTCATCTGAAATTCCGGCATGAATTGCTGCCAGCGCTTGGCGGTCGACATCGCATTCTCGATGATCCAATGCCCGACCGGAATGATCATGCGCGACTTCTCGAGCATCGGAATGAATTGCATCGGCGCCACCACCGACCCGTCTCGATCGTACCAACGAAGCAGCGCCTCCGCTCCGATCAAATGCCCGTCCTTCGCATCGACTTGCGGCTGATAGCACAGGAAGAAATCTTCGCAGCCCTTGGCAATGCAGTTCTGCATCAAATTCTGCATGCCGATATCGTAGCGCCAACGGTCGTAAGTCTCTTTCGAGAAGAAACTGATCTGATCGCGCCCCTTCTGTCGAGCGATCTCGAGCGCAACCTCCGCGTAGCGCATCAACGTCACATCATCCGCCGCATCCGTCGGATATAACGCCGCGCCCGCAGACGCCGTGCAGTAGATCGTGTCCTCGACGTTTCTGATCTCGCGCATGCAAAGCTGTATGCTCGAAAATATTATTTCAATCTCCTCGGGCATCGCGTACGGCATGAACAGCCCGAAATTATATCCGTCCAGTTTGTAAAGCGGGAAATTCGGCGGCAGCACATCCGTAATGTTCTGCGCGATCTGCCGCAATGCTATGTCGCCGAAGCCGTGACCGTAACTCTCGGTGATCACGTTGAAATTGTCCAGCCCGATGATGATCACCGCGCCGCTCGCGTCCGGCGAACTCTTGAGCTCACGCTCGATCGCCTTGGCGAACTCCGCTCGACCAAGCAAGCCCGTCACATTATCCGCGCCCAGTCGTAAATCCATCGGGATGATCATGCCCAACCAGATCGACGCCTCGCCGTCCGCATCGTAAATGAAACTGCCGCGTATCACCGCCCAACCGAAATCGCCGTTGGGTCTGCAAATGCGGTACTCGTAATTGAACTCATCATCACCTTCGCCCTTGACGAACAACTTGCCGACGCCCTTTTCGTAGCGCTCGATGTCGTCGGGATATATCAGCGACGCCAGCCGCTCATCAAAATCATCGATCACCTTCGCCGGGAAATTGAAATCGGTTATGAAGTTGTCGGACACCATCACTCGCTTCGTTTTGAGATCCGCTGCGAAGATGTACGTCCGCGCCGCCATCTTCTGCAGCACCTCGAAAATTCTTTGAATCTCGGCGAGCGGCGCATCCGCCTCTCGCAATTGCGTTGTTTCTGTCATAGGCTACTCTTCCTTTATATCGATTGTTCATTGGAATGCGCGGCTCAACAGTCCTACTGATAGTTTCAACGTCGATCAAATAATTCCTGCAAGTGCTCAAAGAACAATTTTGCCGAAGTCGGCGACGCCCTTGACGAGCGCGTCGATCGATTTGAGAAGCCCGAGCCGATTGCTCCGAACGCGTTCGTCCTCCGCCATCACCATCACCGAGTCGAAGAATGAGTCGATCGGTTGCGCAAGCTTTTGGAGCGCCTCAAGCGCGCCCACATAGTCCCGCTTGGCGATCAGCTCCGACGCCACGACTTTGACGGCGTTGAAGGCTTTGCACAGAACGATTTCGGCGTCCGCTTCGAAAAGTTTTTCATCGATCGACATCGCAAGAGATTTTTTGGCGATATTGCCCGCACGCACGAACGCCTGCACGATCCGCGCGGAGTCCGGCGCGTTGAGGAAATGCTCGACGGCGCGCGCACGCAACGTCACCGCGTAAATGTCGTCAACCTCCTCGAGCACCGCGTCAATCACATCGTAGCGAATGTCGGGCGCCAGAACATTTTTGAGCCGCAACTTCATGAAGTCGGCAACATCCGATTGCATTTTCTCCCGACGGTCATCGTCGCAAATGCCGAGCAAATCCATCGCCTCATCGACGAGCTCACTGATCGGCAGCGACCATTGCGCCTCGACAAGCATGTTGACGATTCCGAGCGCCTGTCGACGGAGCGCGAACGGGTCTTGCGATCCCGTCGGGATTAAGCCGCGGCTGAACGTCGCAACGAGGTTGTCAATCTTGTCGGCAAGGCTCAAAATCCGCCCCGCCGTCGATTGCGGTTGAGCATCGCCCGCAAAGCGCGGCATGTAATGTTCGTCGATCGCGACCGCCACTTCGATCGGTTCGCCGTCGAGCTTGGCGTATTCGCGCCCCATCACGCCCTGCAACTCGGTAAACTCCGTCACCATGCCCGTCACGAGGTCCGCTTTCGACAGTCGCGCCGCGCGGAGTGCATGCGCCCGATCGGCGTCGGAGGCTTTGATCATCGACGCGATCTTCGACGACAATTTCTCGAGCCGCTCCGTCTTTTCGTACACCGAGCCAAGCCCCTCTTGAAACACCACCGTCTTGAGCTTTTCGCGATGCTCCTCGAGCGTCTTCTTCCGATCCTCCTCGAAAAAGAACTTCGCGTCCTCGAGCCGCGCTTTCAATACCCGCTCGTTGCCGTGCCGCACGATGTCAAGGTACTCGCGCCCGCCGTTGCGCACCGTGATGAACAACGGCAGCAGCGCCCCCTCGAAATTCTTGACGGGGAAATAGCGCTGATGATCGCGCATCGGCGTGATCACCGCCTCCGCCGGCAGCGACAAATATTTCTGCTCGATCGCGCCCGCCAACGCCGTCGGATATTCGACCAGGTAGAGCACTTCCTCCAACAGATCGTCGGTGATCTCCGCGCGCCCGCCATGCTCCTTTGCGACCGCCTCGATCTCGGCGACGATCATCGCCCGCCGTTGATCTTGATCGACCAGCACAAAATTTTTCTCGCAATCGGCTATGTAATCCGCCGCCCGCGCAATCGAAAATTCGCCCGCGCTCAAGAATCGATGCCCCCGCGATATACGCCCGCTCTTGACGTTGGCAAGTTCGAACGCAATGATCTCCTCGTCGAGCAGCGCCACCAACCAGCGGATCGGTCGAATAAATTTGAAGTCGAGATCGCCCCAACGCATGTTGTTCGGGAAGCTCAGTCCGCAAATTATTTTCGGCAGCATTTCTTTCAGGAGCTCGTCCGTCGGGCGCCCCGCTTGATGGATTACCGCATAGACATAGCCGTCCCGCGTGATCAGTTCCTCCGGCTTGACTTTTTGACCGCGCGCAAAGCCGATCGCCGCCTTCGACGGTTTACCCTCGGCGTCGAACGCGATCTTCGACGACGGTCCGCGCCGCTCCTCCGACACGTCCGCCTGCCGAGTCGCAACGCCGTCGATGAGCAGCGCCAATCGACGCGGCGTCCCCAGCGTTTTGATCGCGCCGATCGCGATCCGATTGTCCTTGAAAATTGCCTCCGCCGAAGTTTTTAATTGGTCGAGTATGTTCGGCATCGCGTGCGCGGGGATTTCCTCCGTGCCGATTTCGAGCAGCAGCGTTTTATTTTCCATTACGCCTTCACCTCCGATTTTTTCAGCAGCGGATAACCCAGCTCCTCGCGCTGTTTGACGTAGCAATCCGCGCACATCCGCGCCAACTTCCGCACTCGCCCGATGAATGCCGTCCGCTCGCTCACGCTGATCGCCCCGCGCGCGTCGAGCAGATTAAACGTATGCGAACACTTCAGCACGTAATCATACGCCGGATGCACGTAGCCGAGCTTGATGACGCGCACCGCCTCGCGCTCGTATTTCTCGAACAGATCGAACAGCATCGCCTCGTCCGACAGGTCGAACGCATAGCTCGTCTGCTCAAATTCGTTCTGATGAAAGATGTCGCCGTAGGTCACGCCGGCCGTCCACTCCACATCGTAGACGTTCTCGACGCCCTGAATATACATCGCCAGCCGCTCCAGCCCGTAGGTGATCTCGACCGCGACCGGCTTGACGTCTTGACTGCCGACCTGTTGAAAATAGGTGAACTGCGTGATCTCCATGCCGTCGAGCCAGACCTCCCAGCCGAGCCCCCACGCGCCCAGCGTCGGCGACTCCCAATTGTCCTCGACGAAGCGAATGTCGTGCTTTTTCGCCTCGATGCCGATCGCCGCAAGCGACTCGAGATAAAGCTCTTGGATGTTGTCGGGCGAAGGCTTCATTATCAACTGCAGTTGGTGATGCTGATAGAGGCGATTGGGGTTATCGCCGTAGCGACCGTCGGCGGGGCGGCGCGACGGTTCGACATACGCGACGTTCCACGGCTCGGGACCGAGCACGCGCAAGAAAGTAAACGGATTCATGGTGCCGGCGCCCTTCTCGACGTCGTAAGGTTCGGCGAGCACGCAGCCGCGCTCCGACCAAAATTTTTGCAGTGCAAAGACCAGCTCTTGAAACTTCATCTAAAAATTTTCCTCCCGTAAAGGCTGATTGTGTACAACGTGTAAGATTATAATCAACTGATCGAAAAAAGCAAAGAAATATTGCGCGGGCTCGAATAAAATTATACAATCGACGCAAAGGAGAGATGTTTATGTCGAAGAAAAAATTTTTGAGCGCGGCGTTGGTCGGGCTGTCGCTGATGATCACCTGCTTCGCGGCGCCGAACGAGCCGCCCTCGGAGATCATCGCCGACGAGGTCGAGTATGACATGGAAACCGGTCAAGCACGCGCCAGCGGCGCCGTCAAAATCAAGCGCGGCAAGGTCGCCGACGACCCCAAATCCGAGGACTCGAGCCTTGCCGCCGATCAAGTCGAGTACAATATGAATGACGGCATCATCACCGCCGAGGGCAATGTGCTGCTCACATACGGCGAGAGCACCGCCACCGGCACGCGCGCGATGTATAACGCCAACACGCAGGCGGCGCATCTTATCGGCAACGTGATCGTGGTGCGCGAGGGCATGCGCTTGACGTGCGAGCAGTTAATCAACGACGGCTACGGTCACATGCAGGCGGACGGGAATATTTATATCGAGCAGAAGATCGAGCCGACGCCCGATAAGCCCAAGGGCGATTTTCGGACGTTCCAAGGCGAGCACGTCGATTATTATCCCGATGAGCGCGGGCATGTGGTGATTCCGCACGGCGGCATTGCCAAGAGCTATGACGGGACGTTCAGCGCCGATTACATGGAGGGCTGGCTGGACGATCAGTATTACGTCGGCGAGGGCAATGCGCATCTGGTAAGTCCGCCGAAGCAGTTGGAGGCGGGCGGCGATCGGATCGATTATTACGCGGCGGAGAACGGCAAGGCTGTATTGACGGGAAATGCGTGGGCGATCCAAGAAAACAATCGGCTGCATGGGCGGCGCGTGACGGTGTATCTTGCAGACGAGCCGAAGAAGCCGTCAACGCCGTCGACCGCGCCAACGCAAGCGACGCCGACATTACCGCCTTCGGAGTCGGAGATATTGCCGTTCGCCTCGTTGAAGGGAGTGAACGCCGATGACGCTCGGGACGATCACGCGCCGGCTCAACCGATTGATGAGCAGCCTCAACAGTGAGCTCGAGTCGTATGCTTACACGCGGCGGGCGTTCGATGAGAAGTTACAAAAGTTGGAGCTCGCGCTCGAAACGCCGTGCCTTCGATCGCGCGCGCCGAGTATCCGCGCGGAACTGATTCGAATGTTCGAGGCGCTTGAGATCGAATGCGCTCGAGACAAGCCGCCGGAATATTATCGGGCGCTGCTTGATCGGAGCGCGTTGCCGGAGGCGGGCGCGTTCGAGGAGCAGATGTTTCGATTCATGTATCGCAATTTCGAGCAATACCCGACGCCGGAGGATTACATGCGGCGGCTGGTCGATCGACTGTCGATCGAGGGGCGCGGCGAGCCGTTGAGACTTCGCATCTTGAAACGGTTCGTTCGACACGGAAATTATTTGAAGGACGCGGGCTTCGGCGGGCATCTCGAGATCAAAAAGTACGTCAAGGAAAAAATCGGGCGGGCGCCGACGCTCGACGACGTCTGCAAAAATCTCGACGATGCGATCTTCGATCGATTGAAGGAAGCGTCGAAACCTCAAAAAAAGCCCGAGGGGAAGTTCGGACTGCTCAAGTTGGCGGACGATCTGGCGGGCGGCAAGTTTCGTTCGGGCGGCGCGACCAAACGCGGGCTGTATCTGTTTGCGATGGTTTACGGCATGACCTATTCGGAGGCGGGCGCCGCGCCGAACACCGACGTCGAGAAAAATCTTTTTTGGGATTATTACTCGGACAATCTGATGCGGTTCATCACGGCGGCGTATCGCGAGGGCACGACCGATTTCGAGACGGCGCCGAGCGGGCGGGGCATCAATCGAAAAAATTTCGCCGAGATGATTTATCTGTACTTCATCACAAAAGATATGGCGGGCGTCGACAAGATCAAAAGCTCCGCGCGGATGCTCGAGGAGGGTCAG
>CAMKFB010000034.1 GCA_946411735.1 uncultured Selenomonadales bacterium
CAAATCCGCCAAAGTCGGGCGGCGTCACGCCGGTGTCGCTGTCAAACTCGGGCGGCGCGATGGTGGTATCGCTGTCGCCTTCAAACGGCGGGCGATGCGGCTCAAATCCGCCAAAGTCGGGCGGCGTCACGCCGGTGTCGCTGTCAAACTCGGGCGGAGCGATGGTGGTGTCGCTGTCGCCCTCGAAATGAAAATCACCATTCTCGTCGAAACCGAAACTCAGGTGGTGATCCTCGCCGCCGGTGAGATCGACATTGAAGCCGCCGTTCATGCCGAAACCGACGTTCAGTTGGCGCTCGTCTCCGCCGTTGAGATTGAGATTGAAACCGTCGCTCATATTGAAGCCGACGTTCATCTGACGATCGCCGTTGCCGTTGAAATCGAAATTAAAACCGCCGTTGCCAAAGCCGAAGCTCATCCGATAATCATCTTCGTCGTCGCCGTCGAAGTCGAAGTTGAAGCCGCCTTTAACGCTGAAGCCGAAGCTCGGACGGTTCTCGTCATCGTCGTCTTGCTCGAACGCGTCATCGCCATCGCCCGTCGCCGGACGCTCGCCGGTCTCGTCGTAGCGATCTTCAGTCTCGATCACTCCGCGACTGATCTCGCCCAACATCTCTCCCAAGCCCGAAATGAAATTGCCGATGTTACCGAAGTTTCTACTTGCCAAGATGAACACTTCCTAATTCTTATTTTTTATTTTTATTTGGTTCTTAACTGCTTACAGACATTATATCGTCGATTCGCCGCAAAACTTTAGTTAAACTTCAATGATATTTCTATTAGCCTGGCATTAGAAAATCATTTCGCGCCGGTGAACAGCTCGATCACCGGTCGGAAGAACTCGTACGCTTGACCCCACGCCGGCAGCATCGACACGCCACCGAATAATATCAGATTGATCAGCGTCGCTATCAGCGATTTGCTCACGATCGAGTACACCGCCAGCGCCACGCCCACGCCCCATATCGCCACCTGCCAGACCTCCGCCGCCAGCGCCCCCTCAATGTAGGCGTAGATCATCACGCCGCCCGCAATCAGGATCAAAATCGACAGCGCCAGCACCCACTTATACTTCGTCGACACGCTGAAGCGGCTCGGCTCCTCTTTGTTGTCGAGCTTGTTCGGATCGAATCCGTTGTCCGTCGTCGAGCCCGTTGTCGATCCCGGCGTCGTCGAGCCGCTCGTCGAGCCCGAAGTCAAATTTTTGTCCTCGTCCATCGATATCACTCCTCAAAACATATGTTTGCGCCAAAATACGTACGCCGACGCCGCCGACGCCGCCAGCGCGATCACTATCACTATGCAAAAGCCCAATTGGTTTTCGCTCATCGGCACCGGCACGTTCATTCCGAAAAAACTCGAGATGACCGTCGGGATCGCTATGATAATCGTCATCGCCGCGAGGAATTTCATTACCATGTTTTGGTTGTTCGAGATGATTGACGAGAACGTGTCCGCCAGCCGCGACAGGATTTGGCTGTACATCTCGACCATCTCGCGCGCCTGTTTGTTCTCGATAATGACGTCCTCGAGTAAATCTTCGTCCTCTTCGTAGATGTCGAGTATGCCCTCGAGCGTCCGAGACGACCTCAGCCGCAATAATTTCTCCAGCACCGCCCCGTTCGAGCGCAACGCCGCATTGAAATACGTCAAGCCCTTCTGCAGCTCCATCAATCGGAGGATTTCGCTGTTGCGCATCGAATGTCGCAGCCGCTCCTCGATCTCATCCGACAACTTGTTGATCTGTCGAAGGTAGCGCAGATAAAACGTCGCCGATTTGTACAGAATTTGAAACAGGAATTGCGTCTTTTTGAAGGTGCGAAACAGCCGCGCCGTCCGCTCGTTGAAGTCGGCGATCACCGGCGTCTCCTCGAGACAAACCGTGATCAAATACTGCCGCGTCAAGATGATCGCCAGAGGCAGAGTATCATAGCTTTCTTCTTCGCGAACCAGCGGCACATTAGTCAGAATCATAATCGAGTCGTCTTCGACATCGATGTGCGAGCGTTCTTCGTCGTCGAGCGCCGATCGCAAAAAGTCAGGCTCGACCTCCGTCAGCGCGCTGATCATCTTGAGCTCGTACGGTGTCGGGTCGATGATGTTGATCCACGAGCCTTTTTCGATGGTGTTGAGCGTGAGCTCTTGCATGTGCCCGTTCTCTTGCGACTTGTAAACCGTGAGCATAATACTCCTCCTCTCAAGCAAATTTTAAGGTAATTGTACTATTCGCCGCCGCAATTTGTCTACAATAAAAAAGCCGCTCAATGCGGCTCAAAAACTTATATCACTTGCGACGCATCCACGACGGTATGCCGATCGGCATCGGCGGCGGTTTCGACGGCGGGCTTGAGGGCGGAACGGGCGGATGGGGCGGATGGGGCGGCAGCGGTCGTCGCTTTGGCGTTGCAAACAACGACACGATCGACGGCGTCTCGATCTTCATCGGCTCGAGAATGCTCAGCGACGATTCAACGATCCAACAGAGCACGTCGTCGACGATATCAACCGCCTTCGTCATCGGCGTTTTCGGATCGACCACGCGCAACAGTTGATCCTTTGAAAAAATCACCGTCAGATCGGCAGTCGCCCTCAACAGTTCCAAGTCCCGTCGAAAACATTTCCTTCGGTACGGTCCTTCAAAGGTGAACGGTCGTGCGATCACGGCGATCGTCAACGCGCCGACCGCCTTTGCACACTCGGCAACGATCGGCGTCGCGCCCGCTCCCAACACGTCTCCAAAATCCGCTATCAAAAATATTATATCCGCGCCATCGAACGCCGCCATGAAATCCGATCGATCCTCATCCGCCGCTTGATTGTAACGTTCAAACGTCCCGCCGTCGAGCCCGCGCACTCCTCGATATACCACAATCTGCGTCGGCGCCTTCGTTGGAGAATGCTTAAAATCCTCGTCGATCGCTATGCACTCCGCGCGGAACCCGTCATCGATCAACCGATCCAAAATCGCAATCCCGCCGCCGCTAAATGCGTCGAAGTTGATCCCCGCGACCTTGACGATCACCTTCGACGCATCCACGTCGGTATGTCAATTACACTCTTCGGAGGCTGCGGCGGTTGCGGCGACTGTTGTTGTTGCGGTTGAGCCTGCTGCGGTTGTTGTGCTTGTTGCTGATTGTCAAGCCCGCGCATCCGCGCCGCAAACAGTGACGTGATCGTCTGCTGTTGTGCCGCCGTGTCATCGCCCATCGTCTCTTGCACCGGCGGTTGCACGCTCGGACGGTTTTCGTCCGCCGCCGACTCGTCATCGAACCGCGTCGCTATCACCGTCACGCTCACCGTGTCGCCCATCGATTTTCCCGCCGAGATGCCCCACATGATCTCCGCATCGGGATGCGCCGCCTCCGCGACCGTCGTCGACGCCTCGTTCACTTCCATCATCGACAGGTTGTCCGGCGAACCCATGATGTTGAGCAGCACGCCGCGCGCGCCTTGTATGCTCGTCTCGAGCAGCGGGCTGTCGATCGCCGCTTTCACCGCGTCGACCACCGCGTTTTCTCCCGACGCCTCGCCTATGCCCATCAGCGCCGAGCCCGCATTCTGCATGATCGACTTGACATCCGCAAAATCCAAATTCACTATGCCCGGCACCGCTATCAAATCCGAAATGCCCTTGACGCCCTGCCGAAGGATATCGTCGGCAATGCTGAACGCCTTCGTCATCGGCGTTTTCTTGTCGACTACCTGCAGCAGTCGGTCGTTCGGAATCGTGATGATCGTGTCCACGCGGCGCTTGAGATTTTCAATGCCCATGTCCGCATTCTTCTTGCGCTTGGGACCCTCGAAACTGAACGGACGCGTCACCACGGCGACCGTCAGAGCGCCGATCTCTCGAGCACACTCCGCCACCACAGGCGCCGCGCCCGTGCCTGTGCCGCCACCCATGCCCGCCGTTATGAAAACCATGTCCGAGCCGCGCAAGGCGTTGATTATGTCTTCGCGACTTTCCATTGCCGCCTTCTGACCAATTTCGGGGCGCGCGCCCGCTCCCAAGCCCCGCGTCAATTTTTCTCCAATCTGCATGCGCTTGGGAGCCATCGCCGTCAATAATGCCTGCGCGTCGGTGTTGACGGCGATGAATTCAACGCCTTCCAATCCGAGCGAGATCATTCGGTTGACCGCGTTGTTGCCGCCGCCCCCGACCCCTATCACCTTGATATGCGCAAACTGCGTCAGATCATTGTCGTCAAAATCAAACATCAGATTGCCTCCGTACATTCTTATTTTTTCATCGTCGCCTGCCATTTTACTATAAAATTTGGCGCAATGCTACACTCCGCGAAAATATTTTGCAGGAGGCAGTCGCCGTCAACACGTATGACAAACTTCGTAGAGCCCCGCGCGCTTAAGCGTTTCAACAACCGTCTCGCCGATGTGCGCAACCGTGTCGGCAACCTCAATCCCGACCGCGTTGAGCGCCGCTATCTTATCCGCCGCCGTGCCCTTGCCGCCGCTGATGATCGCGCCCGCATGACCCATCCGTTTGCCCGGAGGCGCTTGCCGACCCGCTATAAACGCCGTCACCGGCTTGGTCTTCATATTCTCGGAGATCCAACGCGCCGCATCTTCCTCCGCCGTCCCGCCGATCTCGCCGATCATCAACACCGCCTTCGTCTCGTTGTCGGCATTGAACAGCTCGAGCGCGTCAATAAAGTCCATCCCCTTGACAGGATCGCCGCCGATCCCCAGCGATGTCGTGATGCCGATCCCCGCGTTCATCAATTGGAACGCCGCCTCGTACGTCAAGGTTCCGCTCCTCGATACCAGACCAACGTGACCGCGCTTCTGCACATTGCCCGGGATGATCCCCAGCTTGCACTCGCCCGTCGTCATGATGCCCGGGCAGTTCGGTCCGATCAGCCGCGTCTTTTTGCCTTCCATGTACCGACGCACCTTGACCATGTCGAGCACGGGGATATGCTCCGTGATGCACACGACCAGCTCGAGCCCCGCGTCGATGCCCTCCATGATCGAATCCGCCGCAAAACGAGCCGGCACGTAGATGACCGACGCCGTTGCGCCCGTTTCTTTGACCGCGTCGCTCACCGTGTTGAAGACCGGCACGCCCTCAACATTCTGACCCGCCTTGCCCGGCGTCACGCCGCCCACGATTTTCGTCCCGTAGGCTATCATCTGTTTCGTGTGAAAGGTCGCCGCCTTGCCGGTGATGCCCTGCACTATGACTTTCGTTTCCTTGTTGACCAGTATGCTCACAATCGACGCCCTCCCTCAGTTTTTCGCGGCGGCTTGCACCAATTTCACTATCTGCTCGGCGCCGCCCTCCATCGTTTTCGCCATGATTACGTTCGCAATCGGAGTCTCGAGCAGAATCTCACGCCCGCGCTCGACGTTCGTCCCCTCCAGCCGTACCACCACCGGCACCGGCAGCGTCTTACCGTCCTCCGAGATGATTTTCGCCGCCTCGACTATGCCTTGCGCTACCAAATCGCATTTGTTGATCCCGCCGAAGATGTTGACGAAAATGCCCTTCGATTGCCCGCCATCGAGCATAATCTGAAACGCCTCGGCAATCTTCTCGGGCGTCGAGTCGCCGCCCACATCGAGGAAGTTGGCGGGATTGCCGCCGTAATGTTTAAGGATGTCGACCGTCGCCATCGCCAAGCCCGCGCCGTTGACCATGCACGCCACGTCGCCGCCCAGATTGACGTAATTCAAATCCGCTTGAGCCGCGCGCCGCTCCTTCGGATCCTCCTCGGTCTCGTCGCGGAGCGCCTCAATGTCGGGATGCCGATACAAGCCGCTGTCGTCGAAATTCAATTTGGCGTCGAGCGCTATCACGTCGTCCTCCGCCGTCACCACCAACGGATTGATCTCCACTTGCGAACAATCCTTCCCCACGAACGCGTTGTACAGTTTCATCATCAGCGTCGACGCTTGACGGATCGCCGCCGGCGGGAAGTTCATCGCATACGCCATCCGTTTCGCTTGGAACGGCATCAAGCCCACCGCCGGGTCGATGTACTCTCTAAAAATTTTCTCGGGCGATTCCGCGGCGACCTTCTCGATCTCCACACCGCCCTCTTCGGAGCCCATCATCACGATCCGCGCGGTTTGCCGATCGATCACCAGGCTCAAATAGTACTCGTGCTTGATCGACGAGCCCGCCTCGATCAGCAGCCGATTGACTTTCTTGCCATCGGGTCCCGTCTGATGCGTGATAAGCGTCTTGCCGAGCAGCTCTGTCGCATACTCCCTTACCTCGTCGAGATTGTGTGCCAGCTTGACGCCGCCCGCTTTGCCGCGCCCGCCCGCGTGGATTTGCGCCTTGACGACGATCACTCCGCTGTCGAGCGCCTTCGCCGCCTCGACCGCCTCTTCGACCGTGAACGCCGGACTGCCGTTCGGAACGGCGACGCCGTAGCTCTTCAAAATCGCTTTGCTTTGATATTCGTGGATATTCACTTTCGCGCCTCCCTTTATGTTGCTGCCTATACTTTCGATATCGAAAAAAATTTTCCTTCAAAAAGACCGCGCGCCCCTTGTGCTATAATTTCGGCGGAGGTGTTCACCATGAATATCAGCCCGACCATTTTTGGCGCGCTTTTCGAGTCCGCGCTCAATCCGATCACGCGTCGGAGCGGTGGCGCTCATTATACTTCCGTCGACAACATCCATAAGGTGATTGATCCGCTGTTTCTCGACGAGCTCCGCGCGGAGTTTGATCGATGTGCGGGCGATCGCCGACAGCTGCTCGAGTTTCAGGATAAGATTGCGGGGCTGAAATTTTTCGATCCGGCGTGCGGGTCGGGGAATTTTTTGGTCGAGACGTATCTGTCGCTCCGACGGTTGGAGAATGAAGTGATCAAAGAATTGGGCGGCGACGCTCCGATAAAAGTCACGCTCGAGAATTTTTACGGGATTGAGATTAACGGCTCGGCGGTGGAGGTCGCGCGGACGGCGATGCGGCTCGCCGAAAATAATATGCTCAAAAGCGCCGCTCACATCGTCGAGGGCAACGCTCTAACGCTCGATTGGCATTCGATTGCCCCGCGCGGAATTGATTATATCATTGGCAACCCGCCCTTCGTCGGGCATCAATGGCGCACCCCCGCTCAAATCGCCGATATGGTTCACGCCTTTGCCGATCTCGAAAAGCACGGCAAGCTCGATTACGTTTGCGCCTGGTTCAATAAAGCTGCCGATTTTATTAGAGACAATCAGACGCGCGCCTCCTTCGTCGCAACGAACTCGATTTGTCAAGGCGAATCGGTTGGCATCCTCTGGCGTCATCTCTTCGATAAGGGCGTCCACATCGACTTTGCGCGCCGCAATTTTCGTTGGTCGAGCGAATCGGATAAGACGGCGGCGGTGCATTGCGTCATTATCGGTTTCAGCGTGGCGCCGAGCGACCGTCCGAGGATTATTTTCGACGGCGATCAAAAAATTATTGCGTCGAATATCAACGGGTATCTGCTCGACGCACCCAATGTTTTCATTCAAAATCGCGGCAAGCCTTTGACGCCCGCCCTTCCGAAAATGATGAAAGGCAGTCAGCCGACGGACGGCGGGCATTTGCTTTTGACGGTCGAGGAGCGGAATGAGCTGATCCGTCGGGAGCCCCGCGCGGCGAAATTCATTCGGCGGTTCCTTGGGGCGGAGGATTTTCTAAACGGCAAGGAGCGGTACTGTCTGTGGCTGGTTGATGCGACGGAGGATGAGTTGCGCCTGCCTTTGATCGTCGAGCGGTTGAAGGCGGTGACGGCGGCTCGATTGCGAAGCAAAAGCCTGAAGACGAGGCAAGCTGCCGTCAAGCCGTGGCTGTTTCAATCGATCCGTCAGCCGTTGACGAATTATTTGATCGTGCCGCGCGTTTCGTCGGAGCGGCGCCCTTACGTGCCGATGGGATTTATGACGCCCGATGTGATCGCAGGCGATGCCGTCACCGTTCTTCCCGATGCCGATCTGTTTCATTTCGGAGTGCTGATGTCGAGCGTGCATATGGCTTGGATGCGGACGGTTTGCGGGCGATTGGAGATCAGCTATCGCTACTCGGGCACGTTGGCGTACAATAATTTCCCTTGGTGCACCCGCTCCGCGCGGATCGAGCACACCGCTCAAGCCATCCTCGACGTGCGGGCAAATTACCCCGAACGCAACTTGGCGGCGCTCTACGAACAAAAAAATATGCCGGCGGAACTCCGCGCGGCTCACGAACAAAATGATAATGCGGTGCTCGATGCCTACGATTTCGATCGAGCGCTGTCGGAGGCGGAAATCGTCTCGCGCCTCATGCTATTGCATCAGCGCCTACTCAGCCGTACAGAACGCTGATATCCTTCTCGACATCGTAAATCGTTTTGCCGCCGCAAACTTTTGCCCTTCATCTTTCCCAATCTTTCTCGTCGGCAACGACGGTATAAATTTTTGCCCACTCCTCCGGCGTAATCTCCTCGAACAGCTCAACGAACGAGCACGACGGTGTCGACACCAACGAAGCATAATGCGGAGATTGCTCGCCAAGAAAATTCTTCACTGCGCGATAAGCTGTCTCCGCATCGACTTCCGTGCCGATTTTTTGTCTGTCCATTGTCGCCTCAAATTCGGATTGAAGTGCAGGATCGGCTGCCGTGCGATCCAACCAAATATACGGGTTGGCGTCGCTCAAAAACAAACTCAATTCCTCGGACGGCTCCTTCAACCGATCATAAACGGAGTCCATAGCTCGATACATGGCTGCATACAAGTATTCTCGTTTCATTCTCCTAATCCTTGCTGAGAATTTCGGTGTTGTCGTCCATTATGACGTCTCGAAAAAATTTGCCTCCGATTATGCAGTTGTCGAGCAGATCGTAAATGTCGTTGTAGATGCCCACCGTCTCAAATTCGTCGGCAGCGGGATAACCGAGCGTGTCACAATGCATGATATACACTTGAAAAAATCCGGGCTTGAACTCGTCCCGCTCGTAAACCTTTTGCATATCATAGTTGCCGTCGTCGTCCGGCAAGGGCTCGCGACACATCCTGTAGTACACGCCGTTGTGCGAAAACTCGATGCCCATAAATCGCCGATCATGCGTGGCGTCGGACGGATACCTTCCGTTCTCGTATTCGTAAATGAACCGGTTCAGATTGTCGTACTCGTTGATCCTCATTTCAAATTGAACTCCTTTCTTACTCTGTCGACCAAACGTTGTTCTTCAACCGAAATGGCAATACCATCATCAAAATGATTCAAGTATATATGTTTATGCGGTTGAACGCCGTGATGCTTGTGTTTCAAATCAATTGCAATAGCTTCTTCGTATCGGAAATTTATAAACCTGCCCGTCATTTCCGGCAGTATGTCTCCGAAAGCGACGATCAACGGCAGTGCAAGACGGCGAATCATTTCGTTGTAACCGCGCATAAAATATCCGATATCTCGTTTGCTGCCGAGCGTTGAAATGACGACCACGGAACCTCTTTCCACACCGCTGAAACTTAAATCATCCCACGCGTCTGTCGTCCAACCCACAGTCGGTATCGCCAAATAAGCCGATTGAAGAACGGAGATATATCGCAAAGGATTAATACATTCTTCGATCGACACCTTTTCTGTCATGCGCGACCTCCTTCGTTTCCGCGACAACTATGATCTTTTCTGGTTCTTCCTTTCGATAAAGGCGGAGTATTTTCCTTCAAAGCAAACACGAGGTTGAGCTGTAAAAAAAGGGGACTCCGCGCGGAGCCCCCAAAAATTTTTTTGAACCGAAATTTTTATTTGCGCTGCAGATTTTTGTTCGCGCGATCGAGCGCATACGAGCCGTCGCTCAACTCGAACGTCAGCTCCGCAGTGCCGTTGATGTTCAACCGCCCGCCGTCGGAGAAGCGAATCGCCGTCGCACTGTCGCCGGCATCGATCGAACTGATATCGTCAAGCCCGATGTTGAGCAGGCTGATCACATCATCATCGTTGGCGCCGTCAATCGTGTCACGACCATCGCCGAGCAGGTAGTAGAAATTATTCGAGCCAGAGCCGCCGACCAGCAAATCATTGCCGCCGTTGCCGCCCCACAAGCTGTTATTGCCCGAGCCGCCCATCAACGTGTCGCTCTTGGTCGAGCCCGCAAGCGTTTGATCGCCTTCAGAGCCGCTGCCGTCAACCACGCGCACGTTGGAGTAATTCGTTCCCTCGGCGCCGTTGAGCCAAATGTCCGCGTCGTCCTCAACATTGATCGTGGCGTTCTTCGCGCCGAAGTAAGCTGTCACATCATCGTCGAAGGTCATCGTCGCGCCCGCCTTTATCAGCTCCTCGCCGATCATCAGCCCGCTGTCCACCGTCGCCATATCTGCCAGCACTACTTTGTCGAGGTACGCTGAGCCCGTCGACACTATCAGATCGTCGCCGTCCACTTTCACGCTGAAGTCGCCGTCGATCGCCAACCGATCCGTCTCGGGCTTGAATCCGATTATCGTGTCATGCCCGCGGCTGAAGTTGATCGTCGCCGCTCCTTCGCCCATCGTGATTGCTTCACGCCGCGCGGAGCCGTTGAAGGTCGTGTCGCCGCCGCCCAACGTGATCCGCGTGATGTTCTCCAGCATCGTCGTCGCATCTATCGCCAGGTCGTCGTCAATAGCGCCGAAGTCAACGCCCGTGTTGCGCGTCATGCCCACATACTCCGTCGCAGGCTCGCCGCTCACAATGTAATCATAGCCGTCGCCGATATAGCCCGCGCGTACCGTTTCATCGCCGAATTGCCACGTAACCTCCGCCGCGCCCTCGACGCCCGTCAACACCATCGAACTGCTGTCGTCGTAGAATTTGAGCACGCCGGCGTTGAGCGTCACCTTCTTGTCGGTGTACGCGTCTTGGTAAATCACGTCGTCGCCGTCGAGCCCCACAATCGTGTCATGCCCGTCGCCGTAACGAACGTTCACGCCCGAAGCGCTCACCACTATCGAATCACGACCCGACCCGCTTATCACCGTCGAATCGTCCGCATTCGCAAACAGCACTTCGCGCTCGGAGTTGTCGGAGCGATCGAGCATGCCGTCGGCGTTCGTCCACGCCGCTTTGATCGAGCTGCCGCTGCCGTAGAGCTTGGCAACGTTCTCGTCGAGCCCGCTTATCACATTGCCCGCGCCCAGGCTGATCGCGCCGTCGCTGAACGCAAGCGCACCGCTCTCGAACACAAAACCGCTGTTGCTCGACGGATCGTAATCGAGGATCGTCGCGCCCGCATGAGCGTCGAGCGTGGTGTTCGCGCCCATATCCACCGAGATGCTCCCGCTGTCGCTGTGGATCAGCGTGCGCTCATCGCCCGCAATGATCGTGCCGTATTCGTTTTCGGCAAACCACCATTGCCCGCCGTGCAGCGTCAGTACATCGTCTTGCAGCAGCTCGTTGAAGTTGAGATTGCCGCCCGCGTGGAGGCTGTGATAAACGCCGTTGATGATGTATTCGCCCGTCGTCGCCACATTCAACGTCGCGCCCTCGTCCGCGCCCGCCAACGTGTTGCCGCTTATCGAGATGCCGTCGGCGTCGCCCGCAATCGTGTAAGCATAGCCGTCCATCGTCACCAAACCGTCGGGAGCAACTATCGTGGCGCCGTCGGCAGTGCTCACCAACCCGTTGAGCCCGTTCGCGCCCACTATCGTATGACCGTTGGTGAGAAGGATCGCGCCGCTTTCGCCGTCGCCCGCGCCCGAGCCCGAGCGCACCGTCGTCACGCCGCCGCCCGTCGTTACCACCAACGCTCCGTCGACCAAGCCGCCGTTAATGGAATCGTCGTCGAGCACGAACACGTCGCCCACTTTCATGCCCACTATCGAATCCGAGCCGCCCGCGCCGTTGATCGTCGTCGAGCCCGCGCCCGCTGCCAGCGTCTCGTCCTTGTCGGTGCCGAGAATGTTGGTGTCGCCGTCGCCGCCCTTGACGCAGGTGATCGCGCCGAAATACGCCGTGCCCTCGTCGCTGTCGAGACGAATGTCAAGCGAATCGCTCACGCCGCTGAAGTCGACACCCGCCGTCGGCATCCCAACATAATTGTCCGCCAAGCCCAACGACGCATTGTAAATCTCCCCGTCGAGGATAAATACCTCCGTCTCGTCCGCGTTGTCGAGACCGTAGCGGAATGTGAGCCGCGTCGTCTCGTTGATGCCGCTCAACAACACTCGCTCGACCGCAACTTCGGGGCTCAACTCCGTGTCGGTGACGAACTCCAGCCCGCCGTCCACAAAATTTACCGCCTTGTCGCGCCGACCGTCCGCAAAGACGATCACATCATCCGCATCGACGCCGTTGACCGTCAGCGTGCCGTCGACCACGACCACGTTGCTTTCGCCGTCAATCGAAATCACATCAGCCCCGCCGCCGCCGAGGATCGTAACGTTGGGACCCTCGACCGCAATCGTGTCATTGCCCGCGCCGCCGTTTATCGAAGCGTCGTTGGCATGAGCGGGTGCAATGTAATCGTCGCCGTCGCCGCCGTTGATCAGCGCGTGACCGCCCATCGCCCAACTGCCGCCGAGCGTCGTGCCGATAATCGTGTCGTCGCCCGCGCCCGCGTCGATGTTCATGTAATGACCGTCCGTCACCACGATGCTGTCGTCGCCCGCGCCGCCGATCACCGTCGACCAATAACTGTGGCGGCTGCGAATGGTGTCATTGCCGTCGCCCGCGTCGAGCAGCACGTTATTGCCCGTCGATTGCAGCGTCTGATCGCCCGCCACCGTCCACGACGTGCCGCCCAGCGTGATCGCATCGTCGCCCGCGCCCGCGTCGATCGTCGCCGTCGTGCCCACGTTGACTATCGTGTCGGCGCCGTCCGTGCCGTTGACGGTGTTATCGGAAAGGTAATTGTAGATGACGCCGGTGCCGTCGTTGTTGTCGAGGAATTGGAAGAGGTTCGTCGCATAGCCCACGCTGTCGACCAACGCCGACACGCCATGACCCGCGCCCTCGACGGTGAAGAGCGATTTGATCTCCGCGCCCGAGGCAGCGTACAAAGTCGCCACGTTCGACGGCGCAATCAAGCTGTCGGCGGTGCCGTGAATGAACATCGACGGGACGGTTACGTCATCGATTGCGTCAATCGGCGTCGCCTCCGACAGCGCATGCCCCGTCATCAACGACGACATCACGTCCATCGTCGGCAAAATCGTCGCAGGATACGGCGTCAACACCGGTATCAATTGCGCGAACAGGTCTGTCACCGACGCGTAGCCGCAGTCCTCGACCACCGCCATCAAATTCGCCACATCCGAGCGTGCCGCCGCCATCATCGCCGTCGCCGCGCCCATCGACACCCCGTGCAGGACGATCTTCGACGTCGGATCGTGCCGCGCGATCTCTTGAGTCCACCGCGCCACATCTTCCGCTTCCGCCGCGCCGAACGTAAGCCATTCGCCCTCCGAATTGCCCGCCGCGCGTTGATCGATCGCCAGCACGTCATAGCCCACGGCAAGATAACCGTCGACGAACTCCCGCATGGTGGTGTGATTGCCGCCGTAGCCGTGAATCAGCACAACCCATTTGCCCGTCGATTGCGCGGGAGTGTAATGCACGGCGTTCAATGACAGGTTGTCGCTCGATTGGATCGTCCACGTCTCGCTGCCAACGCTCAAGCTCGGTTGCCACTCGTAATCGTAATTGTTATGGAAGTAATCGGCGGCAAGTGACGGAGCGCTGAGCGAATCGATCTTGTGTTGAGCGTATTCGACCAGCCCCGCCGCGATCAAAGTCGAGACCGCATCCGCGTCGGAATCGGCATCGGAGTCGGCATCGGAATCGGCGTCGGCGTCGGAATCGGCATCGCCCTCGACCAAATCATAGTTGACAAGGTTGATGTTGTCGAGCGAAGCCGCGCCGTAGAGCATGACCGCGCCGCCCTCCAAGCTGATGAGCCTGCTGACGGTGCCGGCAAGCGTCGAGATCGCCGCGCCGCCAAGGTCGAGCGTGTCGGCGTCGCTCAAGCCGGTGATGGTGTCGGCGCCTTCGCCCGCGTTGAAGCGGATGTAATTCGAGCCGCCGGTGATGCTCAGCATATCCGCGCCCGCGCCGAGCTCGATCGTCGCGTTCGTCGCGTTGTCCGACCAAATGAAGTCGGCGCCCGTGCCCGCGTCGACCAGCTCATTGGTGCCGTCGTGTATCGCAATGAAGTCCGTGCCCGCGCCGCCGCGAACCGTCGTGGCATCGGCGCTCCAACCGATAAAGGAATCGTCGTCGTCGCCCAGGTCGATCAGCACTTTCGTGCCTCCGCCGATTTCGATGTGATCGGTGCCCGCGCCGCTGTTGATTGTCACATTGCCCTCGACGGTGCCGACATCGAGATTGCTGTAGATGACATCGCTGTCGTCGGAGCCGTTGATGAGCACATTCGAGCCGCCGTTGACAATCGTCGCGGTCGCCGTCGCGTTGACGGTCGAATTGCCGTTGATGTAATGGATGTCGACGTCGTCACTGACGGTGATCGATTGCTCGCCGTCGTGGACGCGCACGGTGTAAACAGTGTCGTCGTCGGCAATGAGGAGATCGCCCGCGCTCACGCTTGCAAACAGCGCCGTGCCGGTGCCTTCCCAATTGAGCCCCGTGTTGTGAACCATCAGCCCGTCTTCCGTCATCTCGAATCTGAGATCGAAAGGTGAACCGTCGGCAACGCTGATCACATCAACCGCAGGATCGAAGCCGTAGACCACGGCGGCGCCAACCGTATGCAGATCGAGCACTTGACGATTGTCGTCGATGAAAGAAACGTAGGAATTGCCGTTAGCGGTGTTGACGGTGGCGTTGTCGGAGACGGCAAAGGTATTGGTGAGCGTGCTGCCGATCGCCGAAGCATTGCCCATCGCCACGATGATGTTCCTGTCGAGCGTGGAGGCGCTTGCATCGATGACAAATTGCTCCGCATCAATGCTGTCGAGCGGCGTCAAATACACACCTATGCCCGTTACCGTTTCGCCGTCGAATATCACATTCGCAACGCCGTCGCCTGCGCCGTCCGCGCGGAGCTTGGCAAGAATTTCATTGCCGATCGCGTCGAGATTGACGGCAAGAACTTTGCTCGTGTACTCGTCGGAGAAATAATTGGAGAGGAACGGTTTCGCCATTTCGATCCAGCGGCTCAAATGCAAGCTGCCGTCCTTGTCGACGACGCTCGTCAGCGCGCGCACAAATCCTCCCGTCTCAAGTTCGTCTTCCACGGGTATCAGGATTTTGTCGTTCAGCCATGCCAGCAATCCGCTGCCGCTCGGATAGGCGTCGATGTCGGCAATCAAGGCGTCGGCGATATCGGTGCCGCCATCGATCGCCGCGCCGATTCGATCCTTCAATCGATCGATCACAACGTCGCTCAAAAGCTCCTTGAGCGAGATGTTGATGTTTAGAAGGTCGGCGAAGACATTGCCCAAATATTGTACGACGACATCGGCGTCAGCGCCCTCGAATTGAGCGCGGCGCCCTTCGATGCCCGCCTTGATATCGGCTTGGAGTCCGTCGGCGTTGACGACCAGATCATTGCCGTCGAAGGTGATGTACTTGTCGATGAACGTCTGCACACCCATGGCAATCTGATCGCCGAAATAATCCGCGAAGGTGATCGGTCCGATATTCATCGCGGCAAGCGTGGAAGCGTCGCCTTCGTAAACGACGGTGCCGTCGGCGTCGCGAATGATCTGCGTGCCGTCGTCGCTCACGCGATAGACATACGCGCGCACCGCGTCGGGATCGCTCCACAGGTCGCCGATCGAGACGGTATCACCCGCGCTCAAGCCGAACGCCGTCGCGGCAAAATTATAGCCGGTGCCGTCAGCGTTGGTGACGGTGCCGCCGGTGACGGTGAGGTTGCCGTTGGTGGAGAAACGGCAGTCGTCGATGTCGACCGTGCCCGTGACGTTGGTAAGGACGGCGCCCTCGGGGATATTGTAATAATCGGCGCCCGTCGCCGCGCTGAGCGTCTGACCGGCGTTGACGACGGTGACCTTCTGATCGTTAATAAGGATATCGGCGCTGACGGTCGATTGCGGGGTGCGGCTGTCGCTGACGATATCCGCGCGGATGGTCGAGAGAACGGCGGCATCGTCAGCAGCCAGGAACAATGTGCCGGCGCCGTCGAGGACAGTCAAGCCGCTTTCGTCAAAGTCGAAGCGCAATGTAAGAGGATTGTCGACGTTGATCGCGTCCGTCGCCCCATTGTCGATGTCAAAGCCCGCCTCGAAACCGACAACCGTGGCGCTCGTGATGCTCGAGAGCTCGACAACTTGACGTGTGTGCTCGTCATAAAACTCGGAGCCGCCGATCGACAACGGGAAGGCGGCGTCAACGGTGGCGCTGTTGACAGCAAAGGAGCCGCCGGCGAAAACGATGAAGTCATTGCCCGCGCCGCTGTTAATGGTATCGCCGTTGTCGGCAAGGATGACGTCGCGCACGTTGGAGCCGATTATCGATTCGCCGTCGCCGCCGAAGTTGCCGATGATGAGATTGAAATCGTTGTCGAGAGTGGAGGCATCGATGACGTTGGAGGGGCTGTAAATGATGCCGGCGTTGACGGTGGAATCGGCGCCGCTGAAAACGAGCTTGGAGAACGGAACCTCCTCGGTGAAGCGGTCGCGATAATCGGAGATGATGTTGTGCACCATCCTCCGCGCGGAGCGGGTAGCGAAAATGCTGCTGAGGAGCGGCTCGAGTCCGAGGTTTTCAATGGCGGAGTCGTCGTTGTAAATGACGTCGGGAATGCCGGCGGACATCACTTGGGTGCCGATCGCCTCGACGAAGAGCGACATTTGAGTGCGGAGGAAATTCATCACGCCGTCGGTGTCAAGATTGTCGAGAACGCTCGAAAGGGAGGAGTTGCCGTTGGCGAAATCGGATTCAACGCGACTGCGGAGCCGCTCGAGAATGGTGATCGACAGATACTCCTCGAGGTCGATGCCGGTGATGTCGTTGAGCTCGGCAATGATTTCTTTGTAAATGACGTCGGCGGTAACTTCGTCGTAGGCGGCAACGCGCTCCTGCACGGCGGCAAGACGATCGCTGAGATTAGCCTGCAGGTTTTCAAGATCGATGGAGAGGGTGCCGTCGGTGACGGTGACGTACTGTTGGAGGTATTGCCCGATGCGATCGCTCAAAATCCCGCCGTAATACTCTTGGTAATCGATGTCGATGAAGTTGAGCGCCGAAAGCTCGTCGGCGGTGCCGCTCCAGACAACGCGCCCCGTATCGTCTCGAGTGATGGAGGTGCCTGTGGCGTTGACGGTGTAGGTGGTGGGCTGAGAGCCGTCGCTGAGCGCCGTTTGAATGGTATCGCCCGCCGTCAATCCGTGAATTTCGCCGAGCACGCGCCAGCCGTTGGAGCGCTCGACGCCGACGAGATCGAGCGTGGCGTTGGTGTTGAGCACGAAGTCGTTGACGACGGCGGAGCCGGTGAAGCCGCTCAAGGTAGCGCCGCCATTGAGCACATAGCGATCGGCGCCGTTGGCAGCGATCGATTGATTGTCATTGACGGCGGTGACGCGTTGATCGTTGATGAGGATATCGGCGCTGACGGTCGATTGCGGGGTGCGGCTGTCGCTGACGGCGTTGGGGTTAACGGTGGGAAGAACGGCGGCGTCATTGGCGGCGAGGAACAAAGAGCCCGCGCCGTCGGTGATGGTCAAGCCGCTGTCGTCGAAGTTGAATTTGACGTTGAGTTCGTAGAAGGCGTTCTCGTCGACAATAATTTTATCGACCGCCCCATCGTCGATCGACCAGCCGGTTTCGAAGCCGACCACGGTGGCGCTTTCGACGGTCGAAAGGACAGCGGTCTGTTGAGAGTGAGCGTCGTTGAAGGAGGAAGCCTCGACGAGACGCGGCAACAAACTCGAGGAATCGGCGGCAAGCGATTGAGCCAAAGTTATATCGACGTCGCCGTCGGCAAAGATGAGCAGATCGCCGCCGCCGTTGCCTTCAACGGTGTCGCCGTCGCCGACGAGGATCACATCGCGTTGCGCCGAGCCGGTGATCGATTCGCCCGCGGAGCCGTCGATGTTGGCAACGATGAGATTGTTGTCGATGGTGGAGGCGGAAGCGTCGACGGGGCGGAGGCTGTCGGAGCCGACCTCATTGAGCTTCGTAAAGTAGAGCCCGAGTTGACTGGTGCCGGTGGTGCCGTTGACGACGATGTTGATGTAATTGTCGTCGCCGTTGTCGGCGGAGATGCGCGCGAGGAGATCTTTGGCGACGCGATCGAGGGCGATGTGCAGATAATCTCTGGTGAGATCGCTCAAGATGGAGGAGGCGGCAGGAATAACCGCCCTCAACTGTTCGATGATGGAGACTTTGCCGCTTGAATCAAAGATGTCGGTGATCTCGACAGAGGCCGCTTGCACGCCGCGCTCGACCGCCGACGCCTGAACGATGGCGCCGCGCAAGAAACTCAACAGTCCGTCGTCGCCGAGGTAAGTATCAATGCCTTGGGCGATCACCGCAAAAGGATCGACGCCGTTGGCGAGCCACGTTTCGATTTGAGTTCTGATAGCGGCAATGGCGTTGTCGTTAAAGATGTCTTGAATGATAAGAACTTCGTTGAAAATATCCGAGGCAACGACATTGATGCGCTCGATAATATCATCGACGGTGGGATTTTCGCCGAGTTCTTCTCGAGCGGCGGCAAGGCGGGCGGCGACATTGTTGCGGAGCGCAGCGCCGTCGATGGTGAGAGTATTGCCGTCGAAGGTGACGTAGCGATTGAGGACATTGTTGATGGAGTTGTAAAGATTGTCGGCGTAGTACTCGGCGCTGTCGATGACGTACATGTTGACGTTGGCAAGCTCGTCTGCCGCGCCCGACCAAACGACGTTGCCGCGATCGGTGCGCGTAATCGTCGTGCCGTCTTCGCTGACGGCATAGACGAGCGGCGTGGTCTGATCGCTCCAGAGATTGCTGAGGGCAAGGGTATCGCCGGCGCTCAAGCCGCAGATGGCGTTGATGAAATTCAAAGTGGTTCCGTCGGGATTGACGTAGGTGTTGCCCTCGACGGTGAGATTGCCGTTGGTGGTGATGCTGATGTCGTTGACCTCGACGGTGCCGGTAACGCCCGTCAGCCGTGTGGTGGCAGGCAGGATGTAATACTCGGCGCCGGTGGTTTGGATGGTGTGATTTTCGGCGACGGCGGTAGTTTTGAAGGCGGCTCTGCCGGTATTATCGACGGTGAGGAAATTGACAATGCCGTCTTCGGCATAGTCGCGCCAATTGATCCAATTGTCGACGACAGCGGAAGAGTCGGCGAGGACGATGACGTCGGAGTTGTCGTCCCAACCGGTTTCGAAGCCGGTGATGGTGGTGTCGCTGCCGGTGAGCTCGACGAAGTCTCGAGTGTTGTTGTTTTCGAGAGTGATCACATCGGTTCCTCCCTGCATATTGATGATGGTGACGTTATCGAGATTGCCGTTGACGGTGGAGACATCATCGGCTGTCAAGAGGGTAGCATTGCGGGCGAAATAGAGATCGGCGCCGTCGATGGAGGCGATATGCCCGTCGTTGATGACAGCCGCCGTCAAGAGTTGATCGCCGTCGTTGATGAGGATGTCGGCGCGGACGGAATCGGTGACGTCGGCGAGAATCATGGAGCCGTCGCCGTTATGAACGTTGAGCCCGTCGTCGGCGAAGTCGAACTGCAAATTATTGACGGTGCCATCGACGAGATAAATAACGTCATCGGCGGGGTTGAAGCCGTAGACTTTGACGCTGCTGACGGAGGAGAGCCCGACGACCTCGGTGGTGTGCGCGTCGGTGAAGGAGACGTCGGTGATGTAAGCATTGAAAGCGTCGGCAAGCCCGCTGACGGTCGAAGGAATATCGGTGTTGAAGGAGATGGACGAATCGCCCTGAGCGAGGACGATGCGATCGGCGATGCCGCCGCCGCTGAAGATGGTATCGTTGCCGTCGGCGAGGATGACGTCGCGGTAATCGCTGCCGATGATCGACGTGCCGACGGTATTGTTGAGGGCGTTGAAAATCCAATTGGTGCCGAGGGTGGCGCCGCTTGCGTCAATCGAGCGGCTGTCGTTGGCGACGTAGATGCCGAAGTCAAGGGTGTCGGCGGAGCCGTTGACGATGACGTTGATGTGTTGATCGGAAAGGGCATCCGCGCGGAGCCGAGTTTCAATGCGCGATTTGAAATCCGTCCACACCTTGTTGGCGATGCTGACGGCGCGTTCGGAGGCGAATATCTGATTGAAGAGCGTGTTCAACATAAAATGTTCGCTGAGGGAGCCGCCTTCGCTGATGATATTCGACAAATCCTGCGCCGCCGTTTGAGCGCCGAGGCGAGCCAGCACGGGATTGATGATGTTTTTATAGAGGAAAGCGGAGAAGCCGTCGCCGATCGCGGAATTGATAAGCCCGTTGAGCGGATCGATCTTATTGGCGATGTCCTCGTTGAGGCGCGCCTTGATGTTGTCGATGGCAGTTTGACTCAAAATGTCCTCGATCGTCAGCCCGAGCCGACTGTTGAGCACGCCGTTGATCAAATCGATAACATCATCGGCGGTGGGATTGTCGATCGCGGCAAGCCGGTCGCGAAGCGAGTTGAATGCAGGCGCGAGCGTCGCTCGAATGCCCGCCGCATCGATCGTGGCGTTATTTCCGTCGAAGCCAACAAAGTCGCGCAGCGATTGAAGCGCGCCAACAATTTTCGTCTCGAGAACATCCGCCGCGTAAACGTCCATCAGATTGACGCTCGAAACATCGGAGCCGCTCCACACCACGGTCGAATCGGAGCCGTCGATGCGGCTGATTGTCGTGCCGTCAGCACTCACGGCATAATTTTTGGCAATGGTGTCGGGACCGACGAAGGTACCGATCGCAAACGTTTCGCCCGCCTTGATGCCCTTCACCGAGTGAATTGATTTGTACTCGTTGTTGAGCGGAGCATCCTTCAGCATTTCGACGCTTACATTGCCGTCGGTGGTGAAGCTCACCGCGTTGAAATGAGCCGAGCCGGTAAAGCTGTTGACAGTCGCCGCGCCGTCGAACAGATAAATCTCGTTGGTCGACGAAAGGCTGTCAATGACGGTATCGGGCTTGACCGTACGCGTGTCGTAATGCCGCGCACTCCCGTTGAAATTGAAAGCGTAATCAAGCCGCGTGCTCTCGTAATCCGCCGTCGGCGCCTCACCTATGATTGTATGATTGGTCAGGGTGCCGTCGCCGGCGATGGTATTGAAAAAGCTGATCCCGTTGACGGTGAACGCCCCCGAGTCCGCTGTCAGCGTTCCGCCTTCGTTGAGGAAGTAGTGATTGACATCGTCGGCTTTTTCGAGCGAGGCGCCGCTGTTGAGAGCGACAAATTTTTCGCCGTCGATGAGAAGCTCCGCGCGGACGGAGGAAGGCTGATCGGTGAGAAGGAGGGAGCCGTCGTCGTCGTTGACAATCACGTTGGAGCCGAAGAAGCCGACGGTCACATCATCAACGGAGCCGTCGAGCAGACTGATGGCATCATTGGAGGCATCGAAGCCCGCCTCAAAGCCAATCACCGTCGACATACCGACGTTCGTCAGCCCAATGACTTGACGGGTGTGATTGTCCTCGTAAACGGAGCCGGTGACGGTGGAGTATTCAAAGCCGGTGTTGGGGTCGGTGACGGTGCCGGTCAAGATGGTGGAGTTGCCGTCCTCGATGACGACGATGTTATTGCCGTCGCCGGGGCTGATCGAATCGCCGCCGCCCGCAAAGATGATGTCGTTGCCGTTGGAGCCGATAAGACTTTCGCCGTCGGAGCCGTCGAGGTTGCCGACCAACAATATCCGCGCGGCGCCGACGGTATCTTGAGAGGCGTCGAGGGGCTGAAGGCTGTCTGAGCCGAGAGCGTCGGGATCGGTGATGTAAACGGTAGCGACGACGGGATTGAAATCGAGGCGGGTGCCGTTGATGGCGAGGTTGAAGCGATTGGGTTCGCCGTCGTTGCCGCTGTTTGCGAGGATTTGATTTTTGAGAGTGCCGACGATGGTATTGACAATCTCCCTGATGTTGGCGCGAGCGGAATCGCTGATGATATCGGTGAGCGCCGGCAAGAGGACGAGGTTATTGAGGAGATCGATTTCGCCGTCCTTGAAAATGTCGACGAGCTTATCGGCGGTGGCTTGAACGCCGCGCACTTGGAGGAAGGGAGCGACGATGCGCTGATTGATGTTGGCGATAAGCTCCTCTTCGGAGCTGACGTTGAGGAAGGAATAGATCTGCTCGAGGAGCCCGCCGACGGGATCGTAATTTTCGGCGGCGCGCCATTGAGCTATGTAAGTGACGAGCAATCTGCCGACGGCTTGAGGATCGTTGAGAAGTTGGTCGGCGTTGACGCCCGCGAGGTTTTGGAGCAAGCCGTTGATGGGTTCGGAGAGAGATGCGGCGGTGGCGGCAAGCTCTTCGCTCGAGTTGAGAGTGAGCTCGTCGGCGCCTTCGTAAGTGCCCATGACGGCGGCGGTGATATGCGCGCGGATGTTGGCAAGGTGGGGCTGCGCGTTATCGACAAGGGTGCGCACCTCGAGAGTAACGGTGTGACTGTCGGCGTCGAAGGAGACGTAGCGACTGATGTACGAGAGGAGGTTTGCGGCAATTTCTTGATTTGTCATCGGTAGAAAATCCTTTCCAAATTACTTTTTATGACGGCGATCGGAGGAGTTGCCGGCGGCGAAGCGGAGATCGATGGACGAAATTTTATCGACCATACCTTGATCGAGATCGCCGAGCTCGATCGGAGCGCGGCTGTCGAGGATGGCGGCAAGCTGGTCGTTGGTCGTCGTCTCGACATTGAACAGATCGATCGAAGTGTTGAAGAAGCGGATGGAGCCTTCGCCGATGGTCATAATGACATCGTTGCCCTGCGACTCGACGGAGTCATACTCGAAATCGATGGCGGTATTCTTATTGAAGCCGAAGACGGTATCGTTGCCGTCGCCCTTGGCGTAGTGGAGGAGCTCGTTGCCGCCGGCGAGGCTGATGGCGTCGTCGCCTGCTTCGCCGCTGAGGGTGACGCCGCAACCGGTGTAATGATCGATGATGACATCATTGCCTGCGCCGCCGCGGACGGTGACGTTGAGCACGCCGTAATTGTCAATGACATCGCTGTCGTCGCCGCCGTCGACAAGCGCATTGGGCGCGAAGTTGGCAATGACGTCGATGCCTGCGCCGCCGTTTAGCGTGGCGCGGCTGCCGAAGGCACCATTCTGAAGGGTGTCGTGACCGTCGCCGCCGTTGAGAAGGACATCGGCAGCGTCGTTTTTGATGGTATCGCGCCCCGATCCGGCGTTGAGGGTGGCGAAGGCGTTGGAGTTATAGAGAGCGTCGTTGCCTTCGCCGGAGTAGATCAAGGCTTTGGATGCTTGGTTGATGACGACATCGTTGCCGGTGCCGGCGTCGATGGTGACGTTGGAGCCGCCGTAAGCGAAGAGGGTGTCGACGCCCGAGCCGCCCACGAAAACGGCGCCGTTGCTGTTTCGAGCGGCAATGAAATCGTCGCCGGTGCCGCCGCTGAGGGTCGGAGCGTTGCTGTCATAGGCTTCGATGTTGTCATTGCCTGCGCCGCCGTTGATCCAAGCGTAATTGCCGTAGCTGTAGACGGAATCATTGCCGTCGTCGCCGAGGATCATCGCGTGAGCGCCGTAGCTGTAGACGGAATCATTGCCGTCGTCGCCGAGGATAATCGCGTAAGCGCCGTAGCTGTAGACGGAATCATCGCCGGCGCCGCCGTTGATGAGCGCGTTGTAGCCGGTGTCCTCGAGGTAATCATTGCCGATGCCGCCGAGGAGCGTGGCGTCGTTGGCGGAGATATTGCCGAGGTTGTCGTCGCCGTCGCCGCCGACGATGAGCGCCGCCCTGCCGATATTGTTGAGGAGATCGTTGCCATCGTTGCCGAGAATGGTGGCGTTATCGCCGTAGTTATCGACGGAATCGTCGCCTTGTCCGGCGTCGACGAGGCTGCCCGCGTCGTAATTGTCGATGATGTCGTGGTCGGCGGAGCCCCGAACGAGTACGTTGTTGTCTCTTTTAGCGAAATATGCCATGATAAATTACCTCCTGAAATTATTTTCGTCTGCTGACGGATTTGAGATTGGTTCCGAAATGATTATCGATCGGAAGGAAGAATTTCGAAACAGCGGAATCGAGATTGCCGAGGTCGATCGGAGCGGTGCTGTCGAGGATGGCGGAGAGCTGGTCGTTGGATGTCTCGACGTTGAACAGGTCGATGGAGGTATTGACGAAGCGGATGGAGCCTTCGCCGATGGTCATAATGACATCATTGCCCTGCGACTCGACGGAGTCATACTCGAAATCGATGGCGGTATTCTTATTGA
>CAMKFB010000035.1 GCA_946411735.1 uncultured Selenomonadales bacterium
GCAATCGGCAGGATCAAAATCAATATCGCGAGCGTCATCACGGCGATCCAACAGAGCGAGTGTTTTAATGAGCGCCGCTCGAGAGTGAACGCTTCTGCGCAAGTGTCGAGAACCGCCCGCAATCCGTTGGCGACCACATTCGAGCCGAGCACGATCGATGTCGGCAGCGTGCAAATGACCGCCGCGATTAACAATTCGATTTCGGAGCGCCCGCTCATAATCGGCGCGAACTCGAGCGTGATCGGTCGATGCAAGACGTAAATCGCCAACGAATTTTTTCCGAGCGTCGTCAGCAGAGGTATTCTCCGATCGGGCGAGCCGAGCATCAGCGCGCCGATCGAAAGGCTTGCCACGATCATAAAACTGATCCGTCCGAGCATGGAGCTCAATCCGTCGTCGCCAAGATAGCAGCCCGACAGCAGCTCTTGATCGTCGATATGAAACTGCTCGTGCGCGGCGATCCCGATGAGCAGCGCAAGCGCCGCCGGGATCAGTCCGAGGCAACGCGATTTTTGTTTGATCGTTTCGACGGTCGAGCGCGGCATGAAATATCCCGCAAAGAAGAACGGCGCGAACACGATGATCTTGACGGCGGCAAATCTCAAGTCAATCTCGGGATAAAAGCCCGCGAAGATCGCGACGGCGATTGATAACAACAAGACACCGCGACATTGAGCGACGACCGGCGTGATGAGGCGCCAACCGATCAGCGCCAACAGATACCACGCCGAATAATACGGCACGATCAGTGACGGCTGCCGATGATTGATGAAAAGCTCCGTCAAAATCAAATAGCCGTCGAGCAAAAAAAATGCGATGAGCAATTTCAAGAGCGATTCGGCGCCGCGCGAGTGCTCACTCCTGCTGAAATATCCCGAGACAAAGACGAAGGCGGGCATATGAAACATGTAAATCGCGTCGACGACCGCGTTAATCAGCGGATTCGACTGCAGGTCCCAAAGATAATGCCCGAGGACAACGAGCGCAATCAGAACGCCCTTGATGTTGTCCCAGTACGCGGATCGAACCGTCATCTTGTCGCCCCCTTCAAAAATATTTTATTGCGCGGCGCCCGCCTTGTCAATGCGCGCCGTCCGTGCTACAATGCGATCAACGGAGGTGAACTCATGATTGATCGATTGAAAAAATTTCTCGTCGAGCGCGCCGCCTCGTGCCGCGTCCTGGTCGTCGGCGACGTGATGCTCGACAAATATTTCTTCGGCGAAGTCACGCGCATTTCGCCCGAGGCGCCCGTGCCCATCACTCACGTGCTCAAAACCAAGGATCAGCTCGGCGGCGCAGCCAACGTCGCTCACAACCTCGCGCTGCTCGGCGTCGAGACCGCCATCGTCGGTTTCATCGGCGACGATCATTACGGCGAAACTCTCACCGAAAAACTTCTCGCGCGCGGCATCGCCTATTTCGATCTCGTCCGCACCGCTCATCCCACCACCACCAAAATTCGCGTCATCGGCGGTCATCAGCAGATGATTCGGCTCGATTTCGAGGACTCTTCGCCCGTCGAGCCCGCCGATTACGATCAGCTTGTCGCCAATGTGCGTAACAAGCTCGACGAGGTCGACGCCGTCATCATTTCCGATTACGGCAAGGGCGTTTGCACCGAGGAGACTTGCCGCAACATCATTCGGATGTGCCGAAAGCGCGGCGTGAGCGTTCTCGTCGATCCCAAGTGTCGCGATTGGACGCGCTACAGCGGCGCGAATTTCGTCACGCCGAACTTCAAAGAGTATCGCGAAATGCTCGACCGCCCCATCAAAAATATCGACGCCGATATCGAAGGCTCCGCGCGGAGCGTGATCGAAAAGTTTTCGCTCGACGGGCTGCTGGTCACGCGCTCGGAGCATGGTTTGACGCTGGTCGCCGGCGATCGGGTCGAGCACATCAGAGCGAAGGCGCAAGAGGTGTTCGACGTGTCGGGCGCGGGCGATACGATGATCGCGGTGTTTGCGCTCGGATTGGCGGGGCAACTCGAGCCGTCGGAGGCGGCATATCTGTCGAACGTGGCGGCGGGCATCGTCGTCGCAAAGGTCGGCACCTACGCCGTCAGCCGCGAGGAACTCTTAAATCGATTGGAGGAGTTGCGATGATAATCGTCACCGGCGGCGCCGGCTTTATCGGCAGCAATATCGTCAAGGCGCTCAACGACCGCGGCAAGACCGATATTCTCATCGTCGACCACATCGGCGCGGGGCTCAAATTTAAAAATCTGCTCGGGCTCAAATTCAACGACATTTGGACGAAGGAGCAATTCCTTGACGCGCTCGGCGGCGGACTCTCGAAAAAAATCGACGGCGTGTTTCACATGGGCGCCTGCTCCGACACGATGAATTACGACGGCGATTACGTCCTGCACAACAATTACGATTACACCAAGGCGGTGCTGAAATTCTGTCGCGAGCGGCGCGTACCGTTGATCTATGCGTCGTCGGCATCGACGTACGGGCTGGGGCTCAACGGTTTTCGAGAGGCGCCCGAGTGCGAGGACGCGCTCAACCCTTATGCCTTCTCGAAATTGATGTTTGATCGATATCTCCGTCAGCGGCTCGACGACTCGTCATCGAAAGTGATCGGCTTGCGATTTTTCAACGTCTACGGTCCTCAAGAGGCGCATAAGGGAAAAATGGCGTCGGTCTTTTATCACATGCACAATCAGCTCCGCGCGGACGGTCGAATAAAATTATTCAGGGGCATCGACGGAGTGGCGGACGGCGAGCAGCGGCGCGACTTCGTTTACATCAACGACGTGGTGAAGGTGTGCTTATGGTTTTTCGACAATCGAGCGGAGAGCGGCGTGTACAATTGCGGGACGGGTCAAGCGCACACGTACAACGAGGCGGCGCGCGCGGTGATCAATGCGATGGGCTTCGGCGAGATCGAGTACATTGACTTCCCCGATGTGTTGCGCGGCAAATATCAGAATTACACTCAAGCCGACACGACGAAGTTGCTTGGCGCGGGCTATGCCGGCGGCTTCACCGATTTCGACGAGGCCATCAAAGAGTACTGCGCGCTGCTCGAGCGCAACGGCGGATATTTTTCTTATTGCCTTTGACGCAAGCGTGCTTTATAATTGGATTGACGGGAGGGATCGTGTTGAAGGCAGCAATCGTGATGGGAAGCGATTCGGACTGGTCGGTGATGAAGCCGGCGGTCGACACGCTCAAAGAGTTCGGCATCGAAGTCGAATTGACGGTGGCGTCGGCGCATCGAACGCCCGATCGAGTGCGGAGCTTCGTCCGCCAAGCTCGACAGTCGGGAGCGGATGTGTTCATCGCGGCGGCGGGCATGGCGGCGCATTTGGCGGGCGTGATCGCGAGTTATACGACGGCGCCGGTGATCGGAGTTCCGATTGCGTCGGAGCCGTTCAAAGGATTCGATTCGTTGATGTCGACCGTGCAGATGCCGCCGGGCGTGCCGGTGGCGACGATGGCAGTCAACGGCGCGAAGAATGCGGCGCTGTTTGCGATCGAAATTTTTGCGATCGGCGATTCATCCGTCAAAAGAAAACTGCTTGACTATCGCTCGAAAATGGCGGCGGAGGTCGAGCTCAAAGATCAGCGGCTCCGCGAAAAAATAACCTGTTGCATTGTCGACGATGTTTCTATAAAATAAATCATAAATTTTATTGCGAGGTGTAAAACGAGATGGAAGAAAGAACCAACAAGATTCACGAGGGCAAGGCGAAGATCATCTACGCGACGCACGATCCCGGTCAGGTCATCATGTACTTCAAGGATGAGGCGACCGCCCGCAACGGAGAAAAGAAGGGCACCATTCAGGACAAGGGCATCATCAACAACAAGATCAGTACTTACTTCTTCAAACTGCTCAAGGATCGCGGCATCGACAATCACTACATCGGCACGCCCGACGCCCGTGACATGCTCGTCAAGAAGCTCGAAATGATTCCGCTCGAGGTCGTCGTCCGCAACGTCTTCGCCGGTTCGCTTGCTGCCCGTTTCGGCAAGGAAGAAGGCACTCCGCTGTCGATGCCGATCGTCGAGTTCTACTACAAGTGCGATGAGCTCCACGATCCGATCATCAACCGCTATCACGCGATCGCGCTCGGCATTGCGACGCTGACCGAGCTCAATCAGATTGAGCACATTGCGTTCTCGATCAACTCGATCTTTAAAGAGGTGCTCGGCGCAAAGAACGTTGACATCATCGATTTCAAGACGGAGTTCGGGCGCGACGAGAAGGGCAGAGTGACGCTCGGCGATGAAATTTCGCCCGACAACTGCCGTTTCTGGGATAAGGATTCCAAACAGCGCCTCGACAAAGACGTCTTCCGTCATGATCTCGGCAGCCCCGAAGAGGCTTATCAGGAGATCCTTCGTCGTCTCACACTCTGATCAACGTCAGGAGATAAAAATTTGAATGAAAAACTGACATATAAAGACTCCGGCGTCGACATCGATGCCGGCAACGAGTCGGTTCGGCTCATCAAGGACAGCGTCCGAGCTACCTATCGCCCCGAAGTCCTCGGCGACCTCGGCGGCTTCGGCGGACTCTTCGCCCTCGACATGCTTAAGTATCGTGAGCCCGTCCTGGTCAGCGGCACCGACGGCGTGGGCACCAAGCTCAAAATCGCATTCCTCCTCGACAAGCACGACACCGTCGGGCAGGATTGCGTAGCGATGTGCGTCAACGATATTCTTGTTCAAGGGGCTGAGCCTCTCTTTTTTTTGGATTATCTTGCGGTCGGTAAGCTCGAGCCGCGTCAAGTGTCGACGATTGTGGGCGGGGTCGCTCGAGCATGCAAAGAATGCAATTGCGCACTGATCGGCGGCGAGACGGCGGAGATGAGCGGCTTTTATCCGCGCGGAGAATATGATCTGGCGGGCTTTGCGGTCGGGATCGTCGATCGCTCGAAACTGATCACGTCCGAGCGCGTGCGCGAGGGCGATGTGCTTCTCGGGCTGCCGTCGAGCGGATTGCACTCGAACGGATTTTCGTTGGTGCGGAAAATTGTTTTCGAGTATCGAATGATGACCGGCAACGAATTTATCTACGACCTCAACAAGAAACTGGCGGAGGAATTATTGACGCCGACGCGACTCTACGTCAAGAGTTGCCTGCCGCTGATTCAAAAATTCGAGTTGCACGGGCTGGTGCACGTGACGGGCGGCGGCTTTTACGACAACATTCCGCGGGCGCTGCCGGACGATCTTTCGGTTGAGATCGACGCGGGCGCGTGGAAAATGCCGACGGTATTCAAAATGCTGCAACGTTGGGGCAATGTCGAGTGGCGGGAGATGTTCCGTACATTCAATTGCGGGATCGGGATGATATTGATTGTCGCGCCGAAGGACGCCGAGCGGATTATGAACGATCTTAACGAGCGCGGCGAGGACGTTGCGATGATCGGTCGAGTGATCCGCGCGGAGGATGCCGAGGCTCGAGTGAACATAAGCGGTGGTGTTTTCGATGATTAAACTGGGAGTGATGTGCTCGGGGCGCGGGAGCGATCTGCAATCGATCATCGACGCGATCGCCGACGGGAAATTGGAGGCGCAAATCGCGCTCGTGCTGACCGACAAGCCGAATGTCATGGCGCTTGAGCGGGCGGAGCGCGCGGGGATCAAAAATCTGTGCGTGGATCGAAAATTGTGCGCGGATCAGCTCTCGTTCGAGGCGAAATTGCTCAACGAACTGCGCGCGGCGGAGGTCGACCTTGTGATCTTGGCGGGGTTCATGCGAATATTGAGTCCGACGTTCGTGCGCGCGTACAAGGATCGGATCATGAACATTCATCCGTCGTTGCTGCCGGCGTTCCCGGGCGCGCATGCGCATCGAGACGTGCTCGAGTACGGAGTGAAAGTCAGCGGCTGCACGGTACATTTCGTCGACGAGGGGACGGATTCGGGACCGATCATCATGCAGGCGGCGGTGCCGGTGCTCGAGGGCGACGACGAAGAGTCGCTGGCGGCGCGCGTGCTCGAGCAAGAGCACATTATTTATCCGGCGGCGATCCGACTGTACGTCGAGGGGCGGCTCAACATCAAGGGAAGAAAGGTGTGCATAGTATGAACAAAATTAATCGGGCACTGATCAGCGTGTCGAATAAAAAATATCTGGTTGAGTTCGCTCAAAAGTTGAGCGCGGCGGGCGTCGAGATCATCAGCACCGGCGGCACAATGAAGGCGCTGCAGGACGCCGACATTCCCGTCAAATACGTCAGCGACGTCACCGGCTTCCCCGAGATTATGGACGGGCGCGTCAAGACGCTCAACCCTTACATTCACGGCGGCATCCTTGCCGTGCGCGACAATCCCGCTCACGTCGAGCAGATGAAGACGCATCACATCACGCCGATCGATCTCGTCGTCGTCAATCTTTATCCGTTTAAGGAGACGGTTGCCAACCCCGACGTCAAGCTCGAGACCGCGATTGAGAATATCGATATCGGCGGTCCGGCGATGATCCGCGCGGCGGCGAAGAATTTTAAATTCGTGACGGTGGTCGTCAATCCCGAGCGCTATGACGAGGTCGCGATGATGATCGAGCGAGACGGCGGCACCTCTTTCGACTTCAGAATGGAGTTGGCGCGCGAGGCGTTTGCGCACACCGCCGACTACGACGCGGCGATCACTCGATATCTCGACGACAAAATCAATGGTTGAGCTGACCGTCCTGCTCGAGAACACAAAACCCGAGGGCTCAACGCTCGAGTGCGAACACGGGCTGTCGCTCCTGGTCGAAACTCCGACGACAAAATTTATATTCGACTGCGGGCAATCTGAAATGACGTGGCGCAATGCCGCGCGGCTCGGGCTCGATCTTTCGACGGTCGATTTCGTGGTGCTGAGTCATTCGCATTACGATCACTCGGGCGGCTATCGCTCGATGCCGGTCAAGCCGGAAATCCTTTACACCGGTCAAAATTTTTGGCTCGAGAAGTTTTCGAGTACCGACGACGGATATAAATATCGCGGCGCCGGCTTCACTAGAAACGATCTCGACAGTTGGGGCGTTCGACAGATTATCTGCAACGATCGGCTCGATGTCGCCGACGGCATTTATCTGATTGGGAAATTCAAGCGGAAATATCCGTTCGAGACGATCCCGAAGAAATTCGTGCGCGGCGCCGATAAAGCTCCCGATCCGTTTGACGACGAGATTTGTCTTGCGATTCGCGGGCGCGACGGCTTGACGGTAATCGCGGGCTGTTCGCATGTCGGCATACTCAACATCGTTTCGACGGTGCACGGTCGGCTCAATTATCCCGTGGTCGGAGTGATCGGCGGCATTCATCTTTCGAGCGCCGGCTCCGCGCGGATCGATGCGACACTCAACGAGCTGAAAAGTCTCGGGGTGAAGCGGCTCGAGTTGTGTCATTGCTCGGGGCGGTCTGATGTGGCGACGGGCTCAAAAATTTTTATCGAGGACTGATGACATTGAACATAATGGTGATCGGCAGCGGCGGACGCGAACATGCGCTCGTTTGGAAGTTGGCGCAAAGCCCGCTCGCCGAAAAAATTTTTGCGGTGCCGGGCAATCCGGGCATGGCGGAGTTGGCAACGTGCGTCGAGGGGCTTGACGTCAAGGATCACGCGGCGGTGATCGACTTCGCGCGACGCAATTCGATCGGGCTGGTCGTGATCGGTCCCGAGGCGCCGCTGGTCGAGGGATTATCCGACGATCTGATCGCGGCGAACATAAAAGTGTTCGGACCTTCGGCAGCGGCGGCGCAACTGGAGGGCTCGAAAATTTTCGCCAAGCAACTCATGAAGAAGTACGGAATCCCGACGGCGAAATACGAAATTTTTTCCGACGCCGACTCCGCGCGGAGCTACGTCGAGGCGGAAGGCGCGCCGATCGTGATCAAAGCGGACGGCTTGGCGGCGGGCAAGGGAGTGATCGTTGCACAGACGGTAGAGGAAGCGCTGTCGGCGATCGACGAGATCATGACGCAAAAATCGTTCGGAGCGGCGGGCAATCGGATCGTGGTCGAAGAATTTATGGACGGCGAAGAGGCATCGTTGCTGGCGTTCACCGACGGGCGGACGGTGCTGCCGATGATCCCTTCGCAGGATCACAAGCGTGTCGACGACAACGATCAAGGGCTCAACACGGGCGGCATGGGCTCGTATGCGCCGGCGCCGATTGTCGATCAAAGCGTGCTCGAGAAGGCGATCGAAAAAATCCTTAAGCCGACGGTCGCGGCGATGTCGAAGGAAGGAAAAATATATCGGGGCTGCCTGTACGCGGGGCTGATGATCGTCGACGGCGAACCGAAGGTCGTCGAATTCAACGCGCGCTTCGGCGATCCCGAAACGCAATCGGTGCTGCCGCTTTTGAAGAGCGATCTCGTCGAGTTGATGTCGGCATGCGCGGACGGCACGCTCGATCAACAATCGATCGAATGGAGCGACGAGTCGGCGGTATGCGTGGTGCTGACCTCGGGCGGTTATCCGAAATCGTATCGCAAGGGATTCGAGATCGACGGGATCACAAAGGCGAAGGCGCTCGGCGCATTGATATTCCACGCGGGGACGGTCGAGCGCAAAGGCACATTGCTCACGAGCGGCGGGCGCGTGCTCGGCGTGGTGACGCTCGATAAAAATCTCCGCGCGGCAGTCGAAAAAGTTTATAAAGCGGTCGGCGTGATCGGTTTCGAGGGCATGCACTTCAGAAAGGATATTGCCGCCCGCGCTCTCTCCAAATCGGAGGCTTGACGTATGTTTGATGCGATAATCGTTGGCGCGGGCTTCGCCGGAGCGGTCATGGCGGAGCGGCTCGCCTCAAAAAATAAATCCGTCCTGCTCATCGAGCGCCGCTTCCACGTCGGAGGCAACTGCTTCGACGAGATCGACGACAACGGCATCCTGATTCATCGCTACGGTCCGCACCTGTTTCACACCGACGACGAGGAGGTCTGGCAATATCTCTCGCGCTTCACCGATTGGCGCGTCTATCATCATCGCGTGCTCGCCATGATCGACGGGCAAATGCTCCCGATCCCTTTCAATCTCAATACGCTGCACGCGGTGTTTCCTCCGTCGATGGCAGAAAAACTCGAGGAGGCGCTCCTTAATCGATACGATTACAATACCAAGGTGCCGATCCTCAAGCTCAAGCAGTCGACCGATCGAGATTTGCGATTCATCGCCGATTTCGTCTACAAAAAAATTTTTCTCCATTACACTCAAAAGCAGTGGGGGCTCGACCCCGAAAATATTGAAGGCGCCGTCACCGCGCGCGTGCCGATTTTCGTTGGGCGCGACGATCGCTACTTCAACGATCGCTTTCAAGCCGTCCCGACCAAGGGCTATACCAACCTCTTCAAAAATATGCTCCGCCATGATAAAATCAAGCTGATGCTCAACACCGATTTCTGTGACGTGCTTCGCGTCGACGGCGATCAAATTTTGTTCCTCGATCATCCCTTCGACGGCACGCTGATCTTCACCGGTCCGCTCGACGAGCTGTTCAATGACGAGTTCGGCGCGCTGCCGTATCGGAGCGTCGAGATGAAATTTGAGACCGTCGAGACCGAAAGCTATCAGCCGGCGGCGACCGTCAACTATCCGAATAACTACGACTTCACGCGCATTACCGAGTTTAAGAAAATCCATCCCGTGAAGGCGCCGGCGACCACGATTCTCAAGGAATATCCGCAGGATTACGTGCGCGGCGTCAACACGCCGTATTATCCGATTTTCACCGACGACAACAAGGCGCGCTTCGATCGTTACGCTCAAAAGGCGGCGCGCATCAAAAATCTGATTGCGGTCGGTCGGCTGGCGGAGTATCGATATTACGATATGGATGATATGGTTCGGCGCGCGCTCGACGTCTTCAATTCTATCGAAGGGTGAAACCGCTTGAATATAAAAATCCTCGTCGCCGCCCACAAAAAATATTGGATGCCCGAGGACGATGTCTATCTGCCGCTGCACGTCGGGCGCGCGGGCAAGAGCGATCTCGGCTTCGTCGGCGACGACTCCGGCGACAACATTTCCCAAAAAAATTCTTCGTTCTGCGAATTGACCGGGCTGTATTGGGCGTGGAAAAATTTATCGGCGGATTGGCTCGGGCTGTGCCACTATCGACGATATTTCGGTCGAAAAAATTTTTTTGACGGCGTCGAGACCGTCAAGCAACGAATTTATCAGCGCGGCGACTACGAAAAGCTGTTGGACGGCGTTGATGTGCTGTTGCCGACGCAAAGAAATTATTACATCGAGACCGTCCGCTCGCAATATGAGCACGCGCATTCGCCGCGCGACCTCGAGCAGATCGAGCGCATCATCGGCGAACTTTATCCCGAGAGTTTGCGACCGTTCCGCGCGGTGATGAGTCGGCGGCGGCTGCACCTGTGGAACATGTTCGTGATGCGGCGTGCGCTTGCTGACGAGTATTGTCAATGGCTGTTCGACATTCTGTTCGAGTTCGAGCGGTGGATGACCGAAAATGCCAAGCCCGAGGAGCAGGCGCGGCTGTTCGGGTTCGTGGCGGAGCGGCTGCTGGACGTGTGGCTGTGCGACAAAAATTTGCGAACGGTCGAGACGGACGTGGTGATGCTCGAGAACGTCAACTGGTTCAAAAAGGGCAGCGCCTTCATCAAACGAAAGCTGTTTGGAGGGCGCGGTTGATGGCGGAGCCGTTCGTTTCGATCGTGATGCCCGTCTTCAACGCCGATAAATTTCTTCGACGCTCGATCGGCAGCATTCTCGATCAGAGCTTCAGCGATTTCGAGTTGATTCTCGTCGACGATCGCTCGACCGACGGCAGTCTCGAAATTTGTCGTGAGCTCGAGAAAAGTGATCGGCGGATTAAGATTATTGCTTTGGAGAAAAATTCGGGGGCGTCGGCGGCTCGAAACGCGGCGCTCGAGCGGATTGGCGGTCAGTACGTGACGTTCGTCGACTCGGACGATTGGATCGAGAGTGATGTGCTCGAAAGGGCGGCGACGGCGCTCCGCGCGGACGGTTCGATCGATTGTCTGAAGTACGGTTGCGCGGAAGATTATTTTGAGGGCGCTCAATTGTCGTATCAAAAAATCTGTCGTGTTGAGGACGAGACGCTCTATGATCGGCGCTCGATCGAAAAAAAAATCGTTGAGCTCGAGACGATTCCGCTGTTCGGATATATTTGGAACGGGATTTATCGGGCGGCGCTGATAAAAAAATTTTCCATTCGCTTTGACGAGGCGCGTCGGGTGAATGAGGATTTTTTTTTCAACGCGGAATTTTTTCGGCACGTCAAGGTGTTGCGCACGCTCGACTGTGTAGGATATCATTATGAGAAGCGCGGCGGCGGGAGCTTGTCGAGCACGGCGCGAAATTATTCTTACGAGATCAACCGACAAAAGATCGCGGCGCTGATCGGACTGTTTGAAGGCGGCGTCCCGTCGGAGTCGGAGGAGAAAGTTTTTTGGATGTATGCTCGATTCTGCTATGCGGCGCTGGTCGAGGGCGAAAAACTTTCGACGCTCCGCGCGGATCCGCTGTTCGATCGACTGCAAAAAATAAAATTCGGCGGCGGATTGAAGCGGCGGATATTAATCGGGCTGCTGAGGAATGAAATGTTGTCGCCGCTGTTGACGGCGGCGGTGAATATGATTGGGGGAGTAAAAAAGTTGGCGCCGACATTGTTTGCGAGGCTCAAGCGATGATTAAGGTTTTGGAGATTGGAATGACGCGCAACCTCGGCGGGCTCGAGACTTATCTCATGCAGCAGTTTCGACATCTCGACCGCGCGCGCGTCACTTACGACTTCGTCAACATCACCGCCGAGCACGAGATCGTTTTCGCCGACGAGATCAAAGCCGCCGGCAGTAAAATTTTCGGCGTGGTCTCGCGCCACCGATCGCCGCTCCGACACTACCTTCAATGGCTGCGTCTGTTGTGGTCGACGCGCGGGCAATACAAGGCGATCGTCCTCAACTCCAACGGGCTGTCGTATGTATTTCCGATCTTCGCCGCAATGTTTTTCGGCATCCCGATGCGCGTTATGCACTCCCATAACTCCGGATTCGAGATCAACGTCGGGCTTGCGCGCCGCATTTTGATCGCCTTTAACAAAATCCTGCTGTCGATCGCGGTGACCGATCGATTTGCGTGCTCGAAACTCGCGGGGAAATGGATGTTCGGCTCGAAACCGTTCACCGTCATCAACAACGCGATCGACTGCAATCAGTTTCGATTCGATTCGAAAATCCGCGCGGAGGTTCGAAAAAAACTCGGACTCGAAAAAAATTTTGTGCTCGGTCACGTCGGGCGCTTCACCTTCCAAAAAAATCACGCCTTCCTGATCGACGTGTTCAACGCCGCCGTCAAGAAATTCCCCGATCTGATATTGCTGTTGATCGGCGACGCGGTTGAGGATCAAAAATTTCTCGACGAGGCGCGCTCGAAAGTCGCCGCATATCGGCTCGATGGGCGCGTCAAATTTTTGGGGATGCGCAACGACGTCAGAGATTTAATGCAGGCGATGGATTGTTTCATTCTGCCGTCGAGATTCGAGGGGCTGCCGATGGTCGGGATTGAGGCGCAAGCGGCGGGGCTGCCGTGTTTATTTTCCGATGCGATCACGCGGGAGCTGGAGATCACGCGCGGGGCGGTGCAATTCATTCCGCTCGATTCGATTGACGGTTGGATCGACGCGATCGGCGCCGCGCGGAGCATCGAACGGCGCGACACTCGCGAAGAGATCGCCGCCAACGGCTATGATATCGAACGGGAGATTGAGCGGCTCGAAAAAATTTTTGAAAGCGGTTAACAGGCAGCGCCTGTTGAGGGCGGGCGGGCGGGAAAAATATTTTTGAGGATCGGATTATGATTTTGAAGTATATCAGTGAGGAGCCGGCGGCAGGCAATCACGCGGGCAATAAGGCGCGACGCGATGTCGATGCGATTTTCGCCCGTCGAGGCTACAAGCCGATTGAGAACATCGTCGAGACCCGCTTCGGCTCGACCGTCGAAAAGATAAAGTACACTCTCGATTCGGCGACGTGGAAAAAAGTTTTGCGGCTCCGTCGGAGCGAAGATCAGACGGTGGTCGCGCAATTCCCTGTCTACGGCAACAAGATTATGCGCGCGGCGCTCAATGATTTTTTCGATCGCAATCGAATGATTTTCATCGTGCACGACCTTGACGCGCTGAGAAATTTCGGGAGCGCCTCCGCCGCTGCCGAGATCGATCGACTTAACCGCGCCGAAACTTTGATCGTCCACAACGAACGAATGATGGGCGCGCTGTTCGGCTTGGGCGTTCGGACGCCGATGATCGGGCTGGAAATTTTTGATTATCTGCTTGATAAGCCGCCCGCCGCCCGCGCCGCCGTCGATCGAAACACGATCATTTTCGCCGGTAACCTTGAAAAGAGCGCCTTCCTGCGATCGCTCGGCGCGATCGACGTCAATTTCAATTTCTACGGTCCGCGCGGCGACAAAAAATTTGAGGCGGCAAATGTAAATTACGTCGGCAGTTTCACCCCCGAGGAGATTCCTTTCAAGCTCGAGGGCGGCTTCGGCTTGATTTGGGACGGCGACTCGATTGGGACGTGTTCGGGCGCCTTCGGCGAATATCTCAAGCTCAACAATCCGCATAAGCTGTCTTTGTACATTGCGGCGGGGCTGCCGGTCGTGACGTGGACGCAAGCGGCGATCGCCGACGTCATCGTCAAGTACGGGCTGGGCTTTGTCGTCGACAGCCTGAAGGAACTGCCGTCGAAATTGCAATCGATCTCCGACGCCGAATATCAATCGATGCTCGTTCACTCCGCGCGGATGCAATCAAAACTCGTCGGCGGATTTTTTACCGGGCGGGCGCTCGATCAAGTGGAAAGGATGTTGAGCCGTTGAACAACTTCGTGAGGATGCTCAAGAAAAAATTTTGGATCGCAATCGGTCTGATGATCGTCTGCTCGATTGCGCTCGGCGCCGAAAAATATTTTACCGTCGACACCAAAACATATTTCAGCAAGGACGCCTTCGCCCAATGCCTGGCGCGCCTCGACGCAACCGATGAGCGGATTATGCTCGAGCCGCGCGGATTTTTCGTGACGACGCCGATGGAGTATTATCGTTTCATCAACGGCGCCGGCAAGAAATTCGAGTTCGACAAGTTCAACGCCAATTGGGATGAGTTGACGGAGCTCGAGCAGGTTTTTTGGCTGAGCTCGCATTTGTACGTCGAGCGCTACGAATACAACATGTATATTCTGTCGGCGCGGGTCGAGGCCGCCGTGCCGCACGACTACGAATACGCCAAGGCGAATATGACTCGGCTGCTGGACGAGTACGTTGCGTTCGCGAAGGAGGAATGTGTCCGCGCGGGCGTCGGGACGCTCGTCGAAATTGAGCGCGCCGAACTCATGCCCAAGCCGATAAAATTGTCGCTCCGCGCGATCGTCTTCAAATACATGGCGGTCGGCGCGATGCTCGGGCTGGTCGCAGGACTGCTTGTGATCTTCGGCTTGAGCATGAGGAAGTCGACCAATGGCTGACGGATTCGTGCCGCTGTTCGCGGCGCTGCTGATAATTTTATCGGCGACGGTCGTCCGATTCCGCTTCGACTTCATGGAGCCGGCGGTGATCGTGGTCGGAATGATGACGCTGTCGACATTTTTTGCGCTGTTCACGGTCGAAAGATGGCATTTCGGCTTGAGCGTCGAGGGATTCTTTTTGATAACCACATCGACGGCGGCGTTCGTGCTCGGAGGCGTCTTCGCGCACCGTTGCCTCGATCGACCGACAAAAAAAATCGCCGTCGAATATCTTTACGCGGTCGGCGATCGAAAAATTTTATTGACGGCATTATTCATGCTGTCGATGGCGGCGCTCAATCTGCAATCGATGTACGAACTGTCGGTCGCCTACGGCAATCACGAAGGATATCTCAACGTCGTCCGCACGCTCCGTCCGATTATCGAGCGCAACGAACTCGTTTTCGACCGCTGGATCAGTTACAGAAGTCAACTTGCACAGGCGATCGCTTGCGGCTTTTTTTATATGTTCGCGTTCAATCTGATTTTCGCGGGCATCCGACGGTGGCACCTGCTCATTCCGACCGTGTGCTACCTGCCCTTTCCGATCCTGAGCACCGCTCGAATGTCGGTGTTCTTCTTCGTCATTTACATCATCGTCGTCGCCCTGATCCTCTATCAGAAGAAAAATCAATTCGTGACGGCGGCAAAACTCCGCGCGGCAAGATATCTGATCGGCGGCGGGCTCACTTTCATCGCGATATTCTTCGTGATGGGCGCGCTCACCGGCAAAACCATATCCGAAGAACGCACGCCCTTCGTCATCTTGGCGCATTACATCGGGCTGTCGATCCCCGCGCTCGACGAGTTGATACATCACTCGACGCTCGAGACAAATTATATCGGCTCGCACTCGCTTCACGGCATCTATCGCGCGCTGCAAAAATTTGATCCCGACATGCCCTCCGTGCCGCTGTTCGATCCGCTCGTGACCTTCGTCGGCATCGACACGAATGTTTACACCGCGCTCGGTCATTATTTTTTGGATTACGGCTGGCTCGGCACGCTGCTGATGATGTGGATTCTCGGCGCGGGCTATTCGCTTTTTTACGGTTGGATCAAGCATTGCCGAAAAAATTTCGCCCTGCCGATTATGCTCTACGGCATCTTTTGTTATCCGCTGTTTTTGATCTCGATCAGCGAACGTGTGTTGTTCGACCTGGTCGGCACCACATTTTTTTACACGCTGCTTCTTTTTTGGCTGAGCACAAAAATTTTTTTCCGAAAGGTTGAGCGCCGATGCGATTCAACCGATTGACGCAAAACATTTTCTCGCTGTTGACGTTAAAGGGCGTCGACTACGTCTTGAATTTCGTGATGCTGCCGTTCCTGCTGAGGATGCTCGGCGCGGAGCGCTTCGGCGCGATCGTTTTCATGCAGAGCGTGGTGCAATACATGGTCGTCGCCGTCGAGTACGGATTCAATATGACGGCACCGCGCGACATCGCTCGAGCCTCCGAAGAGCGCGCGATCGGAAAAATTTTTTCAGACGTGATGGCGGCTAAATTTTTGATCATGAGCGGGCTGATCGTCTTGACCGTGATCGCTCTCGCCGTGATGCCTCCGACCGTCGACTTTGACGTGATGCTTCTGATGGCGGTGCTGCCGACCGTGCTCGGCAACATTGCCTTCCCCGTCTGGTTTTTTCAAGGCATTCAACAGATGAAGTTCATTACGATCAGCGTGACCGTCGCGCGGCTGATCATTTTGCTGGCGATGTTCGCGACCGTCCGCGCGCCCGAGGACTATCTGATTGCCGCGCTCCTTCAATCGTCAATGATGATCGTCGCCGGCGTTTTATCGTTCGCAATCATCCTTCGGAGTTATCGCTACGTTTTCGTCCGACCGACGCTCGAGGGCGTGATCAACGTGCTGAGGGACGGGCGCGAAATTTTTGTTTCGACGGTGGCGATCAATCTTTATACGACGACCAACATCGTCATACTCGGGCTGATGACCAATCCGACGGCGGTTGGATATTTCGGCGCGGCGAATAAACTCATCGACAGCGTTAAGGGGCTGATGGGCGCGATCAGCAACGCGGTTTACCCGCACGTCAGCGCGCTCGTCAAAGATTCTCCGCGCGGAGCGATCGAGTTCATAAAAAAATTCGGGCGGAGATACGTCGGATTGTTCCTCGGTATTTCCGCCGCGCTATCGATCGGCGCCGCTTGGATTGTCGAGCTGCTTTTCGGCGCGGGCTACGAACAGACGACTTCGATCTTGCGACTGATGGCGTGGCTGCCGTTCATCATCGCGCTGAGCAATGTCTTCGGCATCCACTTCATGCTCAACTTCGGGCTGCAAGATTTGTTCAGTCGGATATTGATCGCCGCCGCCGTCCTCGACTTCATCATCATTTTCCCGCTGACTTCGGAGCTGGGCAATTTCGGCGTGGCGCTCGTGATGCTGATCGTCGAAGTCTTTGTGACGATCACGATGGGCGTCGCCGTCCGAAAAAAATTATCGGAGAGCGGTCTGCAACGTTGACATGTTCAACCGCATGCCGTTGATGTAAGCGTCTGCGGCATCGGGCGTCGCCTCGCCGGTCACGATCGGATCGAGCGTAAAGATTTTCGCTCCCGTCTCGCGCGCGATCGCCTCCGCCGCCTTCGGCGAATACTGCGGCTCCGTGAAGATCACTTTCGTCTCGACCGCTTTCAGCTTTTCGATCGTCTCCTCGAGTTCTTTCGGCGTCGGCTCGGTGCCGGGCTCGCGCTCGACCACCGCGATGATGTTGAGATCAAATTCCTTCGCGAAATACGGGAACGCCTCGTGGAACGTCACGATGTCCTTATGCGGCAGAAAATCCAGCGCGCTGTGCATCTCCTCGCGGAGCGCGTCGAGCCGCGTGACGTAATCGAGCGCGTTCTTTTTATACTCGAGCGAATGATCGGGGTCGAGCTCCGACAACCGATTCGACAGCTCAATTATCTGTCGCTTATTGTACGTGACGCTCAGCCACACGTGCGGATTGACTTCGTCGTTCTCGATAATCGGCGTGATATCCTCGACCTTCGACAGGTCGATCACTTTCATGCCCGAGTGACTTTCGATCACCTTGTCGAGAAAACTCTCCATCCCGAAGCCGTTGACGACAAAAATGTCGGCGGTCTCGAGCATCTTCATATCCTCGGTGGTGAGCTGATAATCGTGCAGGCAACCGGTTTGCGGCTTGGTCAGATTGACGACTTCGACGCCGTCAACGTTGCCGGCAAGGTTGAGCGCGTCGATGTAAATCGGATAAAATGACGTGACGATGCGCAACTTGCCGTCGGTGCCCTTGCCGCCCCCGCAGCCGACCATCATAAGACACATCAGGATGAGTGCAAAAACTTTTTTCATTGTGAGCGATACTCCTCCGCCAACTTTTTGAATAACGGCAGTGATCTCTCGATCGTCTCGGTTTTGATGCAATACGCCGCGCGGAAATGTCCGGCGCAGCCGAAATCTTTACCGGGCACGAGGAGGAGATCATATTTTTTTGCGCGCTCGCAGAAAGCGTAATCGTCGTCCTCGAGCGCCTTCGGAAATAAATAGAACGCGCCTTGCGGCTTGACACACTCGAAACCGGCATCGATGAGCCCGTCGTAAAGTAGCTTGGCGTTCTTTCGATAGGTGGAGATGTCGGAGGGTCGACCGGCGCATTTGGCGATCACTAACTGCCATAACGAAGGCGCGTTGACATGCGTGAGCACTCGCGCGGCGCCGGCGATCGCTCCGTAGATTCGCTCGAACGCGACGATTCGATTGGGCACGACGATATAGCCGATGCGCTCGCCCGGCAACGAGAACGATTTGCTGAACGAGTAGCACACGAGCGTGTTGTCGTAGAAATTCGGGATGTAGGGAACCTCGACGTCGTAAGCAAGCTCGCGATAGGGCTCGTCGCTGATGATGAAAATGGGCTTGCCGAACTCGACGGATTTTTTATTGAGGATGGCGGCAAGCGTCTTGATGGTGTCGAGCGAATAGACGGCGCCGCTGGGGTTGTTAGGGGAATTGACGATGACCGCCTTGGTGTTGCGATTGATAAGGCGCTCGAACGCGTCGAAATTGATTTGGAAGTCGGAGGGCTGAGCGGGAACGACGACGAGCTTGCCGCCGACCGACTCGACGAAGCATTTGTACTCGGGGAAGTAGGGGGCGAAGGCGATGAACTCGTCGTCGGGCTCGGCGAGCGCCTTGAAGGAAATGGTGATGGCGGCGGCGGCACCGGCGGTGATGAATAAATTTTTGGCGTCGAAGTCGGTGCCGAAGCGCCGGTTGATCGATTGAGCGACGGTTTGACGGACGGCGGGATTGCCGGGCGCGACGGTATATCCGTGAACAGCGGCGGGCTCCATGGTCTGAAGAATTTCGACGGCGGCATCCCGAACGAAGTCGGGCGTGGGGACGTTGGGGTTGCCGAGGCTGAAGTCGAAAATATTTTCCTCGCCGACGACGGCGGCGCGCTGTCGACCGAACTCAAAAATAGTTCTGATGGTGGACTTTCGAGTGCCCAGTTCATACATTTTTTCCGATATCATTGCTTATCCTCCGATCCGAATATAAATTCCATGGCAATCTCGTCGCAGTTGGGGAACTTCGGACAGTCAATGCACTCCCGCCAAATTTTATGCGGCAGCTCCTCCTTCGTGATCGTTCGAAAACCCAGCGTCTGGAAAAACTTCGGCTTGTACGTCAACGTAAAAAATTTCTTCACGCCGAACGCCCGCCCCTCGTCGATCAGCCGTCGAACGATTTGACCGCCGATCCCGCGTCGAGTGTGCTCTCGATCGACCGCCATCGAGCGAACCTCCGCCAACTCGTTCCACATCACGTGCAACGCTCCCACGCCGATCACCTTGCCGCCCTCGACCGCCACGACCATCTCGCGTATCGTCTCGTAGAGCACGCTCCGCGACCGCGCCAACATTATTCCTTCGTCCGCATAGCCGTTGATCAGCCCGAATATCTCTTCGATGTCGCCGAACGTCGGCTTGCGGTAAATTATTTCTGCCATCAAAAACATCCCTTGAAAAAATTTTTCCTTATGATAGACTGCCTTTAACAACGCGTCAAGAAATAATTCGAGTCGGAGGTGTGAGCGCGATGTTGAAAAAAATTTGGGCGGCGCTTTTGGGCGCAGTATTTTTAATCGGATTGACGAGCGGTTGCGGCAAGGAAATTGTCGCGCCGCCGACCTCCGATAAATTTCTCAACGTCGCCAACGACCCCACGCGCGAGCTCTTCGAAGAGTACAACGAGGCTTTCAAGCCCGTCTGGCGCGAAGTCAGCAAAGAGGATGTCACACTCGAACACACCCACGGCGCCAGCAGCAGTCAGGCGATATCGGTCATCAACGGCGTCGAGGCGGATGTGGTGGCGCTGTCGCTCGCTTACGACATCTACAGGATCGAAAAAGCCGGACTCATTCGCCCGGGCTGGATGAAACTTTTTCCTTATAACTCCGCGCCGTACACCTCGACGATGGTTTTTCTCGTGCGCAACGGCAATCCCAAAAACATTCGCGATTGGGACGATCTGATCCGCGCGGATGTGTCGCTGATCGCGCTCAATCCGAAAATTTCCGGCGGCGCCCGATGGAATTACTTGGCGGCGTGGGAGTATGCGCGGCATAAAAATTTCGGCGACGACGACAAGGCGCGCGAGTTCGTTCGAGAGATGTACGCGAACGTCGATGTGCTCAACGATACTTCGCGCGAAACGCTCAAGACTTTCATCGACGATCGCAAGGGAGATGTGTTGGTCGCGTGGGAGAATGAGGCGCTGCGCATCGTCAACGAACTGCCGAATGAATACGAGATCGTCACGCCGAGCATCTCGATTCTCGTGGAGCCGTCGATGGCGGTGGTCGATGTGGTCGTCGATCGCAAGGGCACGCGGCGGCTGGCGGAGGAATATATCCGATATCTGTATTCGCCGGAGGGTCAAGAGATCGCGGCTCGGCACTTCTATCGACCGCGCAACACGGCGGTACTCGCGCGGCATTCGGACATATTCAAGCCGCTGGTGCTGGTATCGATCGCGGACGCGTTCGGCGATTGGAAGGAAGTGCAGCGGGAGCATTTCGACGACGGCGGCATCTTCGATCAATTCAACTTACAACTTCCGAAGGAGTGAACGGCATTGAAAAAATTTTTGAGAGTGTTGACGTGCGGGCTGTTATTGCTCGGCTCGATCGGCTTGACGGCGGGCTGCAACGGCGATCAAAACTCGAGCGAGAGCGTCAAGACGTTCGTCAACGTGTCGTACGATCCGACGCGGGAGCTGTTTGCGGCGTATAACGATGCGTTCAAAGATGTTTGGCGGGAGATCACGAAAGAGGACGTTGAGTTCAAGCATCTGCACGGCGGCTCGGGCAAGCAGGCGCGGCTGGTGGTCGAGGGACTTGAGGCGGATGTGGTGACGCTGGCGTTGGCGGCGGACGTCGACGTGATACGAGACGCGGGCTTGATCAAGAGCGATTGGATCGGACGATTCCCGAACAACTCCGCGCCGTACACTTCGACGGTGGTATTTTTGGTGCGGGCGGGCAATCCGAAGGACATTCGCGATTGGGACGATCTGATTCGAGACGACGTGTCGATCGTGACGCCCAATCCGAAGACGTCGGGCGGGGCGCGATGGAATTACCTGGCGGCGTGGGAGTATGCCCGACAAAAGTATGACGGCGACGAGACTCAGATTCGAGCGTTCATCAAAAAAATGTACGAAAATGTGGTGGCGCTCGACAGCGGCGCGCGCGGCGCGACAAATTCATTCGTGGTGAGCAAAAAGGGCGACGTGCTGATCGCGTGGGAGAACGAAGCGCTGTTGGGCTTGAAAGAAGCGCCGAACGAATACGAGATGGTGACGCCGAGCATATCGATTTTGGCGGAGCCGTCGGTGGCGGTGGTCGACAAGGTAGTCGATCGCAAAGGGACGCGGCGGGTCGCGGAGGAATATATCCGATATCTGTATTCGCCGGAGGGTCAAGAGATAGTGGCGGCGAATTTCTATCGACCGCGCAACTCTTCGGTGCTGGCGAAGTACTCAAAAGTGTTCAAGCCGTTGACGCTGGTGACGATCGACGACGCGTTCGGAGGCTGGGCGAAGGCTCAAAAGGAGCATTTTGCCGACGGCGCGATCTTCGATCAGCTCTTTAAAGCTCGACAATGACTTTGATCAGGAAGATCGACAGCACGGCAATGATCAATGGTCGAACGATTTTCGAGCCGCCGCTTACGAACGAGCGCGCGCCGAGCCAATTGCCGAGCATATTGAACAGCCCCGCGATAATCCCGAGCACGAGCATCACCTTGCCGTTGATCAGCAGCACGGTCAGCGCGGCGACGTTGGTCGAGAGGTTGATAATCTTGGTGATGCCGTTGGCTTCGATCAGTTTCATTCGAGCGACGCCCGTCAAGATCAGCAATAAAAATGTGCCGGTGCCCGGTCCGTAAAAACCGTCGTAGATGCCGATTGCGATCGACGCAAGCAGCGCGATGAAGTACATCTCGAGCCGTCCGCGCGGAGCGCCCGTCGGCGATAAAGTTTTCGAGCGAAAAACGTAGTAAGCGGTCAGCGGCAGGATCACGAGCAGGACGTAGGAAATAATTTTTTCGTCGACCATCAAAAGCAGTCGGGCGCCGAGCGACGAGGCGAGCAAAGCGCTCACCGCACACACTCCGCCGAGCCGCCAATTGATGAATCCGCTCCGAGCGAATTTGAATGTGGCGAGCGCGGTGCCCATGGTCGAGCTCATTTTGTTGGTGCCGATAGCAAAATGCGGCGGCAGTCCGGCGATCAGATACGCGGGCAGTGAGATTAATCCCCCGCCGCCCGCGATCGCATCGACGAACCCCGCCACGAATACCAACGGACATACGATTAGAAATGTCAGCGCATCAAATTCCATTGAGAGAAATCACCTTGGGCTCAGTCCTCGAAATACCTGTAGAGCAAAGCGGCGAGCGCGGCGCCGATCATCGGACCCGCCACGAAAACCCACAAATCCATCATCGGCGTGCCGTTGCCGGCAAGCGCGGCGACGACCGCCGGTCCGAAGCTGCGCGCGGGATTGACGCTGGTGCCGGTCAAGCCGATACCGAGGATGTGCACGCCGACCAGCGTCAAGCCGATTATCAGCCCGCCGAACGAGCCGTGCTTGAATTTATCGGACGTGACGCCGAGGATATTGAACACGAAGATGAACGTCAGGACGATCTCGACTAGCAAACCCGCGCCCGCCGAGCCGTGGACGCCGCCCAGACCGTTGGTGCCGAAGCCGCCGGTCATATCGACAACGCCGCCGAAGCCGAAAATGTACGCGAGGATCACCGAGCCGGTCAGCGCGCCGAGGCATTGAAAGACGCAATAGGCGACGAAATCTTTGCCGCTCATTCGCCCGCTGATGAGCATTCCGAGCGACACCGCCGGATTGACGTGCCCGCCCGAGATGTTGCCGAACGAATAAGCCATCGCAATGATCGCCAGCCCGAACGCGAACGCCGTCAGAATGTAGCCGGAGCCGTGCGCGGGATCGCAACCGACGAGCATTGCAGTGCCGCAACCGAGCACTACCAGAATCATTGTGCCGAACATCTCGGCAATGTACTTCTTCAAGATGAAGACCTCCTTTTATTTTTTGGCGACGAGCGCCGACTGTTCGCGCAGTCGAGCGATTCGATCCGCCGTGAGAGGATGCGTTGAGAATAAATTTTTGAGTTTCTGTTTGGAGTTGGCGAGCGGGTTGATGATATACATATGAGCCGTGGCGGTCGAGGCAGTCTGCAGCGGCGCCGCATTTTGAGCGTATTGCTCAATCTTCTCGAGCGCCGACGCAAGGTAGAGCGGGTTGCCGCAAATTTCGCCGCCGGTTTTATCGGCGTCATACTCCCTCGAGCGCGAGATCGCCATTTGGATCAGCGACGCGGCGATCGGAGCGAGGATCATCGTCAAGATCAATCCGATAAAACCGCCGCCGCCGCCCTCTTCATCGTCCGAGGAGTGAAACAGGAAGGCGAAATTCATCAGCATCGAAATGGCGCCCGCCATAGCCGCCGCGATCGATCCGATCAAAATGTCGCGATGCTTGACGTGGGCAAGCTCATGACCGAGCACGCCCGCCAATTCATTTTGATCGAGCACACGCATTATGCCGCTCGTGACGGCGACTGCCGCGTTATCGGGATTGCGCCCCGTCGCAAAGGCATTGGGCACGTCGGATTCGATGATGCACACGCGCGGCATCGGCAGCTCGGCGTTCTTCGCAAGCCGCTCGACCAAAGCGTAAAGCTCAGGCGCGGTGGCGGCATCGACTTCACGCGCGCCGCTCGTCGCCAACACAATCTTGTCGCTGAACCAATAGCTGACGAAATTGATCCCGATCGAAATGACGAACATTATAACCATGCCCGACTCGCCGCCGATCAACCGTCCCGCGCCGACCATCAGCGCCGTCAGCAACGCCATCAGCAGCATCGTCTTAAACCAGTTCATAAATCTTTCCTCCAAAAAATTTTCTCCCGCCCACCCGCCCTGTATCCTGCGGAGCTTATATGGGGGCTGTCGCCCCCAAGCCCCCGCCTTGAAACGAAGGTCGCCGCCGACTCGGGTTCGGTCGCCGCAGACTTGGGCACGGTCGCCGCAGACTTGGGCACGGTCGCCGCAGACTTGGGCACGGTCGCCGCCGACTCGGGTTCGGTCGCCGCAGACTTGGGCACGGGCGCCGCCGCCTCGGG
>CAMKFB010000036.1 GCA_946411735.1 uncultured Selenomonadales bacterium
GATCCGAATAACGAGTCGATAGTCGGTCGATTGACGTACAAAGATTTTTCGATGCTGTTCACCGGCGACGCCGAGAAGAAGGTCGAGAACGATCTGCTAAACAGCGCGCACCGCGCGGAGCTCAAGAGCACGGTGTTGAAGGCTTCGCATCACGGGTCGAAGACATCGGCGGGCGAGGATTTCATGAAGGAGGTCGCGCCGGAGTATGCGGTGATCTCCGCCGGAGAGCCCGACATCGACGGCGGCAACACCTACGGGCATCCGCACAAGGCGGCGCTCAATGCCTATCTGAAGGCGGGCGTGAGCGCGTCGAAAATATATTGGACGTATAAGAACGGGACGATCACGATCACGACCGACGGGAAAGCGTGGTCGGTGACGCCCGAAGTCAAGACGGAGTGGTTGGACGAATGGCTGAAAAAGTGACGACGGCGTACGTCGACCGTATTGAGGAAGTCGAGGAGGGCGCCGACAAAGCGGTGCTGTACATCGGCGAGGAGACGGAGGAAATGATCAAGATCGTGTTGCCGGTGACGGTGCTGCCCGAGGATGTTTGCGAGGGCGATTACGTCAGGATAGCGATAACGATCGAGAACGCGGAGGACGAAGACGACGGCGCCGCGCAGACTGCAGAGGAGTGATCCGGTGAGGCATCTCACGAAAATATTTTTATTGTTGACGGCGCTGCTGATGAGCGTGGTCGGTTCGGCAGCGGCGAAGTCGACGGCGCCGAACGAGCTCGAGTACGTCAAGGCGTATGACACCTACGAAGGCGGGCGGAGTTTTTTCCGCATCGAGATCGGGATCAAGGGCGAGGATGTCGAGAGCGAAATCGAGCTGGACGCGTCGATCTCGAAAACGATGACGATCGCGCTCAACAATACGATCCCGGGCAAAGTCAGTCGGCACGGCGGCTTGTCGGCTGTCGAATACGCGGAGCCGGCGACGGCGCTCAACGTTTGGCAGGGCAACGGCGAACAGACGAAGATTAAAATCGAGTTCGGCAAGACGATCGACGATCGGAGTTATCGGGCGCATGTCGAGAAGGCGAATCAAGGATTGAAGTTGCCGACGCGTTTGATGATCGACATCGACGATTATGTGTTTCTCGACGAGGAAGAGATCGAGCTTGAGGTCGGCAGCGGGGCGATCGTGATCGATCCCGGGCATGGCGGTTCAGACTCGGGCGCGGTCGGTTCGGCGGGCGTTCGCGAAAAGGATGTGGCGTTGGCGGTAGCGCTCAAGGTCAGAGATTTGCTCGAGGAGCAAGGCGATCCCGTGGTTATGACGCGCTCGACGGATCGTGACGTGCACAGCGCTCAAGCGTCGAACGGTCAAGAGTTGCAGGCGCGAGTGAATAAGACGCCGTTGGACGCGGCGATATTCATCTCGATCCACTGCAATGCGTTTTCGAATCCGTCGTCGAACGGGATGGAGACGTATTTTTATAACGGAAGCAGTCTCGGGCGGCGGCTGGCGAAACTGATCAATGAGGAGTTGGAGCGTTACGGCGGGCTGTTCAATCGTGGCGTGAAGTCGGCGAATTTCTACGTGCTCAAGCACTCGGCGGTGCCGGCGACGCTGTTGGAGCTGGGCTTCGTGACGAATCCGGAGGAAGAACAGCTGTTGGCGGACGACGAGTATCAAGAAAAATTGGCTCGAGCGATTGTGACGGGAATCAATCGGTATTTCGGAAGAGTGATGGCGGGAGGAATGTAGAGCGATGTTGAAAAAATATGTGGCGGTGTGTTTGACGGCAATCAGTTTGGCGTGCGCAGGATGCGAGCAAGCGCCGCCGATCGAGCCCGCGCAGTCGCCGGACAATCCTCCTCCGATCGAGGCGCCAAAGAAAACTTCGACCGACAACAAACCGGCGCCGTCGGAACAAGCTGAGCCGTCGGATCAAACGGAGCCGTCGACGAAGGCGGAGGTTCCGCCTGACGAGAAAGAAGTCGAAGATTTGAGAGTGAAAGTGTATTATCCCGATGAGAGCGGGCTGCGGCTGGTCGAGGTCGAGCGCGAAATCGAAGTGGCGCGGGACTCAGACAAGTATGCGGCGGCGGTGGAGGCGATGATGACTCCGCCGACGGAATCGGAGCTGACGGAGATATTCCCGAAGCGCGCAAAGTTGCTCGACGTCGAAGTGCGGGACGGGGTTGCGACGGTGAATTTCGACGAGGGGCTGCGGAAGCATTTTGCGGGCGGCTCGGCGGGCGAAACATTCTTGATCGGCTCGGTTGTCAACGCGCTGACGAATTTCAACGAAGTCAAAGAGGTTCGCATCCTGATCGACGGTGAGGAAATAGAATCGCTGGCGGGGCATATGGATTTATCGGCGCCGCTCGAGCGCATGGGATATCTGATGGAGCAGTAATAAAAAATCTTTACCAAGACGTGGCGCCTCCGTCAAAAGTTCGCGGAGATCGGTCGCGCGCACGTCGAACGCCAACATTCGTTGATATGTTTCGAGCGTCGACAGTTTGTTATACATCAATCGAGTCGTCAAATGACGCGCCGTTTTCACCACAATCGGCGCGCCCGACGGCTTTATTTTTTTTAACAACCGCTGTCCGCGATCGTTAAACGCCAACGGTCGAATGTAACTCGTGCCGTCAAAATTTTTTACGTCGACCATCGTCAAGCCCGTCAATACATGCAACGCCAGCCGCTGAATACGGCTACGAGTGTAGCGCCGACTTATTATCGAGCCGATCAGTTCGTCGTAATTCGACGTCGAGCGCGCCGCGCGGATCAGTTTGTGCTCAAGCCCCTCGACCATGCCGAAAATCGCGCGAAGCTCCTCCGTCGAGCTCATAAGAATTTTCGTCGCCAACGGCAGGAATAATTTTTCCTTCGACGGTCGAGCACTCGAACGAAGCGCTTCCGACATTCGACCGTCGACCACATCAGACAGCGCCGACCAATCGGGAGCGCTCGAGGAAAGCTCCGCGCGGATCGCCGAGGCGCTTGCGATCGTCCCTCCGATCGATCGGTCGTCGTGAGTCGAGCCGAGCCGTTGGATCAACAGCGGCTCGATCGCCGTCTCGCGCAACGCTCTGATGTATTCGACCGCCAACATCGCGTTCGGTTGAGCCGCAATCTCCGAGCCGAGCGCTTCCCGCATCGCTCGAGCGTACGATTGCCCCGCCGATAATTTTTCCTTCAATCGCAATCTCAATTCGTCGCCGTCGATCGACTCGGCGGCTTTTTTGATCGATTCAATGTCGTCGATCTCCGAGCCGAACGCCAGCCGCTCAATCCCCAGCGCCGATAAAATTTTTACTCCGCCCCGTGCAAAATCCTGCGCGCTCCTCGTCGCATAAATAAACGGCAGCTCGACGACAAGATCCGCCCCGCCGTCGACCGCCGCTTGCGCCCGAATGAATTTGTCCAAGATCGCGGGCTCGCCGCGTTGCGTGAAACTGCCGCTCATCACGACGACGATCGTTGCATCTTCAATCCGCCGCCTGATCTGCTCAAGTTGATATCGATGCCCGTTGTGAAAGGGATTGTACTCGGCGATCAGCCCGACCGTCGTCACGCCCGACAAACTCCAATACGCTCCCGAATGTGCGCGCCCTTCTCGATCGCGTCGACCATCGCCGCCGCGTAATCCGCATAGCCGATGATGCTCTCGCCCTTGTCGTTGAGGATCAACTCCTCGCCGCCGAAGAGATATTTGCCCGTCTTCGGCTCATCCGCGCGGAAATCGCATGCCGGACTGATGAACGTCCACTTCACATCGTCGCGCTTGCGAAGTTCGTCGAGCGCCTTCGCTTGAGCGTTGGAGATTGGCTTATACTCCTCGGGGAAGTTGGGATCGTCCAAAACTCGAGCCGTGTGCTCCTTGTTGACGTAAAGACTGCCGGCGCCGCCGACTACGAACAGCCGCACGTCGGAGCCGCTGAGCACGTCGCAAAGATGCATGAGCGTCGTCGAGTGCATCGGCAAAGTCTCCGGCTTCCAAGTGCCAAAGGCGTCAACCGCCACATCAAAGCCCTTGAGATCGTCGGCGGTGATCGACATAATGTCGCGCGCGACGAATTTCTTTGCATCGGATTTATTCTCGCTCCGCACGAACGCCGTTACGTCATGCCCGCGCTCAAGTGCTTCCTTCACCACCAATCGACCAACCTTGCCGTTTGCTGCGATAACTGCGATTTTCATACTGCAAAACCTCCAACAAATTTTTTTATATCAATGAGTAATATTCATCGTCTCGACGCCACTGGTGACGGCGTCGTGTGACCAACTTGAATCTCAATCACTCGACTGCCGGGCAAATCCGGAATGTAGAGCACTCCGCCCGATTGAGCGATGTCCGCCGGTCCCACGCCCTGCTCACGATAGAGCAATTTCCGCTCGCCCGTCTGCAGATCGATCGAAGTGACCGCGCTCGTGAACCAATCCGATATGTAAAGCATCCGCCCGTCGTCCGATATCGCCGCCCCGTCGTAGAGCCCCGGCACCTCGATCAGCTTCTCGACCTTCGGCGCCGCTCCGAGTCGCACTCGATATATTACATGCTCCGCTTGAAAGTCCTCGTAATCATGCGGGATCGTCGCGACATACAGCACGCCGTCGCGCACCGCCAACCCGTTCGGTCCCGGCAGTTCGATCAGTTTTTTCGGCTTGCCGACTCGCTCAACATTGCTCACGTCGAGCGTGTAAATTCGATCCGAATTCGTGATCGAAACGTAGAGCGTGTTGCCGTCGAGCGCCAGCGCGTTCACCACTCGATCGTCGTCCTCGAATTTGATCACCTTCACCGGCGTCGCCACCGCCTCCATGAAGTCTTCGACCTTGAATACCTTCAGGCAATCGCCGTCACACAAAAACAAATGCTTGTCCTTGACCGCCATCGCCGTCGGTTTGCGTAAGCCGCTGCCGGGCGGGATCAGATTGAACGTCATGCCATCGCGATAGTAAAGCACAAAGCCTTTATTTTCGTCGTCGCGCGGATTCATCATGTCCGAGCCGAAATTCGAGATCAACAGCCCGCCGTCGAACGGCAGCACGCTCTCCGAATACTTGATCCCCGCGCGAATGATCTCGACCGTCGGCGTCGAGCGCGCACGCAGTTGATCGAAATCGCTCATCGCTTGAAGGCGCGGGCTGTCGACCGCCAACGCCGTTTGCGTTCCCGCGAGCAATATTCCCGTCGCCAACGCCGCTAAAAATTTTTTCATGTCAAACCTCCTCAGTCAGATCACTGCCGCGATATGCCGTGTAATTCTCGTAGAAATAACTCGCATCGAGCCCGCGCAAGAACGTCGCGCGATCGCCGATCGCCGCCGTAAGCGCTCCGTCGAGCAAATTTTTGATCGCCGACGCGTCAACGGGACTGCGCTCCATAGCCGACAAATATTCGCCCTTATCGACACGGCTCCAATCGATTACGCGGTCCAACTCGTGCTTGAGAATGTGATCGAGCCACAGCCTCATGCTCCGCCCGTTACCCTCTCGAAACGGATGCGCTACATTCATCTCAACATACTTATCAATGATCTCGTCGAAGGTCGATTGCGGCATGCGCTCAACGGTCTCAACGGCGGCGCGAAGATACAGCGCCGATGCGAACCGAAAATGACCCTTGGAAATGTTGACAGAGCGGAGCTTGCCGGCGAAATCGTAAATATCCTCGAAAAGAACCCTATGAATATGCGCAAGTGTGGCGAACGTGCCCGTCGGTAACCGATCAAACGCGCCGCTCGACCAAAGCTCAATCGCCTTCTGTTTACTGATGCGCTCCTCGACGCGCGCAAGCTCGACCACATCAGTGATTCCCAATTTATTTTTCAAGACAATCGCCTCCGTCACAGCCCCATGCTAAGCACCGGCAGCATCACCGAGAACACGATCAGCGCCACGATCACGCCCGCCGTCAGCGTGCCGACCAGCTCCGCCTTCACCGGCAGTTGATTCGACAGCTCCTCGACCTCGAACGCGCAAAGTTTTTCGCATCGCTCGAGCATCGACGGCAGCGTCCCGCTCGACTCGCCGCTCGTGATCAGACCGAGACATTCCGGCGGAAATATTTCGCTCCGCAAGCGCCCGCCGCTCTCGAGTTGCCGCCGTACTTCGTTTAGCTCCGCGCGGAGCCACGAATTGTTTGACGCCGACGCCGCCATTTGCACCGCTCGATCGATCCGCACCCCGCTCTCGAGCAGGAACGACATCGACCCGAAAAAATTCATCCAATGCGTCTGTTGAGCCAGCCGCCCCACGAACGGCAGTTGCAATGTCAGTCGATCGCACAGCATCTTGAACGAATCCGAGCGATCGTAAAGGAATATCAAGCCGAAGACGACTGCGACGAGCGCGACGGCGATCCACAAAATATTTTCCGATAAGAACAGCCCAAGGCTCAACATCGCGCGCGTCAACGTCGGAAGGCGTTCGCCTTGCCCTTCGAAAAAGCCTGCGAATACCGGCAGCACCGTCGAGATCAGAATGCCGATTGCGACGAAGGCGGCGAGCATTACGAACGCGGGGTAATACATTGCCGAGCGGATTTTTTTCGACGACTGCCAGTTGCGCTCGAGTTGATCGGCGAGCTTGAGCGATATCTCTTGGAGGCGCCCGCTTTGATGTCCGATCACGACCAGTTGAATTGCCGTGCCGGAGAATATCGCACCGAATTTCGATAGCGCCTCGTCGAGAGTCTTGCCGAGCGTCACGTCCTGCAGCAGCGACTGCAAGATTTTCTTTTGCGTTCGGTTTTGAGCGGTCGACGACATCAGCTCGAGCGCGTCTCGAAGGTTCATCACGGCGAGCATCGTCGAGAGCTGTCGAAAGAAGAGCGACGCCCACTTATCGCCGACGCGTTGACGGTCATAGAGTTCGGAGATGGTTGCGAGAAAATTTTTTTTGATCGGCTTGATTTCGACGGGGACGAGTCCGAGGCGTTGTAGGACGAAGTGGGCGGCGTTGAGATTTTCGGCTTCAAGTTCGCCCGCCTGAAATGTTTTATCCGCGTCGTAAGCCTTGTAACTGAATCTGAGAACGGAGCTCACCTCCGCATCGCGCGCTCGACGGCTTCGGTCATCGTTTGCATGCCTTGCGCTCGACCGCTCATCATCACCGATTCGAGTTGAATGTATTTGCCTTGTCGGATCAGCGATCGGGACGCCGGCGTCGCCAACAAAACCTCCGCTGCGCATACTCGACCGCCCGCCTTCGATCGGAGCAATTGTTGAGAGATGATCGCGGTGAACACGTCGGCGAATTGATCTCGAATGGCGTCACGCCGATCGATCGGGAAGATGCTTTCGACGCGCATTGCCGTTTCCGCCGCGCCCTTGGTGTGCAACGTGCCGAGCACAAAAATCCCCGCTGCCGCCGCTTCCATCGACATCGACATCGTCTCTTGATCGCGTATTTCGCCGACCAACAGCACATCGGGCATTTCGCGCAGTGCCGCGCGGAGCGCTTGAGGAAACGAAGTAAAATCGCGCCCGAGTTCGCGTTGCGAGATGAAACATTGATCGCTGTGATGCTCAAATTCGAGCGGGTCCTCGAGCGTGAGAATGTGGCATTTCCGATGGCACGTGATCTCATGAATGAAGGCGGCGAGTGTAGTCGACTTGCCGGAGCCGGTACGACCGGTGACAAGCAACATGCCTTGCGTGGCGTCGATCAACGACGATAAAATTTTGGGCGCGCCGATCCTTTCGAGCGTGGGGATGGTCGATGGGATCAATCGGAAGGCGAGCGAAGGGACGCCGCGTTGGAAGTAAGCGTTGACACGGAAGCGGCGGTCGTCGAGCTGCCACGAGAAGTCGAGTTCGCGCTGCTCGATAAAAAGATTTTTTTGATCGGGCGTCAACATCAAATTCAGGCAGTGCTCGAGATCGTCTCGTGTCAACGATTGCTCGGAGGCGAAAATCAATTCGCCGTTGTGTCGAAAGAAGGGGCGTTGTCCGACCGTCAAATGCATGTCCGAAGCATCGATCTCCGTTGCGCGCCGCGCCAACTCCTCTATCAAAGCACATCGCCTCCTGCCGATATTTTTTCGATCTCCGCGCGGAGCCGTCGATACTTTTCGCTGTTGACAGCCGCCGCGCTTTTCTCCATCGACGCCGCGATCTTTTTCAACTTCTCGAGCCGCCCCGCCGTCAATTTTTTCAACAGCGGCGATTTCGATCGCTTCGTCTCCTCGACTGTCGTCGCTCGATCCGAACGACCCAAAAAAATTATCTCGTAGACGATCCCGCCGACCTCCGCCAAATCTTCATCGATCACGAGCCAGCCGTTGAGCGCCGCCCACATCCGTACTCGCTCGACCGCGTTCATCGGCTGCAGGATCAGATACTCGATCGAGCTCAAAATGCCCGCCGATAATATCTCGACCATCAGCGCCCCGCCCAGCCCCGCTATACACACCGCATCAATCTCATCTTCCGCGCGGAGCACCGATAATCCGTCGCCGAGCCGCGTCTCAATCCGATCGTCAAGCCCCGCTGCCAAAATATTTTTTCGAGCGGCGTCGAGCGGTCCCGCATTTTTATCCGCCGCGATCACTTTCGACGCCCGCCCGCTCTTTATCAATTCGATCGCCAATTGTGCGTGATCCGTTCCGATGTCGGCGACTCGACTTCCGCGCGGAACGAACTCCGCGATCGCCTTCAACCTCGCATCCAAAATTTGTTCCTCACGCCATCTTGGGAGCGACGCCCATCCCCAAATCCTCGAACAGCCCGATCAGTCCCTTGGCTGCCACATCGTTGACAATCTTGCCGTCAGCGTTGAAATAGTAAAAATTCATCACGCCGAACGCAAATTTTTTGCCCGTCGGTGCCAGCCCCATGAACTCGCCGTCGTGCGTGCCCGAGCACGTCCAATGTACCGCAACCTTATCCTCCTCGACCGCCATGTCGACAATGTCCCATCGAATATCAGAAAAACTTTTGCGCATGAAGTCAACCACCGAAAGATAGCCCGCGCCGCCGTAAAGTTTTTCTTTCGAGACGGGCGTCGAGAACGCCGCCGTCGCGTCCACAAGCTCCTCGGCAAGCGCCTTGTCGTTCGTGTTGATGCACTCCATGAAGCGCTCCATATTGCGCCGATTCCTCTCAGTTTTATTCATCACGATCCTCCTCATATCTCTCACATTGGCGGCATGCGACGCGGCATTCGTTGCGCCGACTCCTTCTTCGCCTCCGACTCGTAGCTTACCGACACCTCGTCGCCGTCGAGCAACGAACCTTTCTTGACTGTGATCTCCACATACTCCTCGCCGTAGAGCCCCGCGTCGACATAAACGCGCTCCGCCACATCTGACTTCGTCTTTTCGTCGTGCGTAACCTTCTCGACGTACGAGCCTTGATTGTCCGTCTTGAGCGCCGCGATCGGCACGCACATCGCATTCTTCACCTCGCCGACGATTATGTCCAGCCGCGCCGTCATCGCCGGCAACAACATATTCCGCGGATCGGGCGCCGCCAACGTCACGTAATAATATATCACCGCGTTCGACGACGTCGACGACGACTTGTCCACGTCCCAAGAGTTCGCCGTGTCCGTCTGAGAAATTTTCGTTACGTACGCGTCGAATTCGTCCTCGGGGAACGCATCGACCGTGAACGTCGCCGCCTGATTCACCTTCACCGCGCCGATATCCGTCTCGTCGACCTTAGCCTTGATTTGCTTCTCGCTCAAATCCGCTATGCGCATTATCACCGTCGGATTGTCGGAGCCCTGCGTTGCCATCGACCCCGCCGTTTTCGGTTCGCCGACTACCACCCCGTCCATCGGCGATACTATCACCGTCTCGGCCACGTCCGACTCCGTTTCCTCGAGCAGCGATTTTGCCGTGTCGTATTCATACTCCGCGTCCTCGAGCTCCTCGCGCGATTTCGCTCCGATATCATATAAGCGTCGAATGCGCGTCAATTTTTGTTCCGCATTCGTCAATCGAAAGCGCGCTTGATCCCGTTTCGCCTCGAAATCCTTGCCGTCGAGGATCGCAACCGTTTGACCCGCGCGGACTTCGTCATTTTCTTCGACCAGCACCTCTTTGATGCGCGCCGTGATTTTGCTCGACACCTCGACGGAATCCCGCGGCTGCACCGTTCCCGTCGCCGATACCGTCTTGACCAAATCCATCCGCTCGACCGGCGCCGTGTCGTACGTCACGATCTCCGCCGCTATCTGCTGTTGATTGTAATAATAATATCCGCCCGCCGCCGCCGCGCTCAACAGGATCGCGAGGATAATCTTAAACTTCATGATTGACGCTCCTTCAACGGTCGAGAGTTTTGCCCATCGCGTGGCGCAATTGGAAATGATATCGGATCACATCGTAGCGCGCGCTGACGTGATTTTTTTTCGCCGTCGACAGCGCAACTTCGGAGTCGAGCACGTCAAGCAAAATGCCTTCGCCCGCGCGATATCGCTCCGTCGCAATGTAGCGTTCCTCCTCGGCAAGCTCGACGGCTTTTTGAGTGGTCGACACGCGCACGATCGCCGACCGCAAATTTTTATAAGCGGTGATGACATCCTCCCGCACGCTCTCGACGTCGGATTGCATCGCAAGTTTCAAGCGCTCGACTTCGATCTCCGCCTCGTCGACGCGCGCTCGAGTGACTTTGCTGTCGAAGATGTTCCAACTGGCGCTCACGCCCGCCGACGCATCCGAAGTCGGATCCCACTTGTTGGATCGAGCGGAAAAACCGGTGCCGACGCCGGCGCTGACCTCCGGCAGCCAACCCGACTTGGCGGAAGTGACTTGCGTTTCGCCCTGATCGATCCGAAGGGCGTCCGCCTTGAGATCGTTGCGATTCTCCTCGGCATTACGAAGGTAGCACTCGATATCGCCGAGCCCGCTGTTGATATAAAAATCCTCGACGTCGATGTCGGAACCGGCGTCGAGCGACATAAGAGTGGCAAGTTGCGTGAGACTGACTTCGTAATCGGTTTGTGAGCGCGCGACGGTCTGGTCGGCGTTGGAGGTCTCGACGGTGGCGCGGAGCCAATCGATCTTGGCCTTCGCGCCGGCGCTGTAGAGCACCTCGATATTTTTCTCGTGCTCGGCAAGATTGTTGCGCGTCTCGATGTCGACTTGAGCGGTGGCGCGATTTTCGAGCGCGTTAACGTAGGCGGTCGCAACCTGATAAACGAGATCATCAATCGACTGATAGAAATTGAGTTGAGCGATGTCGACGCCGATCTCCGCGGACTCGATCGCCGACTCGAGACGACGACCCGAATAGAGCGGGATCGAGCCGCTGATGCGCGATGAAACGGACTCCGATTCTTCGGCGCCTTCGGTTTTGTTGACGTCGGCGGAGCCGCTGATCGAGACGCTGACGCCCTTTTGCCCGCGCGCGATCTTGACGCCTTGTTGAGCGGAATCGATCTCGCGCTTGGTGCGTTGGAGCGCCGGATTGTTGGCGACGGCGATATCGGCGGCCTCGCGCAAGCTCATCGCCGACGCCGAGCACGTTGAGAAAAGCAGCAGTGCGGTTAGAAACAATTTTTTCATGTCAAGACTCCTTTACAGCATCGGTCTTCGACAGATTAATTTTCTCCTCGGCGGGCGGAGGACTGAGCGGCTTGGCGCTGATCATGGCGGTGACATCATCGACGGTGGTGCGCTTTTGCTCGACGGGCTCAACTTTCTTTGGTTGGCGCTCGACGGGAGCGGTGTCGATATCGTTGAGCGCGGTCGAGAGAGCGGATTGAGCCTTGCGAAATTCGCGAATGGCTTTACCGATCGATCGACCGACGGACGGCAGTTGCGACGGTCCGAAGACGATCAGCCCGACGACGAGTATCAAAATAAATTCTCCGGCTCCGATTCCAAACATAACGCTCACTCCTTCCGCCGAAATTCTATCACAGTCGATTCACATCTGCAATTATTTTTCATATTTCTTCTTTCTCAACCAAACGAACGCGATCAGCGCGATCGAAAACGCGACCACGCTCGTCAGTTGCGCCGACTTCAACAGTCCGAGCACCGGCGTCGTGTAATCGCCCCGAAAAAATTCCAGCACGAAGCGCGCCGTCGAATAGAGCATCACGTAGAGCGCGAGGCATTGACCTTTGATGTAATCGGTCGAGCGAAAAATCAACAGCAGCGCGAAAATCACGATGTCCAATTGGCACTCCCAAACCTCCGCCGGCCACAAAGGTTGATCGCCGTAAGTCCTTCGCGCGAGCGTCGTCGACGGATACAGCAGCCCGAAGTCGCCGCCCGTCGGAGCTCCGAACGCATCTCCGTTGAGCAGATTCGCGCACCGCCCGAGCGCTTGACCGAGCACGATCGCCGGCGCCAATAAATCCGCCAAGTGGATCATGTCCAAGCCTTTCGAGCGCGCGTAGAGCATGCCCGCGATCACCCCGAGTAGCACTCCGCCTTGGACGGCCATGCCTCCCTGCCAGACGTTCAGAAGCTCGTCGAGGTGATGTTGATAATAATTCCAATCGAAGAAAAAGACGTGCCACAATCGCGCGCCGAGCAATCCGAAGAAGCCGCCGATCATGCCCACGTCGACGAGATATTTTTCGTAGCCGCGCCCGTCGACCTTCGCAAAGAAATACCCCACGCCCGTCGCCAAAACGATCGACAGCGATAAGACCACGCCGTAGGAGCGAATCGGGAAATCGCCGATGAAAAAGATGTATTGATGCATGCGCCGCCTCCGCGATCAATTTTGTTGACAATATAATACGCGGCGCCTAAAATGGCAACAAAATTTGAATGGGGAGTGAGTCGATTGCTCGAAATAAGAAATTTAAGGGCGGCGGTCGACGGCAAAGAAATATTGCGCGGTCTCGATTTGACGGTCGGGTGCGGCGAAGTGCACGTAATCCTCGGTCCCAACGGCGGCGGCAAATCGACGCTGATGAACGTGCTGATGGGGCATCCGAAATACGAGGTGGTCGGCGGGACGATCACATTCGAGGGCGAAGATTTACTCGGGCTGAAAACTTTCGAGCGCGCGCGGCGCGGGCTGTTTTTGTCGTTTCAAACGCCGGAGGAAATCCCGGGCATCACGGTCGAAAACATGATCCGCACGTCGATGCAGGCGATGAGCGGCGGCAAGGTGAAATATCTCGAGTTTCGCAAGCAATTGCGGGCGATGATGACGGAGCTGAAAATGGATCCGAGTTATGCGCGGCGATATATGAATGTGGGCTTCAGCGGCGGCGAGAAGAAGCGGAGCGAAATTCTCCAGCTGTTGATGCTCAATCCGAAGTTGGCGCTGCTCGACGAGACCGATTCGGGACTCGACGTGGACGCGGTGCAGATCGTCTCGAGCGGCGTGGCGAAGTTTCATAACGAGAATAACTCATGCGTGATCATCACGCACAACGCGCAGATTTTAAAGTATTTGACGGTGGATGCGGCGCATGTTTTGATCGACGGTCGGATCGTCAAAGACGGCGGCTCCGAATTGGTCGAACAAATTTCGGAGGAAGGCTACGGCGCCTTCGCGGAGGCTGTCGATGGCTAAAAAAACTTATGTCGAGGACATTGAGCGGACGCTCTACGATATCAAAGACGAGGATCGGTCGGTTTATAAGTCGCACGCGGGCTTGACGGAGGAGATCATTCGAGACATCTCCGCGCGGAAAAACGATCCGCCGTGGATGCTCGAGTTTCGATTGAAATCGCTCGAGGTATATCATTCGCTGTCGCTGCCGACGTGGGGACCGGACATCTCGGCGCTCGATATGGATCGGATTGTGACGTACGTCAAGCCGGACGCGCCGATGGTCGGCAGTTGGGACGAGCTCCCCGACGACATCAAGAATACGTTCGATCGGCTGGGGATACCCGAGGCGGAAAAAAAATCGTTGGCGGGTGTGGGCGCGCAATACGATTCGGAGGTCGTCTATCACAACGTGCAACAATCGCTGGTCGACGACGGCGTGGTCTACACCGACATGGAATCGGCGTTGCGGGATTACGAGGACATCGTCCGAGAATATTTTATGACGTTGGTGCCGCCGAAGGATCACAAGTTTGCGGCGTTGCACGGCGCGGTGTGGTCGGGCGGCTCGTTTGTTTACGTTCCGCGCGGAGTGCAGGTGAAAATCCCGCTGCAGTCGTATTTTCGATTGAACGCGGCGGGGGCGGGGCAATTCGAGCACACGCTGATCATCGTGGAGCCGGGCGCGAGTCTGCATTTCATCGAGGGGTGTTCGGCGCCGAAGTACAACGTGACGAATTTGCATGCGGGTTGCGTCGAGCTGTTTGTAAAGGATGGGGCGCGGCTGCGATATTCGACGATCGAAAATTGGTCGCGCAACATGATGAATCTCAACACGAAGCGAGCGCTGGTCGAGCGCGGCGGGCTGATCGAGTGGGTGAGCGGCTCCTTCGGGTCGCGTGTGTCGATGCTGTATCCGTGTTCGGTGCTGCACGGCGAGGGAGCGCGCTGCGAATTTACGGGCGTGACGTTCGCGTCGCGGGGTCAATCGCTTGACACGGGAGCGAGCGTGATCCACGCGGCGCCGAATACGTCGGCGAACATCAACACGCGGACGATCTCGAAATCGGGCGGGGCGGCAACGTATCGATCGGCGGTCAAGGTGACGAAGAAAGCGTCGAACGCAAAGTGCAGCGTCAATTGCGAGTCGCTGATGCTGGATGACGAGTCGCGATCGGACACGTTGCCGGTGATGGATATCGAGCGGGGCGATGCGGATATCGGTCACGAGGCGAAAATCGGTCGGATAAGCGAAGAGGCGATTTTTTATTTGACGGCGCGTGGGATCGACGAGAACGAGGCGCGGGCGATGATCGTCAGAGGTTTTGTCGAGCCGATTGCAAAGGAGTTGCCGCTCGAGTATGCGGTCGAGATGAATAATTTGATCAATCTCGAATTGGAGGGGTCGATGTGATCAAGGCTTGGTTCGCGACGATATTGCTCGTGGTGATGATGACGGTCTCGACGGTCGAGGCGGCGGCGCTGAGGGAGATAGACATTCGGGATTTCAAGGGAGTATTCGTCGGCAACGCGCAGGACGATCGAGCGAAAACCGGCGTGACGGCGATAATATTTCCGAATGGAGCGGCGGTCGGCGTCGAAATAAGCGGCGGCGGACCGGCATCGCGCGAGACGCCGGTCATTTCGCCGACGACCAATCCGACGCCCGTCAATGCGATCGTGCTGGCGGGCGGATCGGCGTACGGCTTGGCGGCGTCCGACGGCGTGATGAATTGGCTTGAGGAGCATTCGATCGGCTACGACACTCGAGTGGCGCTCGTTCCGATTGTGGTGCAGAGTGATATATATGATTTGAGCTACGGCAGCTCGAGCGTTCGCCCCGACGCGACGATGGGGCGTGCGGCGTGCGAGGCGGCGTTTCGTCGCGAGGCGATTGTGAGCGGCGGATTTGGCGCAGGCACGGGCGCGACGGTCGGCAAGTTGGGCGGGATGGCTCGGTCGATGAAAAGCGGGCTGGGCGTTTACGCCGTTCAAATCGGCGAATTGAAGGTGGCGGCGATTGTTGCCGTCAACGCTTTGGGAGATATTTTCGATCATCGCGACGGGAAAAAGATCGCGGGGCTGTTGACTGCCGATCGGAAAAATTTTTCGGACAGCCGCGCGGAGCTTTACGGTCTTGACGTCAAGGCGCTCGATCGGACGAACACGACGATCGGAGCGATCATCACCAACGCTCGATTCGACAAGACGCAACTGACGAAAATCTCATCGATGGCGACGGCGGCGTATGCGCGATGCATAGCGCCGGTGGGGACATTGGCGGACGGCGACACGATCTACTCGGCGTCGATCGGAGATGTTGATAGCGATGTGAATGTGGTCGGGACTCTGGCGGCGGATGTGATGAGCGAGGCGATTCGGCGGGCGATTGTTTCTTCGCAGATCGACGACGAGGAGTATCTTGCCAACTGTTGGAGGTGAATTATGGAGGAAAATAAATTCGGCTTGATACCGATAAGGACGTGGCGGTGGCTGGGCGTCAACGAAATGAAAACGACCGCGCCGATCGAGGAGCGCGCGATTGATGTGCCCGACGGTAAGACGCAACGCGTTATCGAGATCATTAATGACGAGCGCTCGGTCGCGAAGAAGATAAATATAAGCGTGGGACTCAAGGCGCGAGTCGAGGTAACGGCGATTGATATCGGGCGCGCGGATTCCGCCGTCGAGCTCACGGTCGATCTCAACGGCGACGACTCGAGTGCGGAGATCGAAAGTGTTTACTTCGGCTCCGACGGTCGAAAGATCGATCTCAATTATATAATTCGGCAGATTGGTCGGCGGACGGATGCGGTGATGAAAGTACGCGGAGCGCTGACGGATCGGTCGGAGAAAAATTTTCGCGGGACGCTCGACTTCCAACGGGGCTCGAAAGGCTCGGTCGGGCGCGAGAGCGAAGAAGTTGTTTTGCTGTCGGAGGATGTGCGCAATCGCTCGGTGCCGCTGATGTTGTCGCATGAAGATGATGTGGACGGGCATCACGCGGTCTCGATCGGTCGGCTCGACGAAGAAAAAATGTTTTATCTCGAAAGTCGCGGGCTGGATCGGGCGCAAGCGGAGCGGTTGATAGTAGAGGCGGCGTTTGCGCCCGTGCTCGAGCGGATCGACGATGAGTCGCTCCGCGCGGAGCTCGTCGCGCAACTTCAACGGAGGCTCGAATGATGGAGGGGGCAATCAAACAATTCATCGCCGCTCACGACAAGAATTTTATTTTCGGCATCGGCAATTACAGTGCGGCGCTCGCCGAACGTCTTGACGCAATCGGTCTTGATTTCGACGGCTTTCTTTCGACGAGCAAAACCGAATCCGATCGCTTCACGCAGCTCCCGCTCGAGCGCTTCATGGATCATCCCGTCTTCACCGTCGACGACCATGAATTTATCATGACGGGGAGGGGGGCGACGGGCTGTATACTCGCGCTCCCCGAGAAATATCAACCGTCTGCTGAAGGGCTGCTGATCGAACACGGCTTCAAAAATTTCCTTCGACTCGACGACGAGTACATGATTGAAAACGTTCGTCGCTCGAATGAATTGACGCCGGCGCTCGTCGAGGAGTTCCGTCAATCGATTCCGTTTCAAACCGTCGAACATAAGCCGTGGCGCGAAGTGTTGACCGTTGTCTCGGCGGCATCGGCGATATGATTTTGACCAAGTCCTTCCTCCGCGAACTTCGACGCCGATATCCCAACGCCGTCATCACTCTCATCACCACACCGATCACTCGCGATTTCATGTTGGATTGCCCGTTCGTCGATCACGTCCGCGCCTTCGATTGGAAAAAAAATATCGGCACCCTCCGCACTCGAATGAGCAACGCCGAAAACATTATCGATAAAATTCTCCTCGAGCGACACATCGACGCGTTTGACTCCGCAATCCTTCCCGCGTGGGATGTCGATCTCTACGGCGCCTCGTTTCTGATTTTCTTCAGCCGCGCCGCCGTTCGCCTCGGCTACTCCGAACACGTCAACCGTAATAAATCGATGCACAATAAAAATTTCAACCTGCTCTTCACCGATGTGCTCGACGACCGTTCAATAAGACATGAATCCGAACGCGGGCTCCAACTCATAAAAAATCGCGGCGACGCCCGATTGATTGTGCTCGGCGTGTCGGCGACCGCTCCTCATCGAATTTGGGATCGGAAAAATTTCGCCGATCTCGTCAATCGATTGCATCAATGGCGCACCGATCTCCAATTCGCGATCATCGGCGGGCGTGATGCCGTCGAAAGTGCCGCTTACATCGTCCGGCACGCTCCGCGCGGAGTCGTCGTCGATCTCACCAACCGCTTGTCGTTGAGAGAATCCGCCGCGCTTTGCAATCGAGCGTCGCTCTACGTCGGCAATAATACCGGCACCATGCATTTGGCGGCAGCGTGCGGCATGAAGTGCATCGAACTCAACAACGTCCCGTCCGACGGCGATCAGTCTTTCGTTGACAGCTCCGCTCGGACAGCTCCGCTCGGCGAAGGTCACGTGATCATTCAGCCCGCGCATGCGCTCGACGATTGCATCGGGCATTGTTGCAAGCCCTTCGCCCACTGCATCAATCAGATCGCCGTAGAGGAGGTTGTCAACGCCGTCAAAAATATTTTTTCCTAAGGAGTTTGATTGATGTCCGATAAAAATTTTCTGCGCGATTTCCCTATCCTCAATCAAAAGATGAACGGCAAGCCCATCGTTTATCTCGATAACGGCGCCACCACTCAAAAGCCCGAGTCGGTCGTGCGCTCGATTTGCGGATATTACGGCGGCTGCAACGCCAACCCTCATCGCGGCGCCTATCAACTTTCAGTCCGCGCCACCGATATTTACGAGTCCGCCCGCGCCCGCGTCGCTCAATTCATTAACGCCCCCGCGCCCGCGTCGATCATCTTCACCAAAAATGCCACCGAGTCTCTCAACCTCGTCGCCTACGCTTACGGCTTGACCAATGTCGGCGCCGGCGACTCGATCGTCATCACCGTCAGCGAACATCACAGCAATCTCGTCCCCTGGCAGCGCGTCGCTCAAGCCCGGGGCGCCGCGCTCGAATACGTTTACCTCAACCCCGACGGCACTCTCAACGACGCCGATATCGAACGGAAAATTTCCGCGCGGACCAAAATCGTCGCCGTCACTCACGTCTCCAACGTCCTCGGGCTCAAAAACGATATCAAAAAAATCGCCGATAAAGCGCATTCCGTCGGGGCGGTCGTCGTCGTCGACGGCGCTCAATCGACCCCGCATATCCCTGTCGACGTTCAGGCGCTCGACGCCGACTTCTTCGCCTTCAGCGGGCATAAGATGCTCGCGCCCATGGGCATCGGCGTCCTTTTCGGTCGAGAAAATTTGCTTGACGCCATGCCCCCCTTCCTCGCGGGCGGCGATATGATCGAATACGTTGAGGAGCAGTCGACCACTTTCGCCGAGCTCCCTCAAAAATTCGAGGCCGGCACTCAAAACGTCGAGGGCGCCGCCGGGCTCCACGCCGCCATCGATTACATTCAAGCGATCGGTTTCGAGCGGATCGAGGCAATCGAGCGCCGTTTGATCGATTACGCCATTCCCAAGTTGAGCGCGCTGCCCTTCATCGAACTGTACGGTTGCGCGCCGAGCGTGATCGAGAAAAAGACCGGCATCATCACCTTCAACGTCAAGGGCGTCCACCCGCACGACGTCTCGACCATTCTCGACCTTGAGGGCATTGCCATCCGCGCGGGGCATCATTGCGCACAGCCGCTGATGAAATTTTTGAAGCAGAACGCGACTTGCCGCGCGAGTTTTTACTTTTATAATACGATTGACGATGTCGACCGCTTGATCGACGCGCTCAAGAAAGTCAGGAAGGTGCTGCGCCTTGAACCTTGAGGATATTTATACCGAGCTGATCGCCGAACACGCCCGCTCGACCGATAATCGCCGCCGACTCGAACACGCGACGATCGTTGAGCGCGGGCATAATCCCAGTTGCGGCGACGAGATCACGCTCGAGCTCGAGATCGCCGACGGAAAAATTGTCGATGCCGCCTTCAACGGCGCGGGCTGCGCGATCAGCCAAGCGTCGACCGATATGATGATCGAACTGCTCAACGGGCGCGATGTCGACGACGCAAAACGCCGCGCTCAATTGTTCATCGACATGATTAAAGGTAAAATCACCGACGAAAATTTGTTGGAGGCGGAGCTCGACGAGGCGGCGACGCTCAAAAACATCTCGACAATGCCCGCGCGCGTCAAGTGCGCAACGTTGGCGTGGCACACGCTCTTGACTTCGATCGATCGGAGGGATCAGCCCGTTGATAGATAAACTTCAATCGGTCGAGGATCGATATCTCGAACTCGAGTCGATGTTGGGCGACCCGTCGATCATCGCCGACGTCGAGCGCTTCACGAAAATCAATCGGGAGCATGCGTCGCTCGAGCCGATCGTCAAGCGGTTTCGAGAGTATAAAAATATCGTCGCCGATATCGAGGACGACGAGTTGTTGTTGGCGGACGCCGAGGACGACGAGCTTCAGGCGATGCTTTACAGTGAGCTGTCGGATCTTCGGCGCGACAGAGATTCGCTCGAAAAGGAATTTCCGATCCTCCTGCTGCCGAAGGATCCGAACGATGATCGCAACGTGATAGTCGAGATCAGAGGCGGCGTGGGCGGCGAGGAGGCGGCGCTGTTTGCAGGCGATCTCTTTCGGATGTACACGCGCTACGCCGATCGACAGGGTTGGCGGACGGACATAGTCGACGCGAGCCCGACTGCGATCGGCGGCTTCAAAGAAATTTCGTTTACGGTCGAGGGCGCGGGCGCCTACAGTCGATTGAAATACGAGAGCGGCACGCATCGTGTTCAGCGCATTCCCGTGACGGAGTCCGGCGGGCGCATTCACACCTCGGCGGTGACGGTCGCCGTCCTTCCCGAGGCGGAGGAGGTCGACGTCGAGATCAATCCCAATGATTTGCGCATCGACACGTATTGCGCCTCGGGCGCGGGCGGTCAGTACGTCAATCGGACGGAGACGGCGATCCGCATCACGCATTTGCCGACGGGGATCGTCGTCCAATGCCAAGACGAAAAGTCTCAGCTCAAGAATAAAGAGAAAGCAATGCGCGTGCTTCGCGCTCGAGTGCTCGATCAGGCGCGGCGCGAGCAATCGGAGGCGATCGCGGCGGATCGGAAAAATCAAGTCGGCTCGGGCGATCGCTCGGAGCGGATACGGACCTATAATTTTCCGCAGGGGCGCGTGACGGATCATCGGATCGGTCTCACGTTACACAAAATCGATGCGATATTAAACGGTGAGATTGACGAACTTATCGCCGCGCTCATCACAGCCGATCAGTCTAAGAAGTTGTCGATGGTCGATGCGCGGGTTTGAAGAAGGCACTCCCTTCTGATAAAATGTCGCTCGTTGAAGGGAGTGATGACAATGGAAAAAAGGGTGTTCGACGGCGTGGAGGTTGTCTTCGTCGGGCTCGAGGACATTTCGGATGCGGAGCCGCAGCACTACGTCGATTACGTACGGGAGCGGACGACGGAGCCGCTCAAAAAAATTAATGTGGTCGGGTGCGCGGACGGCTCGGTTGATTTGAATTACGAGTTGCAGGGTCCGAAATTCGAGCGCATCAGGCGCATCACCGGCTATTTAACGGGCGATTTAAATTCGTGGAATGATTCTAAGCGCTCCGAGGAGCATGACAGGCTTAAACACGATGTCGCCTATTGACAGCAATAATATTTTTTTCGATCAAAAAAGAGCCGTTGCCCTTCGCGGGCGGCGGCTCTTAAATTTTTATCCGACCAGCTCGTAGCCGGCGTCCGTGATCACCTTAGAGAACTCCTCCGTCGGAATCTCGCGCGACATCGTCACCGCCGCCGAATTTTTCTCCAGGCTCACATCGACCGCCGTCACTCCGTCCATCGCCGCCAACGCGTCGTGCACGTGCTTTACGCAATGCTTGCACATCATTCCTTCGATCTTCAATTCTTTCGTCATTCCAAATTCCTCCTCTTCCTCGACCGTGATTGAGCCGAAATTTATTGTCTCGTCGATGCCGACCGCCGTTTCTCCGACCGCCCGCTCGATCGAAAACATTCTCAATCGTAATGCGTTGAGCACCACGCACACGCTCGACAGGCTCATCGCCGCCGCCCCGATCATCGGCGACAACTTCAGCCCCAGCGACGGATAAAACAGCCCCGCCGCCAACGGAATGCACACCGCGTTGTACGCGAACGCCCAAAATAAATTCTCTTTGATGTTGCGAATCACCACGCGGCTCAAGCGGATCGCGCTCACCGCGTCGAGCAGATCGTTGCGCATCAGCACCGCGTCCGCCGACTCGATTGCCACGTCCGTGCCCGCTCCGATCGCGATCCCCAAATCCGCTCGCATCAGCGCCGGCGCATCGTTGATCCCGTCGCCGATCATCGCCACCTTTTTTCCTTCCGATTGAAGTTGCTCGATCGCCGCCGATTTTTTCTCCGGCAGCACTCCCGCGATCACCCGCTCGATACCCACCGTCGAGGCGACCGCGCGCGCCGTCCGCTCATTATCGCCCGTCAACATCACCGTGTCAATCCCCAACCGTCGAAACTCCTCAATCGCCGCCCGACTCGTCGTCTTGATCCCGTCCGCCACCGCGATCAGCCCGATTAATTTTCGACCGCGCGCAACCAATATCAGCGTCTTGCCCTCGCCCGATAATCTCTCGATCAATCCGTCAACCGCCACGACGGATATTTTTTTCTCCGCAAAAAATTTGGGGCTGCCGACGCAATAATTTTCCCCGTCGATCGTCGCTTCGACTCCACGCCCGAAAATCGCTCGAAATTCTTTCACCGGCTTGCGCTCGTCCGTCAGTGATGTGAGCGCCTTCGCCAACGGATGTTCGCTCCCGCTCTCGAGGCTCGCCGCGATCGTCATAAATTCTTCTCTCGACATTCCCTCGATCGAAAAAATATCCGTCACGCGCGGGCGCCCCTCCGTGATCGTCCCCGTCTTGTCGAGCACCGCCACGTCGATCGAATGCGCCGTCTCGAGCGCCTCCCCCGACTTGATCAATATCCCGTGCTCGGCGCCCTTGCCCATCCCGACCATTATCGCCACCGGCGTCGCCAGCCCCAACGCGCACGGGCAGCTGATCACCAATATCGAGATTGCGATCGAGAACGCAAATTCGATCGTCGCGCCCATCGACAGCCAGATTGCGCCCGCCGCCAATGCGATCGCGATCACCGTCGGCACGAAGATGCCCGAGATTCGATCCGCCAATTTCGCGATCGGCGCCTTCGATGCCGATGCTTCCTCAACCAGTTCGATTATTTTACTCAGCGTCGTATCGGAGCCGACCGCCTCCGCGCGGAATTTCAAGACGCCGTCGACATTGAGCGTCCCGCTCGTCAAGCGATCGCCGCTCGATTTCGCCGTCGGGAGCGGCTCGCCCGTGATCGCCGACTCGTTTACGTTCGATTGCCCGTCGAGCACAAGCCCGTCTACCGCGATGATCTCGCCCGGTCGAACGATGATCTCGTCGCCGACCGTCAACTCCGAAGTTTCGACCTCGCGCTCAACGCCGTCGCGAACAACCGTCGCTTTCTTCGGCGACAGTTTGATCAGCTTTTCGACCGCCGCTGAAGTTTTGCCCTTCGCGCGCGCCTCGAGATATTTGCCCACCGTGATCAGCGTGACGATCATCCCCGCTGACTCGAAATACAGATTACGGCTGTACTCTTCGACGATCGACAGCTCGTTGTGCCCCAGCCCGTAACCGATCCGAAACAGCGCGAACGCTCCGAACGCCGCCGCCGCCATCGAGCCCAGCCCCACCAGGCTGTCCATATTCGGCGCGCCCCGTAATAAATTTTTGAAGCCGTTGATGTAATATTTTCGGTTGAGATACATGATCGGCAGGATCAACAGAAATTGCGCGAAGGCGAAGGTCACCGCATTCTCGACGCCGTCAAACAGCTCGGCGACTCCGCGCGGCGTCGGCAGCCCGAGCATCGAATGCATTGCGATGTAAACCGTCGGCAACAAAAAAGCGATCGACCACATCAGACGGCGGCGCATAGACGCGATCTCGTCCTCAATCGGTTGAGCGGTTGCTCGATCGGATTGTCGAACACTCGACGGCTGATTTTTTAATGAGGCGCCGTAGCCGGCATCGACAACCGCTTTTATGATATCGGCGGTCGATGTGAGCGTCTCGTCAAATTTCACCTGCATCGAATTGGTCAACAGATTGACGCTGACGTTGTCCGCGCCCACAATCGAGCCGACCGCGCGCTCCACTCGAGCAGAGCACGCCGAACAGCTCATGCCCGTCACATTGAAATTTTCCTTCGTCAAGGGGCAACGTCTCCTCCAAAATTCAATACCGCTTCCGAATACAATTGCACGCCCGCGCCCGCGTTCGGGTGAATTAAGTCGAGCAGATATGCTGATTGCGGACGAAGTTTCAAGCCGTTGATGTAATATTTTCGGTTGAGATGCATGATCGGCAGGATCAACAGAAATTGCGCGAAGGCGAAGGTCACCGCATTCTCG
>CAMKFB010000037.1 GCA_946411735.1 uncultured Selenomonadales bacterium
AACGTCCTCGAGCAATTTCTTCTGCTCGTCCGTCAAGCGATTGGCGCGCTCCTCGCGATGTTGGTTCTCGATATAGTCAAAGACTTCGGTGCCGGTATCGGAGTGCGCGTGATATTCCGCGCCGACGGTCGAGGGCATCAGCAGCATCGACAGCAGCAGCGGAATAAAAAATTTTTTATCGGTCAAGGAAGATCACCGCCATACATGATGAAATCGATCAGCTCGGACATCTCAGAGCCGGAGGCGTAGGCGCGGGCGTCGCGCGGTATGTTATCGGTCTCGAGGATGTCTCTCGAGTCGTATTCGAGCGTCTGAGAGGCGATGATCCGATAGGTGCGCTCGACGTGGTTGAAACGAACGTCGTAGACGAACATCCGATTGGCGTCCGCCTTGACGACGGCGATGCGCGCGGCGATAATCGAGCGGCTTTCGTTTTCGACGGAATCCATGTCGACGTAGTAGCCGGTGACGCCTTCGGCATCGACGAATTGAAAATCCTCGGCGCAGCAGGGATTAAGGTTGAGCGCGCTGACGATCATAAAAGCGATGAGCGTCGAAAAAATTTTGGTCACATCGAACCTCCTCTCATATTGCAACGATTGTACTATTTTACGGCGGCTAAAACAAGCAAAAAAAAATCCCGACGAAATCGGAGCGAAATTTGAATGAAACAATAATGAATACTTGTTGCATGAATGAGCGGCAGCGTGATACAATTTAAATGTCGACAGGGAAGTCGGCAGTCGAAGTCAAAACACAGCAAGGCATTGAGAGGAGAAACTGGAAATGGCATTCGCATACAAGACGATTGAGAATAGAGACTATGAGGCACTCGGAACGCGGGTTGCGGACAACATCGTAGACTTCTCGAATTACGACGGCTACAGCGGCGATTTGGCTAAGTACGGCGCGGTGGTGTCGTTCATCCTGGTGGCCAAGGGCGTGCTGGGCTTGAGGGAGTGCTCGCATCTGGTGCAGATTGCGAACGAGACGGGCTGCTTGATCCGATTGATCTCGGGCAAGAAGAGCGGCTCGACGATGAGTATTCTGTCGCTGGCGAATCTCGGGATTGCGAAGGGTAAAAGTTTGGTGCTGTCGATCCATGGCGCGCGCAACGAAGAGGCGTTCCGCGAAGCGATCCGAGTGATCAGCGGCGAAACCGACTCCAACGAGGACAACTGAGCCTCGGCTCAAAAAATATTTTCGATAAAAAAATACGGCTCCGCGCGGAGCCTTTTTTATTTGTTTCTTCAACCGTCATTTAATGGGAAGGATATGCGGCTGCGACTTTTCAAATTCGATCGTCGCCTCGCGCCCGCGCAAGATGTCCGACTCGAACATCCGATTCCACGGGAAGACCACCATCATATCCTCCGAGCCCGCAAACGGCGGCAAATTATTTTCCACAAACCGCTCGAGCAGTTTCGTCGTCCGACCGCTCACCGCGTCCGCCTTGTCGCCGAGCTTGCCGTAATATCCGTCGCCGCGAAGCCACGTCAATTGCCCCGCCATAATATTCCTCACGTTCGCTTGATACGCCCAATCGTCGAGATATCTCGTCAACAGCAGATCATCGACCGCGCCGTCCGGCATCATCTTGCTGAGCATCGCTGTCGACAGCACAAAGCCCGTCGAATTCGTCGCCGTGTTCCAACCCGCATAAGCCCTCAATCGAAACAGCAGCCCGCGCTCCTTCAGAGCTTCCATCAGCGCGTTGTCGGAGCCGTTGGCAAAGGCAATGTCGGCCACCGCCACATTGTAATTCTTGCTGACGTAATCGTTCACCAGCTCCGCGAAGTATTGAGTGCCCTCACGAGCGTTGACGTCGTTGAAAGCATCGTTCGCCTCGAAAGTTTTGCCGTCGGGATTGGTGTTGACGGCAAGTACAAAATCCGCGCGCTCCGGCGAAGGAACCTTCATCGCGCCCGTCGCCGCTATCGCCGCATCGATCGACTCCTCGATCGTCACATCCGAATACGACGGGATCGTTTCCTTGCCGCGCCCCCAATTGTATCGAACGAACACGAAGGGCACATTGTTGAGCCGCTCGTTGATGGCGCGCGTGATCATCATCAGCCCGATCTCGTCGATGCCCGCAATCGATTGAAAGGTCTCTTTGCCGAGCTTGTCGCCGTACTTGGTCAGGTAACGACTCTCGAGATGCGTCTGCGAATACGGCGCGTTGTCGTCGCGCCCGAGCAGCAGGTAATTGAAATTCTTCTTCTTCGCAAGGTCGATCAACAGCTTGTTGGCGTCGAAATTTTTCTTGCGCCGATTCATCCAATCGCTGAGCGCGTTCTTCGGGATCAACTTTTCGAGGAAGGCAAACTCCTTCTTCTCCCGACGATTGAGCCCTTCGATCTCCTGTTTGTCGATCAACGCTGTGTATCGAAAGATGTCCGCGCCGTAGCTGCGATAATACTCCGGCTCCTCATGCCCCGAAAGAGCGCCCGTCCGCGGCGTGCGCATTATCGAGCTGAACACGTAAAGCGGCAGCCGCTTGTGATCGTCATGAAATTCCTCGAAACGAGCGGCGCGCTCGGCGATCAATTGCGGCTCGTAATCGTGCTTGCGCGAGCCGACCAGACTGCCGTAGAGCATGGAATCGGCGGCGATCACCGCCGCGCGGAGGTCTTTATACTCGTCGGCTTCGGTCTCAAGCCACTCCCAAAGGCGCTCGGGATTGCCCAGCTCATCCCGATTGCCGAGCAGCTCGTCGGGCGGCATGATGACTTCAAAGCCGAGTTTTTCGGCGACCTCGACGGTTTGTTTGCTCGTGATCGGTCGATTGTCGAGCGGAATGTAGAGGATTTTGCCCGTAGCGGCGTCAAATTTTTTCTTCGCCTCCGATGGCGCGCTCAACAGCAGCATAAGACAGAGGACGGCGCAAATGAATTTCAACGCTTTGATGTTAACCACTCCTTTTTTGATAGTAGAAACCGGCGATGATGATCGCGATCCAAATCGGCATGACGATGACGGCAAGGCGCATATCCTTGAGCGTGACCATCATCGCGACCACGCCGATCATAAACGCCATGCACAGGTAGTTTGTAAACGGATAGGCGATCGAATGAAATTTCGTCGGATGGTTGGTGCGCTCGCAATGCCGTTTGAATTTGAGATGTGTGACGACGATGATGAACCAGCTGATGACGACCGCGCACGTGACGACCGACAGCAGATACATGAAAATTCGCCCCGGGAAAAAATAATTGAGCGCGACGACGATGAGCGTGATGCCCGAGGAGGTCAAGATGCCGTTGACGGGGACTTTGCGGCTCGAGAGCGCCGACAGGAATTTCGGAGCGCCGCCGGTTTTCGAGAGGCTGTAGAGCATGCGGGAGTTTGAATAGATGGCGGAGTTGTAAACGCTGACGGCGGCGGCGAGCACAACGAAGTTAAGAATATGAGCGGCGGCGGGAATGCCGACGTTGTCAAAAATCTGGACGAAGGGACTTGCCTCCATGCCGACCTCGTTCCAAGGCCAAAGCGCCATCAGCACGAGCATCGTTCCAACGTAGAAAATCAGAATGCGATAGACGACCTGATTGATTGCGCGCGGGATCGTCTTATCGGGATTCTCGGCTTCGCCGGCGGTGATGCCGATCAATTCGATGCCGCCGAAGGAGAATAAAACGGGGACGATCGCGACGACCATGCCCCAAATGCCGTTGGGGAAATAGCCGCCGTTGTTCCAAAGGTTGGAGAAATTGTCGGGGAAGGGACGCGCGTCGGTGAAGAGGATTCCGAGCCCGAGGACAATCATGCAGATGATGGCGGAGACTTTGATCAGCGACATCCAAAATTCGATCTCGCCGTACATCTTGACGTTGATGAGATTGATGGTAGTTATGACGATGATGCAGACGAGCGCCGATATCCAATGCGGCAGGTCGGGGAGCCAATAGCCGACGTAGATCGAGACGGCGGTGAGCTCCGCCATCGAGACGATGATGTAGAGGAACCAATAATTCCAGCCGGCGACGAAACCGGCAAGCTCTCCCCAATATTTTGTGGCGTAATGGCTGAAGGAGCCCGAGACGGGCTCGTCGACGCTCATTTCGCCGAGCATGCGCATGATAAAAAAGATGATGATGCCGCCGACGAGATAACTGAGCGTGACGGCGGGTCCCGCCATTGAAATTGTAGAGGCGGATCCGTAAAAAAGACCGGTGCCGATGGCGCCGCCGAGTGCGATCATCTGTAAGTGGCGATTTTTGAGACCGCGATGCATTTTTTCAGCAGAAATTTTATCTCACTCCCGTCCGTTATTTTTGAGCGCGCGATCGACATCGCGCCGTGCCGCCTTAGCTTTCAAATCCTCGCGTTTGTCGTAGGTATGCTTGCCGCTCGCCAACGCGATCTCCATTTTCGCTCGACCGCGCTTGAAATAAATCTTGAGCGGGATAAGGGTAAAGCCCTTCTCGCGCGTCTTGCTGAAGAGCTTGACGATCTCGCGCTTGTGCATCAACAATTTCCTCGGACGGAGCGGATCGTGATTGAAAATATTGCCGTGGTCGTAGGGGCTGATGTGGAGGTGTTGGACAAAAATCTCGCCGTTCTTCACCTCGGCGTAGGAGTCTCTTAAATTCGCCCGCCCCGCGCGGAGCGATTTCACCTCCGTGCCCTTGAGTTCGATGCCCGCCTCGTAAGTCTCGTGGATGAAATAGTCGTGCCGCGCCTTGCGATTTTCGCACGCGATCTTGAGCCCGCCCTCGCTTTTCTTCGCCATCAGATCACTCCGTTCAATCGATTATCGGCAAAATATATCACGGATCGCGCCGTTTGTCTACGCTCATTTCGCGTTGACAAGCTCCTTGCCAATTAATATACTGTTTAAAATTTGTCACAGGAGTGATTACCACGGTACAAGCTAACACCGTCGAGGGTAGCAACGATCTGTTCACCGTCAAGACCAATCATGGCACGCTCGCGTATCTCGACGCAAATTCAATCCTCTGTCATAAGCCCGCCGACAAGTTCAACGTCGAAGAACAAATCCTCTACGCTCGTGACGACGGCGAGGCGCTGAGTTTTTTCGTCGTTCGCAACGGCATCGTCGAATACATCAAGGCGATCGGTAACAGCGGGCGCGCCATGCTTGCCGACACCCCTTGCCGTCAAAAATTCGCTCGCAACTTCATTCGCGACTCAATCGCCGTGAATCAAAACGGTCGATTTTGGTCCGCTCACGCCAAGGTCAATCGCTTTTGGTTGGCGCCGAGAAATTCCGCATGGGAGAGTTTTTATCTCGAGCCCGTTCAATCCGTCGAAATCGGCAAGACCAAGGTGATTATGCTTGTCTTCGATTTTAATCTGCTCGACAACGCGCTCGAGCGATTGAACGCCGATCGCACGGAGATCTCCGCAATCTTGATCGCCGGCAAAAATGCCGAGGAGATCACCGCACTCCGAGACGAGCGCAATTTGCCGATCGATTCCTTCGATGGATTGAACCGTTTTGTGCTCGACGGGCGTGATGTCTTATGGTTGATGGTCGGTGCCCACGAGAGTGTCAAACGTCGCATGTCCGAACGCCTTCAGAGTTTCGATGTTCCGCGCGGAGCGCTCGTCGACTTCGACATCAAAGCGAAAATCGATCTGATATGGCTTGCCAACGTCAAAGTCGCCGCCGAAGGCGCTTTCGATTTCATTGCGACCGGCGATATCCGCGCGGCGCTCGACATCGATGTCAATCATATCATCGGACAAAAGGGCGTAAATCTTGCGTGCGACGGTCAAGATTTGCGGCAGTCGTATTTTGTGACGAAATATGTCCTCGAGCACAATAAATCGATCAAGTTCGTACTGATTGGCTTGACGCCCGAGATGTTTGACACGGTCGATGAAAAACATTTTTCGGATCGCGGCACGGATTGTCGATATGCGTTCGCCGATTGCGACGCGACGTTCGATGAAAAGATTTTTTACGCTCACTTCAATTCGACCGTCAAATTTCCCGAAAATGTCAAGCCCGATCCAAGTCTGGTTGCATTGAAGCAATCGTACGAAAGAACTTATGTCGACGACGACGTTGCGCTCGATGAAATGCCGCTGCCAGAACTTCGCGATGCCGCCCTTCAACAATTAGAGGATTACATTCAATTGTGCGCGGCTCATGGCGTCAAACCGATCGGAGTACTGTTGCCGGCGACCGTCAACGCTCGATCGCTCGAGCGGATTAAACTTATGCGCCGTTTCCTCCGACTGCTCGAAAGCTCGACCGATTTCATGTTCGTCGATATGTCGACACTGCCGATCGCCGAGGATTTTCTTTCAAACAGAGATCGGCTCAACATCAGCGGCGCTATAGCGGTGAGCAATGCGCTCAGTTGGCAGCTTCGCATTCGAGGACTGCTTCCGATCGCCGACATGCGTAGGGTATCGTACTCGCGGTTGATAAGTTTGCGACGGCTGTTCGGCAAGCGCGCCTACGATGACATGATGGATCGCATCTTTGCGGAGTCGATCGATGCAATCAAGCGCAAGGATAAAATAAAAATCGGCTTCGCGCTGTTCGATTCGGCAATGTGGAGCGGCGACATGCTCTACAATCGCTTCGCTCAAAACGAACGCTACGAGGTGACGGTCTTTTTCTGCATGCGCCCCGATGAATCAGGTCCGTTGGTGGAAGCCAATTTCCAACGCGGCTTGAACTTGCTCCGCGCGCGCGGGCTCAACGTCGTCGATATGAGTGACGTTAACAAGGCGATTCCGAAGCAGGACGTGCTCATTTATTTGACGCCGTACTTCGGATATTTGACGCGCGCTTTTCGGTTGCATCGCATCACCGCCGAGACGCTCATCACTTACATTCCTTACGGGCTCAACGTCAGTCTGTGGGCGATAAACAAGTTCTCGATTCATGATGTCGCGTGGAAACTTTTTACGTCGACGAAGGAACTTGCCGAACGGTTGATACACCATAACAGTTTGCGGGAGTCGCGCGTGTTATATACCGGGCATCCGAAGATGGATATTCTTGTCGAGGACGAGCGCGGCGAGCTGCAATTCGATTGGAAAGAGGCGCAACCGAATTCCGTCAAGATCATTTGGTCGCCGCATTGGTCGATCAAAGGGATCGGAAACATTTTGCAGCTGGCGACGTTCCAATGGAATTGTCATTTCATGTATGAATATGCGGCAGCGCATCCAGAGACATCGTGGGTCGTCAAGCCGCATCCTCAACTGCTGACTTCGGCGGTCAAGACCGGCGTGTTTGCTTCGACGGAGGAGTTTGAAGAATACCTTCGTAAGTGGAACGAGCTGCCCAACGCGCAGGTGATCACCGGCGGCTATTATCAGGCGATCTTCGCCACCTCCGACGGCATCATCAATGACAGCGGCTCCTTCATTGCCGAGTATCAATACACGCGCAAGCCCATGCTTTTCCTCACGCGTCCCTCGACGAAGCTCAATCGAATGGGTACGGCGATCATCGAGGCGGGCTATCACGTCGACGGCAAGAATTTCGACGGCATCAAACATTTCATCGAGGACGTGCTCATCAACAAAAACGACACGTGCCACGAGCAGCGCACCCGCGTCTTCGATGAGGAGCTGAACTATCGGAAAGACAACGGCATGCTTGCCTCGGATATGATCTTCAAAACGATCAATCAACAGTTGGGAGGATGATTTTTTGGTTATCGGATATACCACCGGCGTCTACGACCTGTTTCACATCGGGCATCTGAATTTGCTCAAGAACGCGCGCGGGCTTTGCGACAAGCTCATTGTCGGCGTGACGGTCGACAAGCTCGTCGAGTACAAAAAGAAGCGCGCCGTCATTCCGTTCGAGGAGCGCATCGAAATCGTCCGCAACATCAGATGGGTCGACGCCGCCATTCCTCAGGAGACACTCGACAAGTTTGAAGCGTGGGAGAAGCTCCACTTCGACGTGCTCTTCGTCGGCGACGATTGGTATCATTCGCCGTCGTGGCAGGAGATGGAAGAAAAATTCAAAGCCGTCGGCGTTCGCGTCGTCTACTTCCCTTACACCAAAGGAACTTCCTCGACGCTCATCAATCAGACTCTGAAAAACCTCCGCGCGGAGCTTACAGACGGGGGGTGTAAGCAGACGTTTAAGCAGCCCCGCGCTGATCTCCCCTGATGACGAGAAGGCGAAGGTCGGGACGGCGACCGCTGACGGTAAAGCCGCGATTGCCTTGAGTGGCGTCATCGACTCGGCGATCCTCGCGAAGTTCATGCTCGCGAGCGCTATTCTTACATCATGCCGCATAAGTTTTTGCGTCGTCCCGTGATGATTTCGGCGCCCTTTGACGAGTTCGATGTCGACGGGCATGATTTCATCAACAAGTATTTCCGTCAGGAGGCACTCGGCACTTACGTCAATGCTTGCGAAACCGCCGGCGTTCAATTTGTCGGACCGTATTCGGAGACGAAATGGATCGAGCCGATCGACTATCGGAAAATCCGCGCGGGACAATCAAAATACGTCGTGCGCGAGGCGTTCGCTAAACTCTATCCGAATGTCGAGCCGTGTATTGCCTGGAGCGATTTCTTAATATAATCGAGCCGCCGCGCGGTTGAGTTTGCGTTGAAATTCTCCCGCGTCGGCGACGACAAAGGAGAGTTTCTTCAATGGTCGATAAAGATTTTTGCATGAATTCTTATCTTATGTTCCGTTACGTTTACGATAAAAATAAATCCTTCGATGCCGATCATCACCCGCGCGCCGTCGACACCGATTTTCCGCGCACTCCGATCAAAACCGGCGACGAATTGATCTCGGCGTTGAAGGCGAAGGTCGAGGCGGCGACCGCCGACGGTACAGCCGCGCTTGCCTTGAGCGGCGGCATCGACTCGGCGATCCTCGCGAAGTTCATGCCCGCGGGCTCGATCGCTTACACATTCCGTTGCGTCGTGCCGGGTAAACAAGTTACCGACGAGTCCGAGCGTGCCCGAGCGATCGCCGACGCTTGCAATCTCGAGCACAGGATTATCGACATCACGTGGGACGAACAGCGCAACTTCGCCGACATTCTGATGAAACACAAGGGCGCGCCGATCCACTCGATCGAGGCGCAAATTTATAAAGCCGCGCTCCAAGTCAAAGCCGACGGTTTTACGAAATTTATTTTCGGCGAGATTGCCGATACCGTCTACGGCGGGCTTGACGGGCTGCTGTCAAAGCATTGGTCGGTCGGAGATTTTATCGAGCGATATTCTTACGTGATGCCTTATAAAGTTTTGCGCGAGCCGATGATTTTGATGGAGCCGTTTTTGGAGATTGCCGTCGAAGGCGTGATCGATCCGCACATCTTCCTCAATCGATGGTTCTTCCCCGAATCACTCGGCTCGTATTATCATGCATGTGAGTTTGCCGGCGTAAAATTCATCGCGCCGTATTCGGAGACGTTCCTTGCCGAGCCGATCGACTATAACAAAATTCGCAACGGTCGATCGAAATACGTCGTGCGGGAGGCGTTTGAAAAACTTTATCCGAACGTCGAGCAGCCGAAGAAAACTCCCATGCCCCGCCCGATGAACGAGTGGATGGACGATTGGTCGGGTCCGACGCGCGCGGAGTTCATTCCTCATTGCACCGACGGCATGAAGGGCGATCAGAAGTGGATGGTGTATTGCCTCGAACGATTTTTGGATTTGATTGATCGAAAGTGAGGTATCATCTTGGGGAGAATCTCAGTCATACTCGTAGTACTTGACGGTTCATTGCTGGAGGGGGCGCTCGCCGCTCTCAATTTCAACAATGCCCGGCTTGAGGCGGTCATTATCGATGGAGGCTTCGGACAATCGATTGAGATTGGTGACATTCAATTCACTGCTTACCCGTTCTCGGACATCGAGCGATTCCTCAAGCGCCCTGACGAGTTCATTTGGCTCCTTCACTGTTCCACATCAAAAGTCGGTGACATTTGGCGTATCGCAAAACTTCTCATGGCAAACGACGTCCCAAAGGACAACATCGTCAATTTCATCATCGGCGCCCACATCAAGCAGGCGTGGCTCGGCAATCTCAAGTACGTCGAAAACCATCCCGTCGATCTCATTGCCACCGGCATTTCTTATACCGAAGTCGGGCTCGATCTCGACCGCATCACCGGCTTGCGCGGCGTCAATCTTGCCGGCTCCAATCAAGACCTCCGTCAGGCATATCTCATCGCGCAATACGTTTTCGAGCGTCAACCGTCGATCAAAATCGTGCTGATCGGGCTGGCGCCGTATTCGTTCCGTTACGAAAACCTTGAGGCTTTTTCCGTCTGCTCGCGCAATCTCCAATATCTGCTCGGGCTCAAAAATTCCCGCGACGACTCTGTGCATGGGCAATTGCTCCGCATGCTCATCAGCGGTCAAGTCAAACACATCTTCACCTCGACCACCGAGGACGATGCCGATCTCAATTTCTCTCAACTCAAAAGTATCGTTTCAAGACAATTGTCGTCGACCGCGTTCATAAATTGGGAGGATGAACTCGATAACCTCACAAAAAAATTTTTCCCCGAGACGTTCGAGAAGAATCTTCAATATCTCGAGCAGTACATTCAACTGTGCCTTGCGCGTGGAGCAACGCCCGTCGGCATCGTATTTCCGTTCGCGTCGATCATCCGAAAAAAATATCCGCGCGATCTGCTCTCGATGTTCCGTCGTACGCTCGAGCAATTACATAAGGCGTACGGTTTCGAGACGATCGATCTGTTCGATTTCCCGCTCGACTACAGATATTTTTACAATCTGTCGCATCTCAATCTCCAAGGAGCTCGCGCGGTAAGCGACGTGATTAATGACGAGCTTTGTCGTCGCGGGATTAGGGCTCAAACCGTGGGAGGGGTCGCCAATGGCTAAATTGCCGGTCGTAATTATCGAGCTTGATGCCGCGCGGATCGAGCTGACGCTGTCGAGGCTCAACCTTAACGAAATAATCCTCATCGCCATGCTCGTCGAGGACGGCGATCAACGGGCGATATCAATCGGCGATCAAACGATCCCGACTCAGCCGCTGTCGTCGATTGAAGAATTTCTCGTTCATAAGACCGATTTCGTTTGGCTCCTCGACGGCTCCGCGCGGAGCGATCAAGTTAAGGATTTTTTGACGGCGAACGGCATTCCCGAGGATTTTATCGTCGACTTTAACATTCGTTTCGACGGTCTATGGATCGACGCGCTCAAATCGCTCGGCGACAAAAATTTTTTCATCACCGGCGATCAATCCTTTGTCGACGGCATTGCTCTGAACTGTTTCAACGGCGTCGCCGGCGTCAATCTCGCCGATGCCCGTCAAGATGTTCGTCAAGCATATCTCACCGCCCGTTATGCTTTCGAGCACTCCGATCGATTGAAATTCGCGCTGATCGGACTCGCGCCGCATTCTTTGTTCGTTGAGAACGCCGACAACACTCAGTACGTCGTCGCATTAAAGAATTTCGCCGATCAATCCGTACAAGGGCAATTGATCCAAAAGATTTTCAAGCCGACGCTCGATCCGTCCGTCGAGCCGAGTGGTTCCGATGATTTATCGCCGACTGCTCTCGAGTGTTGGAAGGACACTCTCGATTCGATCACAGTTAAGCAAAACGCCGTCGTCTTTAATCGCAATCTCAACGCCCTCGAAAATTACATCAAACTTTGCATCGAGCGCGGTGTCAAACCGATCGCCGTCGTCCTGCCGTATTCGCCGATCATCCATCAACAATATCCGAAGGATCAACTCGTGATCTTCCGTCAGTCGCTCCGTCAGCTCGAGATCATCTTCAAAGATTTTCGGCTGATCGATCTGTTCGATGTGCCGCTCGGCTACGACTGCTTCAAAGACGCGCTCAATCTCAATCCGCGCGGAGCGCAACTGGTCTCGTCGCTGATTTCTCTCAAGCTCCACAATCAGGGCGTGTTGCCGTTCGAGGGGCTGCTCGAGATGAATTACGACAAATTCTTCGGACTGTCGGCGCTGCTGATGGTCGACGCGTACAATAAATTGTTGGCGCGCCTGTTCGCCGTGACGCTCGAAAAAATTCGTCGGCAGCCCAAAATCAAAGTCGGCTTCGTCCTCTACGATACGTCGATGTGGTGCGGCGATGATCTCTACCGTCAGTTCGAGCGCTCGGAGCGCTATGAGCCGACGATTTTTATGTGCAAGCGCCGCGATCTCGACGAGGCGTCCGTCGAAAAGGATTTTGAGGACGGCTTAAAAATTTTTTCGTCGAAGGGCATGAACGTCGTCGACGGCGACCAATCTTTCGAGCAGCAGGACATTCTGATCTATTTGACGCCGTATACCGACATCCTCCCGCCGGCATTGCAGCTCGAGGAGCAAACGGCTCGGACGCTGACGGTCTATATCCCCTACGGCATGCACATCTCGGGCAATGCGCACGTGCCGCTGCAGGATTATCCGATTATGACGCTCGCGTGGAAGGTTTTTCTCGACACGCAAGATACTCTCGACTTCTATCAAAACAATTGTCGTCTCGGGCTTCCGCGCGGAGCTTACAGCGGTTATCCCCGCTTGGATTATTTTGCCGCCGAGCATCCCGACGACCAATTCAAATGGAAGGAGGCGCGCCCGAACTCGACGCGAATCATTTGGGCGCCGCATTGGTCGATTGACAACGGCATCGAATACTCGACCTTCCACCTCAACCACAAATTCTTTTACGAATACGCCAAGTCTCATCCGAAAACGGCGTGGGTCGTCAAGCCCCATCCCAACCTTGTTTACTCCGCCGTCAGCTCGGGCTTATTCCGCTCGAGCGACGAGTACGAAGAATATCTCCGTCGATGGGAGAAATTGCCGAACGCGCGCGTCGTCACCGGCGGCTACTATCAATCGATCTTCGCCTCGTCGGACGGAATGATCCTCGACAGCGGCTCCTTCAATGCCGAGTATCAGTACACTCATAAGCCGCTGCTTTTCTTGACGCGCGACACGCAACGCTTCACCGATATCGGCGCCGCGCTGATGGAAGTGCTGTATCGTGCGGACGGTCGCGATCACAAGGCGATTGCTGCCTTTATCGACGACGTTCTGATCAAAAAGCGCGACTCCATGGCGGCGGCTCGACAAAAATTTTTCGACGAACACTTTAATTATCGGCAGGATAATGGTATGCTTGCAAGCGAATACATTTTCAACGCGATTGATCGCGATTTGAATGGAGGCAACTGATTATGTCAACGACGGAAAATGAATCTCCGAAGAAAAAAGTCTGGACGACGGAAGATTATCGCACCATGGGCTACGACGAAGAGGACATCGCCCTCATGCTCGACGAAAAACTCTGGGCGGAGATCGAAGCGACGAAGGATGAGGAGTGTGTGACATGGTCCCCGGGCATGTTTTTAAAAGCATCGGAGGCTATCGATTGATCTACGAAGTCTATGAGCAGGAGATCGTCGTCGTCGCCATCGACTTCGGTCCGCGCGGCGACGTTTATAAATGAGATTTGGAGGAATAATTTATGGGCACAACGGCAGTAATCATTGCGGCGGGCAAAGGTCAGCGCACCCGTCAAGACATCCCCAAGCAGTTCATCAACGTCAGGGACAAACCGATCCTCATCTATACGCTCGAGAATTTTCAAAAGCATCCCGAGGTCGAGAACATCGTCGTCGTGTGTCTCGACGGTTGGCAGGACATTCTCCGCGCCTACGCCCGTCAGTACAACATCGACAAGCTCAAGAAAATCGTCAACGGCGGCTCGACCGTCCAAGAGTCGTTGCGCAACGGCGTGTTCGCGCTCGAGGACATCTGCTCCGAGAATGATGTGGTGATAATCCACGACGGCATTCGTCCGCTGGTCGAGGACGCGGTTCTCTCCGATGTGATCGCGACCTGTCGCAAGCACGGCAACGGCGTGACGTCGCTTCCCTATAACGAGCAAATTTTCAAGCGCAAGGACGATGTCAGCACCGACGAGTACATCCCGCGTGAGACGCTCCGTCGCGTGTCGACGCCGCAGGCTTATAAATTCGGCAAACTGCATTGGGCGTATAAGACGGCGTTCGAGAAGGAGATCGGCATCTACGGCTCGTCTTACACGAACACGATGATGGTCGACTTGGGCGAGACGCTCTATTTTGCGGCGGGCTCGGAGCGCAACATCAAAATCACGACGGTCGAGGACATCGAGCTGTTCAAGGCGTTTTTGAGTCTCAAGCGCGACGAGTGGCTCAAGTGAGGTGGCGTAATGTACATCGACAATCGGCTTTACGTTGAGGACATCGATCGATTGGCGGCGCTCGATCTGCCGTGGTCGAAACTCGACGGGAAAAAAATTTTGTTGACGGGCGCGACGGGCCTGATCGGCACGACGCTCGTCGATGTGCTGATGAAGAAAGGCAACGTCAAAATTTACGCGGCGGGTCGCAAAAAGACTTCGGCGGAGGAGCGCTTCGGAGGATACTTCGGCGCTTCGAATTTCGAGTTCATATCGTTGGACGTGAACGCGATCGACGTCGAGGCGCTTCTCGATCGATTGAAGGTCGACTATATCATTCACGCGGCGAGCAACACTCATCCCGTGCAGTACGCGACCGATCCCGTCGGCTCGATTATGTCAAACATTCTCGGCACGTACAATCTGCTCGAGTACGGGCGACGGGCGGAGATCGAGCGTTTTGTGTTCGTCTCGAGCGTGGAGATTTACGGTCAGGCGCGCGGCGACGACGCCTTTGACGAAAAGTATTGCGGCTATATCGACTGCAACACGCTCCGCGCGGGTTATCCCGAGGGCAAGCGGGCGGGCGAGGCGCTCTGTCAAGCGTATATCGGCAAGTACGGGATGGACGTGGTGATTCCGCGGTTGAGCCGCTGCTACGGTCCGACGATGCGGCTCGACGACTCGAAAGCGATGTCGCAATTCATAATGAACGGCGTCAAGCGCGAGGATATTGTGTTAAAGAGCGAAGGGCTCCCGCAATTCTCCTACTGCTATTCGGCGGACGCGGCGGGCGGATTGTTGTACGCGTGGTTGCTCGGCGCGAAGGGCGCGGCGTATAACGTGGCGGACTCGAGCGAAATTTTATCGTTGCGGCAGATCGCGGAGTATATCGCGGGGTTGGCAGGGCGCAAGGTCGTATTCGAGATCCCCGACGCGATCCAATCGGCGGGCTTCTCAAAAGTGGTCAAGGGCGTGATGCTCAACGACAAGCTGAGAGCGCTCGGTTGGACGCCGCATGACGACACGCGTTCGGGCGTGAAAAAGACGATCGAGATAGTTCGCGGGCTGATGTGATCAAGTATGCGTTCGATCTCGACGGGACGGTGACGACGGTCGAGACGCTTCCGATCTTGGCGGCGGAGCTCGGTCTGACACGCGAGATAAAATTTTTGACGGAGCTGACGTTGCGCGGCGCGATCCCCTTCGACATTTCGTTTCGACTGCGATATTTTATATTGAAACAGATTCCGTCGGAGAGGATCGTCGAGATCATAAAAAAAGTGCCGTTGGACGGCGCGATCGAAAAATTTATTCGTGAGCATCGTTCGGAGTGCGCGCTGGTGACGGGGAATTTGGATCGGTGGATCGAGCCGATCTCCGCGCGGATCGGTTGCGAGATTTTTTCTTCGACGGTCGATGCGGAAGGGCGGTTGCGCGTGCTCGATAAGGGCGCGGTAATCCGTCGATTAAAAAAAGGCGCCGAGCGAGTGGTCGCGATCGGCGAGAGTTTCAACGATGTGTCGATGATGTCGGCGGCGGACATTGCAATCGCATACGGCGGCGTGCATCGACCGGTGAACGAGGCATTGGCGGCGGCGGACTTCGTCGTGTTCGACGGCGGGACGCTTTGCCGCCTTTTGAGCGCTTTATCGATGGAGCGAACGGTTGAGCAACGCGGTGTAAGCGGGCGCGCCTCCGCATAAATCCGATATCAGAAACGCCACGCCCGAGACGATGATCAGCGCCAGCAGATGAGTGAAGCTCCCCGTCAGCTCCATTATCAGGATGCTGCCGGTGATCGGCGCCTTGACGACCGCCGCGAAGAAACCCGCCATGCCGAAAATGGTGAACAGCGCCGACCATTGCGATCCGAACGCTCCGACCATCGACGCGATCGACGCAAAGATATCGCCCGAAAGCGCGCCGAGCACCAATAACGGCAAAAAAATTCCGCCCGGCGCGCCCGTGCCGAAGCAGATCATCGTAAATAAAAATTTGCCCGCGAAGAATATCAACAGCATCGACAGCGCGAAGTCGCCGCTCAACAACTCGTCGACCAGCACGTTGCCGCAGCCGAGCACCTCGGGCAAATACATTCCGATTACAATCGACAGAATCAAAGGGATTAGAAATCGCCGCGTCCCTTTAATTTTTACTTTGTCGTAAGCGTCGAGCGATATCAGCAGCGCTCTCGTAAAAAACGAGCCGACGACTCCCGTGAAGGCGCCGAGCAGCGCGAAGTATGCGGTGAACTCGATCGGAGCGGCGGCGATCGTCGCGATCATGTCGAGCGACGGCACGGTCGAAACGAGCGGCGCGGCGTGGATCGCGGGCGTGATCGTCTCGAAAACCGGTCGCACGCCGAATACCAATTTCACCACCGCCGACGCGCTCACCGCCGCCGTCATCGACACCATCAGCAGCTCCGCCGAGAATTTTTTGTTGAGCTCCTCGACGCAAAACACCACGCCCGCCAGCGGCGCACTGAAAATGGCGGCAAGCCCCGCGCCCGCGCCCGCCGTCAATAAAAATTTGCCTTCAAACTTTTGATGCCGCCCCAACAAGCCGTTGAAAAACATCCCGATGCACGCCCCGAATTGCACGCTCAAGCCCGCGCGCCCGATCGACATGCCCTCGCCGATCGCCAATATCGACGTAACGAACTTTACCGCGATCAATCGGAGCGGGCGCGTCATCGTCATCGAACCTTGGAGGATTCCCTTGATCTGAGGGACGCCGCTGCCGGCGATCTGACCGTCGCGCGCGATTGCTCGAGCGATCAACCATGCCGTCGAAACGAGCACGGCGATCGTCAACAGCCAATCGAGCGGCGCGTGTTGGATTTTTAATCGGTCGAGCCACATCGGGCGATACACGTCCGCCTCGTCGATCAAAAATCGGAACGCGGCTATGATGATGCTCGTCGTGATGCCGACTGTCAGCCCCTCGAAAAACAGCCGCACTCGAAACTGCCGGCGCTTGGGCATAAAATTTTTCATCAGTAGATATTTTTGCCGCTGAAAATCTCGATCATCTCCCGCCGAAGGTTCGACGATATCTCCAGCCGCGTCTTCGGCGGCAACTCGTGCGCGTCGGTGTTGAACAAATAATTTTGCAGCTCGAGCTCCTTGACCAGCATTCGCGTATGAAACAAATTCGCCTGATACATATTCACGTCGACCGCGTCATAGATGTCCAAAATCTCGTCGCTGATGTACTCTTGGATCGACGTCATCTTGCTGTCCATAAAAAGTTTTTTGCCGGTGACGTCGCGCGTAAAGCCCCGCACCCGATAATCCATCGTGATGATGTCCGAATCGAATTGCCCGATCAGAAAGTCAAGCGTCTGCAGCGGCGTAATCTCCCCGCAAGTCGACACGTCTATGTCCACTCGAAACGTCGCCAGACTCGTCTCGGGATGATACTCGGGATAAGTGTGCACCGTGACGTGGCTCTTGTCGAGATGCGCCACAATCGTCTCGCGCTGATCACGATTGATCGGTCGCTTTTGACCGGCGGAGATCGCCGCCTCCTCCGCGATCAGGATCGTCACGCTCGCGCCCTGCGGTTCGTAATCTTGGCTCGAGATGTTGAGGATGCGCGCGCCTATCATCTCCGTCACCTTCGTCAGGATATTCGTCAAGCGCTCGGAGTTGTACTGCTCGTCGATGTACTTGACGTAATCGTGCTGGTCGCGCTGCGATTTGGCGTAGCAGATGTCGTAGATATTGAAACTGAGCGACTTGGTGAGATTGTTGAAGCCGTAGAGCTTGAGCTTTCCTTCCAACGAACCAATCCTCCCTTATACTATTAAAGCCCCGGACAACTCATCCGAGGCTGAATTTCTATTTTGATGAAGGTGGTGGAGGCAAGGGGGCTCGAACCCCTGACCTCATCGCTGCCAGCGATGCGCTCTCCCAGCTGAGCTATGCCCCCGCTCAACGATGATGATTGTATCATAAAAATTGACGCTGTCAAGATTTTTTTCGCCAAAAACGATTGCGCTTTTCGATCCGATGTTGTATACTACGCAACAGGTGAAAAGGCAATGAAAGACTTTGAGTTGAATGAAAGAATTTTTGAGGTGATTCGATTGGAAATATTGAGGAGCACATTCAAAAAGACGTTGGCGTTGGCAATGGCGGGCGCGTTCGCGCTGACGATGCCGTTGACGGTCGAGGCGAAGCGCGTGCACGATCCGAAAGTCGACACGAAAGTTGAGCGGCGATATCAAGACTCGCGAAATCGGACGATCAATCTGACGGAGGAGCAAAGGCGCACGGTCGAAGAAAATCGCGCGCGAATCCAAGCGCGGATCGATGCGATCCTCCACCCCGATCAAACGGCGGAGATGCCGACGGCGGCGACGCCGACAGACGACGAGTGGACGGATGACATCGAGTTCACGGTGCCGACGACGCTCTCATCGATGGACACGTCGATCCTCGGTACGCCGATGGCCAGCCAGAACCAATGCGTGCGCTATTTGTTGATGAACAATCCCAATCCGAACATCGCGGTGTCGGCGGAGGAGATCGTGCAGCTGTACTATGAAGAGGGCGCGCGCGAGGGCATTCGACCGGACGTGGCGCTCTGTCAAGCGTTCAAAGAGACGGGCTTTTTCCGCTACGGCGGGACGGTGACGCCGGATCAAAATAATTATTGCGGCTTGGGGACGACGTCGGCGGTAGTGAAGGGCTCGTATTTCCCGAACCCGCAAATCGGAGTGCGCGCTCACATTCAACATTTGTTGGCGTATTCATCGACGCGGCGCCCCTCGACGGCGATCGTCGACCCGCGTTATTCGATCGTCCGAAAGGCGTACGGCAAGCGCACGCTCGGCAATTGGCAGGATCTCAACGGGCGTTGGGCGGTGCCGGGCAAAGAGTACGGTCAGCAGATTCTGTCGATGTTCAACGCCATGCTCCGTCAATGATTCTCGATCGAAAAAAAATAAGGGCGGCACTCGCGCGAAGGCGGGCGTCGCCCGATTTTTTTGCCGGCGAATCAGACGGTCGGCAGTTTGTTGTTCTCGGCAAGCATATCGAGCAGCGAACTTTTTACAGCCGACTCCGCCTGCTCCGCCGCCTTTGCCTTTTCGGCACGCTCCGCGCGGCTGATCCAAAATGCATTCCACGACTCAAATTCGAACGTGTCGCGCGCCGACTCGAGACTGCCGCCGAACATCTTGCTGAACATGTGCGAAGTATAATCGCGCGTGTCGTCGAAGCTGAGCACCGAATAATTCCCGACGCTCCCTTGGTTGAACAGATCGTCGATCAATTGACGGCTCCGCTCGATCGCGTCGAGCACGAATTGTTCATGCGCGGGATCGTTCTTCATCTTGAGCCAACCCGCGTCGCTGATGTTGATCGCCTGCTCGTCGAACGGGCGCGTCGCATTGAACGGAATGTCGTCGATCTTGGCGCCGATGTAAACCTTATACTCCGTCATCGACATCTGCGTGATCGAGCGTCCGTCGAGCGTCGTCGCCTGTTTCATCGACACCGTCTGAAACGTCGCGCTGTAGCTCAAAGCGCTGATGTTGTTGTCCGCCATGGTGTTGACGAGATTTTTGAACAGCGCGGAGCTAGAGCCGGCGCCGAGCATGTTTTTGAGTTGTACTGTCGGATTTTGCATAGGACATTCTCCCTCCTCTTTACCTTTATCGATAAAAACGGGCGGGAGAAATAGTCTCAGACGCAGAATCGATCCACATCGACGTACTCGATCCCGAGCGCCTCGCCGACCGCCGCGTTGACGAGATATCCGTCGACGACGTTGAGTCCCTTCGCAAGCCCGTCATCATCCGAGCACGCCGCCTTCCAACCTTTGTTCGCAATCGAGAGCGCATACGGCAGCGTCGCATTCGTCAGCGCCAACGTCGAGGTCCGCGCCACCGCCCCCGGGATATTCGCCACCGAGTAATGGATCACGCCGTGCTTGGTGAAAGTTGGATTGGTATGCGTCGTCACGTGATCGCACGTCTCGATCGAGCCGCCCTGGTCGATCGCCACGTCCACTATCACCGAGCCGCGCTTCATGCTCTTGACCATTTCCTCCGTCACCAATTGCGGAGTCTTCGCGCCCGGGATCAGCACCGCGCCAACCAAAAGATCCGCCTTCCGAACCCACTCGGCAATGTTGTAGCTGTTCGACATCACCGTGCAAACCCGACCGTCAAAAATGTCGTCGAGCTCGCGCAGACGATGAATGTTGTTGTCGATGATCGTCACGCGCGCGCGGAGCCCGACCGCGATCTTCGCCGCATTCGTGCCGACCGTGCCGCCGCCGATTATCACCACTTGACCCGCCGCCACGCCGCTCACACCGCCGAGCAACACGCCCGAGCCGCCGTATTGGCTCTCGAGGAATTGAGCGCCAAGCTGGATCGACATCCGCCCCGCAATCTCCGACATCGGCGCAAGCAACGGCAAGCTCCGACCGTCGCGCCCGACCACCGTTTCGTAGGCGATCCCGATCACCTTTCGATCGAGCAGCGCGCGCGTCAACGCCGGCTCCGGCGCCAAGTGCAGATACGTGAACAGAATTTGCCCCTCGTGAAACAGTCCGTACTCCGGCTCGAGCGGCTCTTTGACTTTGATGATCATCTCCGCGCGGTCGTAGATCGATTTCTTGTCCGAAACAATCTCCGCGCCGACCGCCGCATACTGCTCGTTCGTAAAGCCCGAGCCCTCGCCGCCATGCTCCTCCATCAAAACCGCATGCCCCGCTTTAATAAGCGCCTCCGCGCCCGCCGGCGTCAAGCCCACGCGATTCTCGTTGTCCTTGATCTCCTTCGACACGCCGATAATCATATCGACACCTCCCCAAAATTTCGTTGGAGTTATTCTATCACCACAGCGACATTTGTTCAATTCATTTTTTGCCGCCCGCCGTCACCGACAGCTGCCTGTAGCGCAAACCTGTCCGATCATTGCGCCGACGCTGCTCCTCAAAAATCTCATTGCGCAATTTCTTCGCGCACTTGTCGCAGTATTGCCCCGACATGATCGGCTCGCCGCATTTCGAGCACGGATATTCATACTCCAAGCCCGCCTGGATCAGCCGCCCCTCTTCGATCAGCCGCCGCACGATTTTCTCGTCGATGCCGGTGTCTCTGACGATGTCGACGATCGTGCACAGCGGATTCGCCTTGACGTAGTCGATGATGCGATGCTCGTCCTCCGCCTGCTTTTCAAGGCAATCGACGCAGAACTTCACGCCCCGATACATGAACAACTTCCCGCAGCCCTTGCAATTCCGCAAAGTCTCTGCCATATTCCTGCACTCCCTTCATTTTTTCCTGCCGAGCCGTTTGCTCTCAAGCTCGAATTCCCGCGCGGCTTGCGCGTTCAGGCGCTCGACCGTGCTCATATCGCCGATCTTCTTGTTGGAAATCTTGTCGACCGACTGATTGGCGGCGTGCTTGCTCTCGTGCACCATCCGCGACGTGCAGCTCCGACAGTAAATCCCCGCGTCCTCAATCGGCTTGCCGCAGATCGCGCACACCCTCCTGATGTTTTTGACGATCGGATTTTTGGAGTCCGTGGTAAATTTTCCCTCGAGGATCATCCTTTTGAGCAAGCGATCGGGAACGCCGGTCGCCTCAAGCGCCTGCTCGATCGTCACGCCGGGATTATCTCGAACGTAATCCATCACTCGATTGCGAGTGTGCTCTTCCTGCTTGAGGCAAGCCGGACACAACAGATCATCGCCGCTCACGATGAATACTTTGCCGCAGTGTTTGCAATTTCTGAGATTGTCGGGAACGCCGCTTTTTCTCTGCAGCGGCGAAGTCAATTTTTTCGACGGGCGCATTGCTCATCTCTCCTTTCGATCGTGTTGAGATATTATAACAAATCGGCGCCGCGCCGTCGACGATGAAAAAAACATTGCTTTATCTTGCATGGTTTTTTATAATGAGGGCGCCGCGCGGGTTGCGGTTACGATGAATATCTCTTCGACCGATAGGGTTGAGATGAAAGGAGATTTATCCGGCAATGTTGTTTGGTCTTTTTGGCGGTCACGACATGGGAATAGATTTGGGCACGGCGAACACGTTGGTGCATGTAAAAGGAAAGGGGATCGTCTTGCGCGAACCGTCGGTGGTCGCAATAAAGCAGGACACCGGAGAAGTCCTGGCGGTCGGTGAAGAAGCAAAAAAAATGATCGGGCGCACGCCCGGCAATATCATAGCGATTCGCCCGATGAAGGACGGCGTGATAGCCGACTTCGATGTAACGCAGGCGATGTTGAAATACTTCATTCGGAAGGCAATGAACTCGAAATCATTCGCGCGACCGCGAGTGGTGGTCGGAGTGCCGTCGGGCGTGACGGAGGTCGAGAAGCGCGCGGTGATCGACGCGGCTCAACAGGCGGGCGCTCGAGAGGCGTATTTGATTGAAGAGCCGATGGCGGCAGCGATCGGCGCGGGGCTGCCGGTGGAGGAAGCGACGGGCAATATGGTCGTTGACATAGGTGGCGGCACGACGGAGATTGCGGTAATATCGCTCGGCGGGATCGTGACGAGCCGTTCGATAAGGATCGGCGGCGACGAGATGGATTCGTCGATCGTGCAGTACGTCAAGCGCGTGTACAATATGATGATCGGAGAGCGGACGGCGGAGGAGATCAAGATCACG